>NZ_JBHJUO010000055.1:0-1709 GCF_042268445.1 Streptomyces sp. NPDC056169 | reverse complement strand
GAATACGACTAACCCTCGGATATTTCATGGTTCTCAAAATCTCAACTACTGCTCGTCTATGTTCATTTTCCTTAGATGGTCTAATATTATTAGGATTAAACTCATAACGTATCGCATCATGATTTACAGAATCAGTGTATTGAAGCAAAGAACCATCAACCATATGATATTGCCTTCTATACGGAAATGGAGCTAATGAATCTCTTAAAATAAAACCAAATTGATTGTTATTAATAGTCTTTTCAAACCGACCAGAATCAACACCAAGTATGGTCAGTCTATCAATAGAGAAAGAAATGTCCACCGCACCTTAGTCCCCCTTTTTCCTAAGTTTTCACCCGCAACCCCGCTGTTAGAGAGAGCGGGGTTCAAACGTCCTCGCCAATCCTCCCTAATTTCCGTAGTTTTTCGTCTTTAGTGGTGGTTCAATCAAGTTAATAAGGAACCATCACCCTAAATATAGTCCTTGCCCATCGTTGCGCTTATTCCAATTCCTCTATTGCAATCCCAGGGACCCGAAGCAAGGCACCTACCGTTTGCCTTACCCACCCCCCGAAAACACCCTCGGGGGATAGCTAACGCAAATTATACCTAACACAGCTTCCTCCTAAAATAACAACAGATTTTCTCGGCATAATGCTCACTTCTCTTGTTCTTGCTCTTCTAATAGCTTCTTACCATATTCAATCATCGCCAGAGCGCTTTTCTCTTCTAAACGCTCTTTATTCTTTTGTTGCCTAATCCATTCACCAACTACATACGAACCTAATGCCGACATAGTCATACCTAACTCTTCCGAATACGCCTGAAAATCCTCTTTAACAGATTCAACCAAACGTATAACCAATTTTTCATCTCTCGCCAATCAAATGACCTCCTAACATGAAATAGGTAGACTGAGGACGCCTACCTTTCATCTATTTAGTTATCAAAGGATACACCTAAGTGTATACTAATGGTATCACAACTGTATACCAAATGGCAACTACAAGCGGAACAAAAATAAACGTTCAGTTCGTATGTGGCAAGTTTGGGCCCCCCCGTCACCGGGTCCCCCCACTCCTTACCACATACGACTCCGAACGTTCTCTTTAATGTCTACTTGATGGTTTCATATGGTATAATAGTTACATAACATTATTTCTCTTAGGGAATTCTAACCAATAATCTAGTTGTTTTCTAATCTCAGTCCTATTTTGGTCATAAAAGGACTGGATATCTACTTCCTTGTTAGCTGGCAGGCTAGCAAGGATTTTCTTGTATTTAGACCTTGTATTTTTATCCACTTCAGCCAACTTCCCAGGACAATCTAAAAAGAACTTACACATAGCTTGTTCACGTATACTTTCAATCGATTCCCAATCTACCTGTTTAATGTGTAAACCCGAAAAAGGATTAATACCTAACATAAAATTAGGCATCCACTCACTACGAATCTGAGCTTCTACACGCCACCAGTCACCATCTACCTCTATACCTTCTTTTTGCTGCTCTTTAGCTTTGTTATAAACTCGTATACGCAAATCAGAATTTGGAGCACCTATGTATAAAGTCTCTAGTTTGTTAGTGCCATCAATCCACATATTTTTCTTCCTAACACCCTCATCCAAAAAATAAAATTCAGTTAGATCTACTCCCTTAAAATCAAAAGCTACATCAATACGACTAACCCTCGGATATTTCATTGTTCTTAAAATATCAACCACAGC
>NZ_JBHJUO010000054.1:0-3390 GCF_042268445.1 Streptomyces sp. NPDC056169 | reverse complement strand
TCGCCACGCGAGGCCGCTCCACGTACAGCGATGGCGATTCCTCGCGGTCGCAGCCGTGCTACTCGTGCTGTCGGGTGCGGTAGTCCTCGTGTGGCTCCGCATCGACGCGGGAGACCGCCGGGCGGATGACCTCGCCGCAGAGGCGGACCTGCGCGGGGACGCCGTGGCCACGCTGGCGACGGATGTGCGGGTGCTGCGCTCGCAGATCAAAGCAGGCGGGGGGACGCCGGCCGCGCCGGACCCGTCGCGAGCGGTAGACGATCTGCCCGCACGCGCCCAGGTGCCTGTGCCGGTCCCTGGCCCGGCTGGGCCTCGCGGTCCGCAGGGCGAGCCGGGACGGCCGGGTGCGACGGGCCCTCCCGGCTCGCCAGGCTCGCCCGGTGCTGCGGGACCGTCCGGCGGGCAAGGCGAGCCCGGCGCTACAGTGACCGGTCCGGCAGGCCCGGCGGGGTCGGTAGGACCGGCAGGCCCAGCAGGCCCAGCAGGACCCGCAGGCCCGGCAGGACCGGCCGGCCCGCCCGGCAAGGACGGCCACGACGGCCACGACGGCCACGACGGCCACGACGGCAAGGACGGCCGGTCCGGGCAGACATGCCCCGACGGGTACAGCCTGCAGGCGCCGTCATGGGATGCCGACGCGCTCGTCTGCAGGCGGGACGGTGCCCCGCCGCCGAACCAGCCCGGCAACAACGGCAACGGCAACACCCCGGAGGCGTTGGGCCTCGACCCGCACCGCCGCCAGTACCCATGACCACGGCCCCGTCCTCCTCCGGGAGGGCGGGGCCGCTTCGTCGTTACCGCAGCCCTTAGCCGGTCGGCCCCGAGGAGTTGACCGTCACCGACGTCGCCGCCACCCAGTACCCGGTCAGGCCGCCCGCTGTGATCTGGAAGCACGGCCTGCCGTTGACGATCGCCCGCCGGTCCGTCGGCGCGTTCGACGGGGTCGCGAAGGACACCGTCCTGATGGTCGCCGTGCCGTCCGCCGCCACCTTGTACGTGTCCACCGAGGTGCCGCCCCCTGGGAACGTCACGGTGCGGGTGGGCCGGTACAGGGTCGTCAGGTACTGCCCGAGCAGGTACGAGTTGGGCCACGCCTCGCCCACCCACCAGCCCTCATATGCGCCAGCGCTGATCCGGTAGTAGATGCCCCGGTTCTGGATCCGGCGCCGCATCGACGCCGGGGCCTGCGTCGCCCGGCTGAACGTCACCGACTTGGTTTCCAGGATCTTGTCCGCCTTGGACTGCGCCCAGGAGCCGTCCGCAGCCGTGTCGTACCGGTACAGGGTGTGCGTGCCGGCCGCGAACTGGACCGTGCCCGTCACGCTGGCCGGGTAGTCGTCGACGAGCCGGTCCGTGTGGTCGGCGAAGTCGGCGCTGCCGGTCTGCCAGTGCAGTTGCCGCAGCAGGTTGATGTGGTGCTGGTGGTAGGCGGGCGCGGGTATGCGGTGCGTCTGGCAGTAGTGCGAGGCCCACTTGGTGTTCCGCAGCAGCGGAAAGTAGCGGGCGATGGTGGTCGCGCACCCGTCGTACAGGGCTGCGGCGTCCTGGCTGCCGGTGGCGACGTAGTAGTCCCACAGCCCGAACATCGCGAAGACCATGCCGTTGTACGTGTAGTCCCCGGCGCCCGGCTGGCTGCCCGGGTACTCCTGAAGCCACACGTAGCCAGCGTCGTCGACGTTGACGGCCCACGGGTAGCCGTCGTCCGCGACCTGCAGGGACGCGAACGCTGCGTCGGCCGCCGCGAGATACCTGGCCCGGTCCTCGCCGCACACCCCGTCGAGCTGGGACAGCTGCACGAGCAGGCTGAGAACCTCGCCCTGCGCCATCCCCGAATACCACGGCGCCGTGTACGAGACACCGGTGTGCACGGCGTGCGTGAAGTCGAACCCGTAAGGGAACCACCAGCTGCCCCGGGCCTCAAGGCGTTTGGCGATGAGCCGGTCCGCCTGCGTCTTCGCCCGCGCCAGGAACACCGCCCGGCGAGCCGGGTCGGTCTCCGCGCGGTAGCTGGAGATGCAGCCCAGCCCGAACTGCGCCTGACCCACGGGGTGGTCGAGTCCGGCGCTGCCGGCGTCCGGGTAGTACAGGTACACGCCGCCAGAGTCGAGGTGATAGGTGCCGGTTGCGGGGGAGACGTTCTCCCACTTGGTCGGCCGGTCACGCCACGGCCGCATCTCCTCCGGCAGATCAGTGACGAGACGGTAGCCAGCCTGCTGAAAGGTAAGTTGCATATTGCAAGTGTCCCCGGCGGCGGCACGGATAGCGAGGGCCTGACGTGGCGTCCGCCGGTACCTGGGCGTGCTCAGCCGTCGAGGGGCGGCTGGTCGGCGACGAAGGTTCCAATCCCGGTCTCGCCGCGCAACCAGCCCTCACGGCGCAGATAGGCGAGCGCCTTCTGGCTCGTCGACGCCGCGACCCCCAGCTCGGTTGCCAGCTCCAGCGTCGAGGGCACTCGGGTCCCGGGCGGATAGGTGCCGTCCTTGATCCGGCCGATGACGATCTGTGCGGCCTGCCTCCATACCGCCCGCGTCCGGTCGAGATCAGCGCTCATACCGGCGACCGTAGGTTCCCGCACCATGCCGCGCGACCGCAGGACCCCTCGGCAACCCTCGGTAAGGCGCGGTATGGTCTGGGTCACAAGAAACCCCCGCGGCCTGGCAGGGCCCGGGGGGTGTGGCCACCGCTACATAGGGAGCAGTGACGCATGGATCGTAGAACACAAGCGCCGCCCCCGGCAGTGCCCGGGTGTTCCGAATGCCGACGACTCCAAGCCGAGGAGGCCAGCGCGAAGAGTGCGGGCGACCTCTCGCGGGCGGTCGACTGCCGGGTGTGGCTCCGCCGTCATCGCGCCACCGCGCACCGGGGCGAGCAGTGAGCGCCGGGCAGGCCGGCAAGGCGCCCATGCGGCTGATGACGATGCGGGTGACCCGTATCCACGACGGCGAGATCATCGAGCGGCGTGACGAGGTGTGCGTGACGGCTGATGAGCCGCTTGACCCGTTCGCGCTGACTTCGGCGTGGCCGCCGTGCCGGTGCCCGCGGTGCCGCCACTGAACTCCCGGACCCGGCAAGAACGCAGGCCGGGCACGGGTAGGGGCCCCGCCCCCGCCCCCGTCGGGGACGGGGCCCCATCACGTAACAACCACCAGAAAGGCAACACATGGACAGCACCACTCTGCCCTGGCACGTGTCGAGCCACAGCACCGGCAACGGTGCCTGCATCGAGGTCGCCCGGACCACCGGCGGCGCGTTCTTCCGGGACACCAAGGACCGCAGCATCCCCGCCGCTGCCGCCTCGTCCGCGCCCTGGGCTGCGTTCGTCGGCGCTGTGAAGGCGGGCGCGCTCGGCGCCTGACCCGTGCACACTGCGGCCCCGGCTGGGATCCACAC
>NZ_JBHJUO010000053.1:0-5198 GCF_042268445.1 Streptomyces sp. NPDC056169 | reverse complement strand
CCCGAGAGGGTGAGTACAAAGGAAGCGTCCGTTCCTTGAGAACTCAACAGCGTGCCAAAAATCAACGCCAGATTAGTTGATACCCCGTCCATCTTCGGATGGTCGAGGTTCCTTTGAAAAAGTCCACCCTTAGCCGGGTGGCACACAGCGAGGACGCTGTGAACGATCGGTCTTATTCCGACTCGATCGTTCCGCTCAACGCGAGTGTATCGCCGGATTACCGGCAAACATTCACGGAGAGTTTGATCCTGGCTCAGGACGAACGCTGGCGGCGTGCTTAACACATGCAAGTCGAACGATGAAGCCCTTCGGGGTGGATTAGTGGCGAACGGGTGAGTAACACGTGGGCAATCTGCCCTTCACTCTGGGACAAGCCCTGGAAACGGGGTCTAATACCGGATAACACCGGCTTCTGCATGGAAGCTGGTTAAAAGCTCCGGCGGTGAAGGATGAGCCCGCGGCCTATCAGCTTGTTGGTGGGGTAATGGCCTACCAAGGCGACGACGGGTAGCCGGCCTGAGAGGGCGACCGGCCACACTGGGACTGAGACACGGCCCAGACTCCTACGGGAGGCAGCAGTGGGGAATATTGCACAATGGGCGAAAGCCTGATGCAGCGACGCCGCGTGAGGGATGACGGCCTTCGGGTTGTAAACCTCTTTCAGCAGGGAAGAAGCGAAAGTGACGGTACCTGCAGAAGAAGCGCCGGCTAACTACGTGCCAGCAGCCGCGGTAATACGTAGGGCGCAAGCGTTGTCCGGAATTATTGGGCGTAAAGAGCTCGTAGGCGGCTTGTCACGTCGGGTGTGAAAGCCCGGGGCTTAACCCCGGGTCTGCATCCGATACGGGCAGGCTAGAGTGTGGTAGGGGAGATCGGAATTCCTGGTGTAGCGGTGAAATGCGCAGATATCAGGAGGAACACCGGTGGCGAAGGCGGATCTCTGGGCCATTACTGACGCTGAGGAGCGAAAGCGTGGGGAGCGAACAGGATTAGATACCCTGGTAGTCCACGCCGTAAACGTTGGGAACTAGGTGTTGGCGACATTCCACGTCGTCGGTGCCGCAGCTAACGCATTAAGTTCCCCGCCTGGGGAGTACGGCCGCAAGGCTAAAACTCAAAGGAATTGACGGGGGCCCGCACAAGCAGCGGAGCATGTGGCTTAATTCGACGCAACGCGAAGAACCTTACCAAGGCTTGACATATACCGGAAAGCATTAGAGATAGTGCCCCCCTTGTGGTCGGTATACAGGTGGTGCATGGCTGTCGTCAGCTCGTGTCGTGAGATGTTGGGTTAAGTCCCGCAACGAGCGCAACCCTTGTCCTGTGTTGCCAGCATGCCCTTCGGGGTGATGGGGACTCACAGGAGACCGCCGGGGTCAACTCGGAGGAAGGTGGGGACGACGTCAAGTCATCATGCCCCTTATGTCTTGGGCTGCACACGTGCTACAATGGCCGGTACAAAGAGCTGCGATGCCGCGAGGCGGAGCGAATCTCAAAAAGCCGGTCTCAGTTCGGATTGGGGTCTGCAACTCGACCCCATGAAGTCGGAGTTGCTAGTAATCGCAGATCAGCATTGCTGCGGTGAATACGTTCCCGGGCCTTGTACACACCGCCCGTCACGTCACGAAAGTCGGTAACACCCGAAGCCGGTGGCCCAACCCCTTGTGGGAGGGAGCTGTCGAAGGTGGGACTGGCGATTGGGACGAAGTCGTAACAAGGTAGCCGTACCGGAAGGTGCGGCTGGATCACCTCCTTTCTAAGGAGCACAGTACCGATTGCAGACAAACGTTCTGCACGGTCAGCTCATGGGTGGAACGTTGATTAGTTGGCACGGTCTCGAGGATCTCCTCACAAGTACTGCTTCGGCGTGGAAAGTGACGATGTTCCGACAGGTCGTGCCTGGCACGTTGTTGGGTATCTGAGGGTGCGGCCGTATGGTCGTTGCCTTCGTGATGCCGGCCCCAGTGAACTTGTTCCTTATGGAGCAGGGTGATGGGTGGCTGGTCGTTGTTTGAGAACTACACAGTGGACGCGAGCATCTGTGGCCAAGTTTTTAAGGGCGCACGGTGGATGCCTTGGCACCAGGAACCGATGAAGGACGTGGGAGGCCACGATAGTCCCCGGGGAGCCGTCAACCAGGCTTTGATCCGGGGGTTTCCGAATGGGGAAACCCGGCAGTCGTCATGGGCTGTCACCCATGCCTGAACACATAGGGCATGTGGAGGGAACGAGGGGAAGTGAAACATCTCAGTACCCTCAGGAAGAGAAAACAACCGTGATTCCGGGAGTAGTGGCGAGCGAAACCGGATGAGGCCAAACCGTATGCGTGTGATACCCGGCAGGGGTTGCGCATGCGGGGTTGTGGGATCTCTCTTTCACAGTCTGCCGGCTGTGAGACGAGTCAGAAACCGTTGATGTAGGCGAAGGACATGCGAAAGGTCCGGCGTAGAGGGTAAGACCCCCGTAGCTGAAACATTAACGGCTCGTTTGAGAGACACCCAAGTAGCACGGGGCCCGAGAAATCCCGTGTGAATCTGGCGGGACCACCCGCTAAGCCTAAATATTCCCTGGTGACCGATAGCGGATAGTACCGTGAGGGAATGGTGAAAAGTACCGCGGGAGCGGAGTGAAATAGTACCTGAAACCGTGTGCCTACAAGCCGTGGGAGCGTCGCTCATTGGGTTTACCCAATGGGTCGTGACTGCGTGCCTTTTGAAGAATGAGCCTGCGAGTTTGCGGTGTGTTGCGAGGTTAACCCGTGTGGGGAAGCCGTAGCGAAAGCGAGTCCGAATAGGGCGATTTAGTAGCGCGCTCAAGACCCGAAGCGGAGTGATCTAGCCATGGGCAGGTTGAAGCGGAGGTAAGACTTCGTGGAGGACCGAACCCACCAGGGTTGAAAACCTGGGGGATGACCTGTGGTTAGGGGTGAAAGGCCAATCAAACTCCGTGATAGCTGGTTCTCCCCGAAATGCATTTAGGTGCAGCGTCGTGTGTTTCTTGCCGGAGGTAGAGCACTGGATAGGCGATGGGCCCTACCGGGTTACTGACCTTAGCCAAACTCCGAATGCCGGTAAGTGAGAGCACGGCAGTGAGACTGTGGGGGATAAGCTCCATGGTCGAGAGGGAAACAGCCCAGAGCATCGACTAAGGCCCCTAAGCGTACGCTAAGTGGGAAAGGATGTGGAGTCGCAGAGACAACCAGGAGGTTGGCTTAGAAGCAGCCACCCTTGAAAGAGTGCGTAATAGCTCACTGGTCAAGTGATTCCGCGCCGACAATGTAGCGGGGCTCAAGCGTACCGCCGAAGTCGTGTCATTGCAGCAATAGGGCCAACGCCCGCTGTGATGGGTAGGGGAGCGTCGTGTGCCGGGTGAAGCAGCAGCGGAAGCTAGTTGTGGACGGTTCACGAGTGAGAATGCAGGCATGAGTAGCGATACACACGTGAGAAACGTGTGCGCCGATTGACTAAGGGTTCCTGGGTCAAGCTGATCTGCCCAGGGTAAGTCGGGACCTAAGGCGAGGCCGACAGGCGTAGTCGATGGACAACCGGTTGATATTCCGGTACCCGCTTTGAAACGCCCAATATCGAATCCATTAATGCTAAGGCCGTGAAGCCGTTCCGGACCCTTCGGGGAAAGGAAAGTGGTGGAGCCGTCGATCCAAGGTGGTAGTAGGTAAGCGATGGGGTGACGCAGGAAGGTAGTCCAGCCCGGGCGGTGGTAGTCCCGGGGTAAGGGTGTAGGGCGTGTGATAGGCAAATCCGTCACGCATTAAGCCTGAGACCTGATGCCGAGCCGATTGTGGTGAAGTGGATGATCCTATGCTGTCGAGAAAAGCCTCTAGCGAGTTTCATGGCGGCCCGTACCCTAAACCGACTCAGGTAGTCAGGTAGAGAATACCGAGGCGTTCGGGTGAACTATGGTTAAGGAACTCGGCAAAATGCCCCCGTAACTTCGGGAGAAGGGGGGCCATCACTGGTGATCGGATTTACTCCGTGAGCTGGGGGTGGCCGCAGAGACCAGCGAGAAGCGACTGTTTACTAAAAACACAGGTCCGTGCGAAGCCGTAAGGCGATGTATACGGACTGACGCCTGCCCGGTGCTGGAACGTTAAGGGGACCGGTTAGTCACATTTCGGTGTGGCGAAGCTGAGAACTTAAGCGCCAGTAAACGGCGGTGGTAACTATAACCATCCTAAGGTAGCGAAATTCCTTGTCGGGTAAGTTCCGACCTGCACGAATGGCGTAACGACTTCTCGACTGTCTCAACCATAGGCCCGGTGAAATTGCACTACGAGTAAAGATGCTCGTTTCGCGCAGCAGGACGAAAAGACCCCGGGACCTTTACTATAGTTTGATATTGGTGTTCGGTTCGGCTTGTGTAGGATAGGTGGGAGACTTTGAAGCCGTGACGCCAGTCATGGTGGAGTCGCCGTTGAAATACCACTCTGGTCGTGCTGGATGTCTAACCTCGGTCCGTGATCCGGATCAGGGACAGTGTCTGATGGGTAGTTTAACTGGGGCGGTTGCCTCCCAAAGGGTAACGGAGGCGCCCAAAGGTTCCCTCAGCCTGGTTGGCAATCAGGTGTTGAGTGTAAGTGCACAAGGGAGCTTGACTGTGAGACCGACGGGTCGAGCAGGGACGAAAGTCGGGACTAGTGATCCGGCGGTGGCTTGTGGAAGCGCCGTCGCTCAACGGATAAAAGGTACCCCGGGGATAACAGGCTGATCTTCCCCAAGAGTCCATATCGACGGGATGGTTTGGCACCTCGATGTCGGCTCGTCGCATCCTGGGGCTGGAGTCGGTCCCAAGGGTTGGGCTGTTCGCCCATTAAAGCGGTACGCGAGCTGGGTTTAGAACGTCGTGAGACAGTTCGGTCTCTATCCGCTGTGCGCGTAGGAATATTGAGAAGGGCTGTCCCTAGTACGAGAGGACCGGGACGGACGAACCTCTGGTGTGCCAGTTGTCCTGCCAAGGGCATGGCTGGTTGGCTACGTTCGGGAGGGATAACCGCTGAAAGCATCTAAGCGGGAAGCCTGCTTCAAGATGAGTATTCCCACCTCCTTGAGAGGGTAAGGCTCCCAGTAGACCACTGGGTTGATAGGCCGGATGTGGAAGCCCAGTAATGGGTGGAGCTGACCGGTACTAATAGGCCGAGGGCTTGTCCTCAGTTGCTCGCGTCCACTGTGTTAGTTCTGAAG
>NZ_JBHJUO010000052.1:0-5261 GCF_042268445.1 Streptomyces sp. NPDC056169 | reverse complement strand
GGGTAAGGGGCATAGCTGCGCTATGCCCCTGTACACATCGCTGCGCTCTGTGACGAGACGATGCGTGCCGCTTCGCGGCCCGCCGTCCGGCGCCGTTGCCGCTTTGCGGCAGGCGCGGCGGTGCCGGTGATGGGGGAGGGGGACTACTAGAGAACCGGCAATTCTGGGTCCCCCTTGGTACAAACTGGAGGGCGTTTTCGCAGGTCAGAGGTGGGGGACCCTACCGGCAATCTCGGGTCCCCCTTGGTACAAAATTGTGGATGACGAGGGGCTCGAAACTGGTGTTTTCGCAGGTCAGGAGGGGGGGACCCGAACCGGCAATTCAGAGTCCCCTTACCGGCCAGTAGGCCCCGGAATTGTGCGATCCAGGTGCGATCCGCGTGCGTTTCGATGTGCGTTTGCCCGTTGCCTGTGGATAACTCGGGACTTCGGGGGGGGGGGGGGACTTTGAGTTGCCGGTTCGGATCCTGCGTCCGGGCGTGGTGCGGTGAATCGGGGTGCCGGTGTTGGGGGTGGCACCTACGCTCGATGGCTCGGTGATCACGGGCGGGGGTGCGTGATGGGAGATCGGGAGCGGGACGAGGCGCACGCGTTCGCGGTGACGGTGGGTCTGCTGCTGCTGATCGGGGGCGTGCTGCTGATGCGTCAGCTATGGGGGGTATGGGCTGCTTTCGCTCTGGCTGCGGCTCCGGTGCTGGCGTGCTACCTCGGGCCGCCGATCGCCCGCGAGGTAGCCGTGCGCCGATTCGCTCGCCAGCTGCGCCGCAGATAGGCCTGAGAGCCCCTCAGCGCTCCCCCGGCGGCCCCACCTGTCGGGAGGTGAGGTGCGGGGGCGTCAGCGAGGCGCACAGCGGCCCGCGGTGAAAGGGCCGGCTGACGCTTCGGGCGGGTCCGCCCGAAGCGAGGGCGCTCTGGTGGTGTACTTCCGGGGTACGGAAGTGCCGGAGTTACAGAGTTCGGAGGTTGATGGTGGGACGCAGCAGACGCGTGGCAGCGGGCAATAACAAGGGCGGGGTGGGCAAGAGCGCGTGGGTGGTGAACACGGCGGCGGCGCTGGCGGATGCCGGGCGCCGGGTCCTGGTGGTGGATCTGGATCCGCAGGCGAACACCTCGCGGCGGCTGGCGCGGCCCTACCGGGTGGACCAGGCCGCCACGGTCTCGGTGAGCGAGGTGGTCCGCAGCGGGCAGGCTGGCGCGGCGGCGGACGGAATCGTGCCGTGTGGCTGGGAGGGGCTGTACGGGATGCGGATCGATGTGCTCCCGGCCCGCTTCGATCTGGAGAACCGCATCGCGGAAGCGGCGGTGATGGGCGCTCGCGGGCGGCTGGCGCGCGCTTTGGAGGGGGTTGATGAGGCGCACGACGTGACGCTGATCGACTGCCCGCCCTCGCTGGGGCACCTGACGCAGCTCGGCCTCGCCGCGGCTGACTGGGCGGTTGCCCTGGTGGAGCCGGAGTACGACGGGGTGGAGGGCGCCACCCGCTTTCGGGACTTCGTCCAGGATCCGCAGACGCTCGCCGAGCTGGCGAACGCGGAACTGCGGTTCCTCGCGGCGATCCCCTCCAAGGTCGATGGGCGGCTGGCCGGCCACGCGCACCACCTCACGAGCCTGCCGGCCATCTTCGGGCCGGATCGGGTCTGGGACGCGATTCCGGAGCGATCGGTGGTCAAGGACGCGGCGGACGAAGGCATGCCGCTGTCCGCTCTGGGCGCCCGGGGCAAGGAGATGCGCGACGTGTACGCGGCGGGCGCCGAGCGGCTGTGGAAGGCGATCGCATGACCCGGATCAAACGCTCCACGGTGCCGTCCGAGTCACCGATCCGTCAGCCATTGGTGCCAGAGGTCGAACAGCTGGTGGGCAGCATCTCCGCTCCTGAACAGCCAAAAGCCGAGCCAACTTCGGAACTCCCGGACTCCCGGACTTCTGAAGTTACAAAGTCCGAGAGTTCGGAAGTCTCGGACTCTCAGGGTTCGGCAGACGGGCCGAAGTGGCAGAGCCTGGAGCGCAAGGAGACGCGTCTGCGGACGGACCAGCTCGCCGAGCTGGCGGCACTGCGCCGCAGGGTGTCCGGGCAGCGCCGGAACCGCTCGGAGATCATCACGGACAACACCTTGATCCGGGTTGCGGTCGACCTGCTCCTGACGCGCGCCGGACGGCTCCGCGGGGACACGGAGGCCGAACTCCTCGCCTCGCTGGCCCCGCGCCGCCGGACTCAGGACTGACAGACTCCCGCAGTTCCGGACTCTGTAAGTCTGGTGGGTCGGGGTGCAGAGCTGTCGCCAATTGGCGACGATGGGGGGACCTGCGATGAACCGGGGCCCGCACGACGGTGCGGGCCCCATCCTTGTTCCGTCTACCGGTCCTGCTCGTTGAACAGCCGGTCCTCATGGCGCCAGCGCTGCCGCATCACCGGCCCAGAGAGCACCGCATAGACCATGGTGGCGGTCGCGAGGTAGACCGCCGCATCGACCGGCCAGGGGTACCGGCCCCCGGCCGCGAGGGCCAGGGTGAGTACCACGAGCACGGCGGCCGCCGTGGGCAGTGCCCACGGGGCGAGCTTGCACCAGCGGCACCGGCACTGTGCGGTCTGCCTCGTGCTGTCGGCCGGCGCTTCAGCCGGCTCTCCATCTGTGCTCACAGCTCCCCCAGCTCGATGTAGTCGACATCGGTGAGCGTTACGTCGAGTCCTTGAGCGCGGCGGCCCCGGTCCTGGAAGTACGAGTACCCCAGCCCCTGCCCGACCAGCTCTTGCAGCTGCTCCTCATCTCCGGAGCGCCACGCCTCCCAGATCCTCCCGCTCACGTCCGGCGGCAGCGTCTCGGTGATCCGCCGCATCCGGCCGTCGTCGGTGGTGCCAGGCGCGGCGGTGAACCCGAACCGCGCCCGGGTCTCCACCACCAGGCCGTCCCGGGCGGAACGGCGCTGTGCCTCGGCGGTGACCCGGGGCTGCCAGTCGCGGGCCGCCTCCCGCTCCAGTGCGGCGGCACGCTTGCCGGTCGGCTGCTGCTCGCCCTTCGCCCAGCGCTGGACGGTGCGCTGGCTGACGCCCAGCCGGTCAGCCACGGCGCGGGTGCTGCCCTTCTCGCGCTTGAGCAGGAACCGCAGCCGAGCCCCTGCGGACTTCGGCAGCGGGCGCGTCCACGCTGCCTGTGCGGCGCGACTGAGCGCGTCTCCGATGATCCCCATGTCCGTCTCCCCCTCAGAACGGTGCAGGTGCTGCTGCCTGGCGGCAGTCTCGGCAGGTGCTCACTCCGGCCACGCCCCGAACGGCACGCCCGCAGTTCCCGGCGCAATCCACGATCGCCAGCGGGCCCCGTCCGCCAGTCACCTCCTGCGCTGTGGCGACCGGCGGCTCTCCCCGGACCGGCAGCAAGGACTGCGCGAGCGCGTACGGGTGGCTGACGTGCTCGGTCGGCGGGATGCGATCGAGTCGGCCCAGTAGCTCGGCGGCCGTCCAGCCGTTGGTCATCAGGTGGGCGATGTGGCGCCGGGTGCGCTCGTGCTGAGCGTCGGTCAGTCCAGCCAGCCACCAGACCTGATCCATCAGGTCCACGGCCGCGCCCTCCGCCCAGGGCAGGTCTGCCCACTCCTCGGGCACGTCGGGCAGGCGGATCAGGCCGGACAACAGGGTGTAGCGGTCCGGCAGTCCCCGGACCCGGCCGCGCCGGTCCCAGCGCACCAGCTGGTCATCCTCCAGGTGCCCCCGGTGGGTGCGCAGGGTGCGCACGCTGATCCCGAGGGCCCGGGCCAGATCCTCCTGCCGCTCCTGCCCGGTCCAGTCGGCACCGGCATGGAGCGCCAGCGCGGCCAGCAGACGGCAGCAGGTGCGGTCGCGGGTCTGGATGGACGCGGCCCACTCCGCAGGGCTCGGCGAGGTGGGCAGGGGGCGGGCCCGGCCGACGCTGGCGCCCGGCAGAGGCGTCCGGCGGTCCACATCAATGCGCCCAGCGGTGACCAGCTCGGTGAGGTGGCGGCGCAGGACGCGCGGCACCAGCCCCACACGCTCCGCCAGCACGGCAGCGGGCAACGAGGTACCGGGGGCAGTGGTCAGTTCGTGCTCAACCAGCTCGCCGAAAATCCGGCGGCAGGACGCGCAGTCATCAGGTGACGGGTGCGCCATGTGGGGCCTCTCTCTGGCCCGCCCGGTGTCCGGTCGAAAAACCGACCGCTACACTCAGAACGAGCCTTGGCAAGGGCCAGCGGAAAGCCGTTCACCTCCGAGAGCGCCAACTCTCGGGCAACTGGTGGGTGGCTTTTCTGCTGTCTGTCTGGATCTTGTGCGGGACAGGCTACGCCCAGTCAGGGCGTCGCCGGGACGCGGATTCCGCGTACTGAAATAACGCTCGGGTCTCAGTCGGTCTGTAGCGGGATTGACGAGTCCTGGTTGAGGTCCTGGTGCAACTCGTCGGCGGCGTCTGCGATCCATCGCGCCAGGTCTGCGGCCCGCAGGTACTGACTCCCCCGCAGGCTCGCGGTGGGGACCGTGGCCCGCAGGTCGCGGCCCAGCGCGCTGAGCTGGTCAATCACACCCAGCACCTCTGCGAGCGACGCGTCCCCGGCGAACGGCAGGTCGGCATGCCCGGGGGGAGCCACATTGTGTCGCTGGTAGTCCATCTGGTCAGACACCCCCCTTGCCGCCCTTGAGCTTGGGCAGGCCCGCCTCATCGAACCAGCCGTAGACAACGGCTGTGCTCACCTTGCTGAGCTGCTGAATGCGGGAGCGCGGGGCATCGATTCGCGCGGCCGCAAGGGCGGCTTCCTTGATCTGTGGCAGTAGCGCCTTGGCGTCGGCGAGCAGTTGGGCGCGCTGGGTGCCCAGTTCCGCCACGCGCGCCAGCGCCTCGGCCTGCGCTTTCTCGGGAATTTCCATGCTGCACAGCATAGCTCACGCAACGCCCACTGAAGCAGGGTTGTTTACCGAGAAGTTCTGTGTCATGGTTGGCCAGTCGCCAGCCGGACCGGCTGAAACGGCATCAATCGCCATGAAAGGAAATGCACATGAGGATCCGGAAGAGCCCGTCTTCGGCGTCGATCGAGCACAGCCGGACGCAGTCCACTGAGGACCTGCGCTATGAGTACGAGCTGATCAAGCGGACGCGGACCCCGATGGACGTGGACGCGATCGCCGATCAGAACGACATCGCCCGCGAGCTGGAGCGGCGCGGCGAGCTGTAGTCGGCTGGCGTAGCCCGTCGTGGGGGGGGCCCGGGGCGGGGGGGTGGTGGGGTGGGGGCGTGCGGCGGGGCGCGTGACTCCTCCGG
>NZ_JBHJUO010000051.1:0-5314 GCF_042268445.1 Streptomyces sp. NPDC056169 | reverse complement strand
CATTCGAGCTGGGCCGGAGCACGGCGGAGAGCGCCAGAGACGCTCGGACGGCACGGGCCGGTGTTGGAGCACCGGCCCGCGCCTGAACCACCCACCTGACATGACCAGGAGGGCGATCTGTGATGGATCGTATCGGTGCGCCTGCGGGCGCGATGACATGGGCGGACACCGCCACGGAGGGCGCGGCCGAGGGCGCGATGCGGCGGGCGCGGGAGGCGGCCGAGGCCGCTGAGCGGGCGCGGCGGGCGGCCGAGGCGCTGCGGTCGGGCTGTGCGCGTTGCAGCCGCTGCCGGGCTCGGAGCGGGTGACGGGGCAGGGCCGGGGCGTCGGGGTGGTGCGGCCGGCGGAACAGGCGGCTGTTCCGCGGGACTGGGATCTGATGCTGCTGCGCGGTGAGCTGGCGCTCGCCGGGCTGCTGTCCCTGGTGACCGTCGTGTGGTCCACGTACTCGATCGGTGACCTGCTGGGCGGCTCGTGGGCCGCGTACGGCGGCGCGATCACATTCGATGTGGCGTGGCTGGCGGTGCAGGGAATGGAGTGGCTGGCCCGCTACCAGCCCGACCGGCGCGGCCGGGCCCGGAGGGTGGGCCTGGCGCTGCTGGCGGTGTCCGTCGGTGCCATCACCTACCACGGCCATCTGCATGGGGCGCTGGCACAAGGCGCGTTTGGTGCCGGGATCGCGCTGGGCGCCAAGCTGCTGTGGAGCACGGTGCTGTCGCATCTGGTCTGTGAGCTGGACCCGGACACGCAGGCCTGGGTGGACGCGGAGCACCGCGAGGCGCACGCGATGCTGGCGACCGCGACCGTGCACCGGACCTCGGAGCGGGCGCGTGGGCAGGCTGCAGCGCACCGCCGCGCGGTCGAGGTGCAGTACGGCGTCAGCCTCGACGAGCACCAGGTGCAGCGCGTCGACGAGCACCAGGTGCTCGACGTCGAGCCGGAGCCGGAGCCGTGGACGGTTCGGGAGGACGCGGTCAACCGCGCGGTCGTCGACCAGATCCGGGCACGGGCGATCGCGTCCACCTACGGCACCGCCGGGCGCGAGTGGCGCTCGGCCATGGACCAGGCGAACCGCTCGATGATGGCGGCCGTGGACGCGGGCGCCAGCACGGCCACGGTGCTGGAGCAGGTGGAGCGGCACCGCAGCGCCCGCCGGATCTCTGGGGACTCCCCGCGGATGGGCGGATACCCGCAGGCCACAGACGCGGAGACGCCCCCGCCCGTCCGCCCGGTCTCCGGGAACCCCCCGGCGGAGGACGCCGGGCCGGAGGACGACGAGGAGCGGGTGCCCGCGCAGCGTCCGCCCTCGGCCCGCACCCTCACCCACGGGCTGGCACGGGCCGGGATGAGCCCCGAGGCCGTCCGGCAGACCCTGGGCGCGATGGGCATGCAGGTCTCGCCCGCGACCGTCGACCGGTACGTCAGGGAGGCGCGGCAGCAGCCGCAGGCGGCTCCGGCCGCCGAGCCGGAGCAGGGGTGGTACCCGTGACCGGGCCGGAGCCGCAGCGCGGCTACACCGCCTGGGAGACCGCCCAGCTCGCCCTCCTCGTGGGGCGGCTGGCCGCCAAGGGTCACCCAACCCGGGGCATCGACCGGCAGATCGAGGCCGTCAAGGCCCGTGCGGTTGAGCGGGAGGCGCGGCAGGACGCGGAGCGCGAGGAGCGCGCCGCACAGCGCAGGAAGTGACCGACCGGCCGGGCGCCCGCGGGCGCCCGGCCCTTGCTCGGGAGGCCCGATGGCACGCGGCACCGTGACCCCGGCACAGCTCCAGCGGCTGAGCGGACCTGTGGCCGGCCAACTGCTGCTGTGGGACCGAGGGTTGGCGGACACATCACCCAACACCGGCAATACCAGGACAAACAAAACCGGCCCGGCGGACTCTTCCAGCGCCACCCCGGATTCTCGGGTGCCGCCTGTCAGTCCCACCAGCCACGATCGGTAGCAGCGCCCACACAAGGGATCTCACCCGCCCGGCAGGCCAGCGTCCTGGCAGACCACCTGCCGGGCGGGGGTGATCCCCAGACACGGAGCACCAGGGAGCACCACATGAGCATCTACCACCAGGCAGCAGCCGAATCCGGCACCGACCACACCGGCCACCAAACCGGCTTGATCCACGACGCTGTCGCCCTCACCCACGGGCACTGGATGCCCGTGCTCGTGGGCGGCGCGGTCGTCGTGGGCGCGCTGTACGGCATCGGCACCCGCCATCGCGAGGAGAAGGGCAAGCCCGCCGCCAAGGGCAGCCCCGCCAACGCCTTCATTGAGGACACCTTCGAGGGGCTGGCCGTGGTCACCAAGCGCGTCTGCACCCTGTGCTGGCGGTTCCTCACCGGCAAGGAGATGCGCGGCAAGGCGCGCACCAACGCCTCGTTCTGGCGCCCCGGCACCGTGAGCACCGACCCGCTGTCCACGGCCGAGCTGGGCGCCATCGCGCTGCCCGCCGCGGACGCGACCGCCGGCCCCGCCATCGACTGGGACCGGCTAAGCAAGCGGCTGTCGGACATGGCCCGGATGCCGCCGTGGGTCGCGCGGGCGGTCGCGGCCGCGGGCCGGGGTCTGAGCGCCACATGGGCCGCTGTGCGGACCGTGGGCCGGGGGCTGGGCCGCTGGCACCACTGGCGCTACGCCGGGCGCTCAGCGGCCCGCGTGGGCGGGCTGACCACGGCGGCCGGGCTGATCCTGGAACCCGCCTGGACGATCCTCGCGCTCGCGGCCGCGGTGCCGGTCACCCTCGTCACGGCCGGAGCCTGGGGCAAGGGCTACCAGGCCACGGACGCGGAGACCTACGGCCCGGGTCTGTGGGCCTCCCTCACGCAGGTGCTGCGCCTGGGCCAGGAGGACCAGGAGCGCGGGCAGGACTACTGGCTGAGCATCCCGGACGACCTGAGCGCGGAGAGCGCGCGGATCACCATCCGGGTCCCCCTGCACTGGTCCGGCACCGAGGGCGAGCGCAGCCTCATGGCGCAGGCGATCCAGGCCAAGGTGCCCGGTGAGTGGGTCGCCAGCTACCACCTCGCGGGCCGCTCCCCTTACGCACAGTGGTCGCCGAAGCCCGCACCCCGCCCAATGCCCCAGCTGCCCACCCAAGTTGCATGGAAGTCGTCCGGCACGGCCCATAAAGTCTACGTGGGCAAGACGATCGAGGGTTATGAAATCGTCGATCAATTTGTTTTCACGCAAACCGCGACTCCCCATTGGGGCGTGGCCGGTGACACCGGATCGGGTAAATCCACGGTCCTCTACATGGCCGTTGTCCATGCTAGGCAGCACGGAGGGCTCGTAGACATCCTCGACACCAAGGTGAATTCCATGGCCGAGGCATTCGGACAGTCGGGCGTTCGCATCCACACCACCACCCGCGCATGCATCGGCGCCTTCGCGGAATTCCTGGTGTCCATCCTCGCCGCCGAGCAGGCCGTTCAGGAAGGCGCAGACCCGAAACTGCGCGACGAACTGACGCCACGCACGCTCGTGGTGGACGAACTCCCGACGCTGATCCGGTTCGCCTACACCTGGTGGAAGCACGGCATCAAGCAGAAGGGCGCCCCGCCGTTTATCGACTGGTTCACCATCATCCTCATGATGGGCCGTTCCTCGAATCACCGCGTGGTGGTCGGCAGCCAGCAATTCGACAATGCACTGTTCGGCGGGACGATCGGACGCAAGCAGATCGGCACCAAGATTGTGGTAGGCAAGCAGGATATGGTCTCGTGGGGAGTGGCATTCGGACAGAACGCGCCGCGCCTCTCCTACGACACGGAAATCCCCGGCCGCGGAGCCTACGCGGATAAGCGCATGGACCCCGAGGGCGGAGATTACGCGTACGTCCGGGAATTCCAGCCCGCGTACATCACCCCGGAAGTCCGCGAATTGCTGGCAGCGTGCGAAAAGGCGCCCCAATGGTTCGATGACGGGGAAATGGCACCCTGGATCACCCCCGAGGCCCTGGCCGAGGCACAGGAGACCGCAGCCACCACCGAGTTCATGCCCGGCGGGGACTTCGCACCCAAGGTCCCCACGGTTGTCCCGGGCCACGCCAGCACGGGGGTCGGGGTGCCCAGCCCCAGGTCAGAGCCGGGACACGGTGCCTCCGGGACGGCCGAGGGGACAGCGGCCGGGACAGCCGGAGCATCGGCCGGCCTTGCCGCCGAGGTGGCCGAGGACCAGGCGCTGCCGGAGACCTACAGCCTGCGTGAGCACTGCGAGCGCGGCACCCTCCCGTGGGGCTACGAGACCGCCCGCAAGTACCTGCTCCAGCGTTCCGAGAAGCGCGGGATCACCGTTCCCGAAGGCATCAGTGACGGAAAGGTCACCTACTACACCGAGGATGAGCTAAGGGAATGGCTCTGGGAATGGAAAGACAAGACACCCGCGTAACCTGCTGATTTGCACAACGACGGCCCCGGGCTCTACAGTCCGGGGCCGTCGGCATTCCTACCCGAAAGGAAGCGTGAATGTACCTCTCAGACAGCTACCGCCCGCCCTCCTGTGAGGACTGCGGCGGAAGCCGATGCAGCCTATGCGGAAAGCATTACTGCTGCGATGAATGCCCCAACTGCGGAGGCGGCTGCATCTGTGATTGCAACTGCCCCACCCTGCGAGAGGATGACGGAATCTGGTAACCAAATCAAAGCGGCCGGATAAGCCTTTCCATAAGCCCGTAATAATCGTCTTGATAAACTCGTCTGCACGCTGGCAATTCGGGGCGACGGGCATTAGACCAGGTAATTCGGTCAGAGAAATTGCGGGCGGCCCCCTCGAAGGGTCGCCCGCAGTGCGTTTGCCCAGGTCAGCGGGCTGCGAACGCTCAAGAGGCCCAGAGCGGCCAGCCGGTGACCACCCCTCAGAGAGGGTGTGGCCACGATCCACCAACCGTACATGCTGCATCAGGTGTCGATGCCCCCACGTAGCGATCTGTACCCATCTCAGAGCCTCTGACGAGCCGTCTGGACTCATCCCCCCGAGAAGGGGTGAGAAGCCGTCAGCAAGGCATACAGAGCCGCAGCGTGGGGGTGTGGGGTGGCCCAGACTCTATCTAGACTACGTTTTGATGCACACCACCACGGGCAGTCGCAAAGAAGAGCCGCCCGGCCACCCCTCCCCGTAGCCAGCCGCCCGCGTAGCGGGCCCCCAGGGAGGGAGCGAAGCGGACGACCGAACTGGCCAAAGGCCAGTCCTCCCCGCCCGGCCATCGGCCGGGGCTCGGCGCAGCCGAGCAAGTCACCGCGAAGCAGTGACACACCGTCACGAAGTGACGGTCACTGCCAGAGCGCGCAGCGCTCTGAGACCCGCTCCGGGCCGAACATCTTGG
>NZ_JBHJUO010000050.1:0-5329 GCF_042268445.1 Streptomyces sp. NPDC056169 | reverse complement strand
CCTATAAATGGTGGAGGGGGGCAGATTCGAACTGCCGAACCCTGAGGGAGCGGATTTACAGTCCGCCGCGTTTAGCCACTTCGCTACCCCTCCACATTAAATTTTGAAAAAACAGTGCCGGCAAGAGGACTTGAACCCCCAACCTACTGATTACAAGTCAGTTGCTCTACCAATTGAGCTACACCGGCATAATGGTGGAGGATGACGGGCTCGAACCGCCGACCCTCTGCTTGTAAGGCAGATGCTCTCCCAGCTGAGCTAATCCTCCATAATTACACTAACGTGCAATTGCTTGGCGGCGTCCTACTCTCACAGGGGGAAACCCCCGACTACCATCGGCGCTGAAGAGCTTAACTTCCGTGTTCGGTATGGGAACGGGTGTGACCTCTTCGCTATCGCCACCAAACAATTTGAGAGTGTTCTCTCAAAACTAGATAACAGGTGTGACATCATTCAAAAATATGGTTAAGTCCTCGATCGATTAGTATCTGTCAGCTCCATGTGTCGCCACACTTCCACCTCAGACCTATCAACCTGATCATCTTTCAGGGATCTTACTTCCTTGCGGAATGGGAAATCTCATCTTGAGGGGGGCTTCATGCTTAGATGCTTTCAGCACTTATCCCGTCCGCACATAGCTACCCAGCGATGCCCTTGGCAGAACAACTGGTACACCAGCGGTGCGTCCATCCCGGTCCTCTCGTACTAAGGACAGCTCCTCTCAAATTTCCTGCGCCCGCGACGGATAGGGACCGAACTGTCTCACGACGTTCTGAACCCAGCTCGCGTACCGCTTTAATGGGCGAACAGCCCAACCCTTGGGACCGACTACAGCCCCAGGATGCGATGAGCCGACATCGAGGTGCCAAACCTCCCCGTCGATGTGGACTCTTGGGGGAGATAAGCCTGTTATCCCCGGGGTAGCTTTTATCCGTTGAGCGATGGCCCTTCCATGCGGAACCACCGGATCACTAAGCCCGACTTTCGTCCCTGCTCGACTTGTAGGTCTCGCAGTCAAGCTCCCTTGTGCCTTTACACTCTGCGAATGATTTCCAACCATTCTGAGGGAACCTTTGGGCGCCTCCGTTACCTTTTAGGAGGCGACCGCCCCAGTCAAACTGCCCACCTGACACTGTCTCCCCGCCCGATAAGGGCGGCGGGTTAGAAGGTCAATACAGCCAGGGTAGTATCCCACCGATGCCTCCACCGAAGCTGGCGCTCCGGTTTCCAAGGCTCCTACCTATCCTGTACAAGCTGTACCAACATTCAATATCAGGCTGCAGTAAAGCTCCACGGGGTCTTTCCGTCCTGTCGCGGGTAACCTGCATCTTCACAGGTACTATAATTTCACCGAGTCTCTCGTTGAGACAGTGCCCAGATCGTTGCGCCTTTCGTGCGGGTCGGAACTTACCCGACAAGGAATTTCGCTACCTTAGGACCGTTATAGTTACGGCCGCCGTTTACTGGGGCTTCAATTCGCACCTTCGCTTACGCTAAGCGCTCCTCTTAACCTTCCAGCACCGGGCAGGCGTCAGCCCCTATACTTCGCCTTACGGCTTCGCAGAGACCTGTGTTTTTGCTAAACAGTCGCCTGGGCCTATTCACTGCGGCTCTCTCGGGCTTGCACCCTAACAGAGCACCCCTTCTCCCGAAGTTACGGGGTCATTTTGCCGAGTTCCTTAACGAGAGTTCTCTCGATCACCTTAGGATTCTCTCCTCGCCTACCTGTGTCGGTTTGCGGTACGGGCACCTCTCACCTCGCTAGAGGCTTTTCTTGGCAGTGTGGAATCAGGAACTTCGCTACTATATTTCGCTCGCCATCACAGCTCAGCCTTATGGGAAACGGATTTGCCTATTTCCCAGCCTAACTGCTTGGACGCGGATATCCAATACCGCGCTTACCCTATCCTCCTGCGTCCCCCCATTGCTCAAATGGTGAGGAGGTGGTACAGGAATATCAACCTGTTGTCCATCGCCTACGCCTTTCGGCCTCGGCTTAGGTCCCGACTAACCCTGAGCGGACGAGCCTTCCTCAGGAAACCTTAGGCATTCGGTGGAGGGGATTCTCACCCCTCTTTCGCTACTCATACCGGCATTCTCACTTCTAAGCGCTCCACCAGTCCTTCCGGTCTGGCTTCACAGCCCTTAGAACGCTCTCCTACCACTGTTCGAAGAACAGTCCGCAGCTTCGGTGATACGTTTAGCCCCGGTACATTTTCGGCGCAGAGTCACTCGACCAGTGAGCTATTACGCACTCTTTAAATGGTGGCTGCTTCTAAGCCAACATCCTGGTTGTCTAAGCAACTCCACATCCTTTTCCACTTAACGTATACTTTGGGACCTTAGCTGGCGGTCTGGGCTGTTTCCCTTTCGACTACGGATCTTATCACTCGCAGTCTGACTCCCAAGGATAAGTCATTGGCATTCGGAGTTTGACTGAATTCGGTAACCCGGTAGGGGCCCCTAGTCCAATCAGTGCTCTACCTCCAAGACTCTTACCTTGAGGCTAGCCCTAAAGCTATTTCGGAGAGAACCAGCTATCTCCAGGTTCGATTGGCATTTCACCCCTACCCACACCTCATCCCCGCACTTTTCAACGTGCGTGGGTTCGGGCCTCCATTCAGTGTTACCTGAACTTCACCCTGGACATGGGTAGATCACCTGGTTTCGGGTCTACGACCACGTACTCATGCGCCCTATTCAGACTCGCTTTCGCTGCGGCTCCGCATCTTCTGCTTAACCTTGCACGGGATCGTAACTCGCCGGTTCATTCTACAAAAGGCACGCCATCACCCGTTAACGGGCTCTGACTACTTGTAGGCACACGGTTTCAGGATCTCTTTCACTCCCCTTCCGGGGTGCTTTTCACCTTTCCCTCACGGTACTGGTTCACTATCGGTCACTAGGGAGTATTTAGCCTTGGGAGATGGTCCTCCCGGATTCCGACGGAATTTCACGTGTTCCGCCGTACTCAGGATCCACTCAGGAGAGAACGAAGTTTTGACTACAGGGCTGTTACCTCCTATGGCGGGCCTTTCCAGACCTCTTCATCTACCTCGTTCCTTTGTAACTCCGTATAGAATGTCCTACAACCCCAAGAGGCAAGCCTCTTGGTTTGGGCTATCTTCCGTTTCGCTCGCCGCTACTCAGGAAATCGCATTTGCTTTCTCTTCCTCCGGGTACTTAGATGTTTCAGTTCCCCGGGTCTGCCTTCTCATATCCTATGAATTCAGATATGGATACCACTCCATTACGAGTGGTGGGTTTCCCCATTCGGAAATCTCCGGATCAAAGCTTGCTTACAGCTCCCCGAAGCATATCGGTGTTCGTCCCGTCCTTCATCGGCTCCTAGTGCCAAGGCATCCACCGTGCGCCCTTTCTAACTTAACCGTTAAAAAGAATCACTATGTGATATCTTGTGTTACTAATTGAATGTGATGTCTACTGTTATCTAGTTTTCAAAGAACACGTTTCGAAGGAATGATCCTTCAAAACTAAACAAGACAGGGAACGTTCTGTTTATAAGACCCAAGGTCTTATATTCCGTAAAATATCCTTAGAAAGGAGGTGATCCAGCCGCACCTTCCGATACGGCTACCTTGTTACGACTTCACCCCAATCATCTGTCCCACCTTCGGCGGCTGGCTCCTAAAAGGTTACCTCACCGACTTCGGGTGTTACAAACTCTCGTGGTGTGACGGGCGGTGTGTACAAGGCCCGGGAACGTATTCACCGCGGCATGCTGATCCGCGATTACTAGCGATTCCAGCTTCACGCAGTCGAGTTGCAGACTGCGATCCGAACTGAGAACAGATTTGTGGGATTGGCTTAACCTCGCGGTTTCGCTGCCCTTTGTTCTGTCCATTGTAGCACGTGTGTAGCCCAGGTCATAAGGGGCATGATGATTTGACGTCATCCCCACCTTCCTCCGGTTTGTCACCGGCAGTCACCTTAGAGTGCCCAACTGAATGCTGGCAACTAAGATCAAGGGTTGCGCTCGTTGCGGGACTTAACCCAACATCTCACGACACGAGCTGACGACAACCATGCACCACCTGTCACTCTGCCCCCGAAGGGGACGTCCTATCTCTAGGATTGTCAGAGGATGTCAAGACCTGGTAAGGTTCTTCGCGTTGCTTCGAATTAAACCACATGCTCCACCGCTTGTGCGGGCCCCCGTCAATTCCTTTGAGTTTCAGTCTTGCGACCGTACTCCCCAGGCGGAGTGCTTAATGCGTTAGCTGCAGCACTAAGGGGCGGAAACCCCCTAACACTTAGCACTCATCGTTTACGGCGTGGACTACCAGGGTATCTAATCCTGTTCGCTCCCCACGCTTTCGCTCCTCAGCGTCAGTTACAGACCAGAGAGTCGCCTTCGCCACTGGTGTTCCTCCACATCTCTACGCATTTCACCGCTACACGTGGAATTCCACTCTCCTCTTCTGCACTCAAGTTCCCCAGTTTCCAATGACCCTCCCCGGTTGAGCCGGGGGCTTTCACATCAGACTTAAGAAACCGCCTGCGAGCCCTTTACGCCCAATAATTCCGGACAACGCTTGCCACCTACGTATTACCGCGGCTGCTGGCACGTAGTTAGCCGTGGCTTTCTGGTTAGGTACCGTCAAGGTACCGCCCTATTCGAACGGTACTTGTTCTTCCCTAACAACAGAGCTTTACGATCCGAAAACCTTCATCACTCACGCGGCGTTGCTCCGTCAGACTTTCGTCCATTGCGGAAGATTCCCTACTGCTGCCTCCCGTAGGAGTCTGGGCCGTGTCTCAGTCCCAGTGTGGCCGATCACCCTCTCAGGTCGGCTACGCATCGTTGCCTTGGTGAGCCGTTACCTCACCAACTAGCTAATGCGCCGCGGGTCCATCTGTAAGTGGTAGCCGAAGCCACCTTTTATGTTTGAACCATGCGGTTCAAACAACCATCCGGTATTAGCCCCGGTTTCCCGGAGTTATCCCAGTCTTACAGGCAGGTTACCCACGTGTTACTCACCCGTCCGCCGCTAACATCAGGGAGCAAGCTCCCATCTGTCCGCTCGACTTGCATGTATTAGGCACGCCGCCAGCGTTCGTCCTGAGCCAGGATCAAACTCTCCGATAAAGTAGTTTGACTGACTACGCACATCGCTGTGCGATTTTTAAAAACTGAATTAACAGGTACGTTTTGTCTTGTTTAGTTTTCAAAGATCATTTTCACTTCTTGTTGAAGCGACTTTATCAATATAACATTTTGACTTTCTTTTGTCAAATGTTTTTTTGATTTATTTTCCCGCCGCTGTGAGCTTGTTTTCTCAGAAGCGCATCAGCGACGTTTAATAAT
>NZ_JBHJUO010000049.1:0-6976 GCF_042268445.1 Streptomyces sp. NPDC056169 | reverse complement strand
CCCACCCTGCCGCCCACCCCCTCCCCACCCCCCACCCCACCCCCCTGCCCGCGCCCCCCGGGGGGCCCCCCCCCCCCCCCCGGGGGGGGGGGGGGGCCCCCCCCGCCCCCCCCCCCACGCCTCGGGCGGCTACCGCCGCTACGCCTGGACGGGCGCCGACGCCGACTGCCGGCTCTGGTTCCGGATGCAGGCCGAGGCCCGCCGCCTCGACGTCGAGACCGACCGGAACGGCAACCAGTGGGCCTGGCTCGGCGACCCGACGGCCGGAGACGCCGTCGTCACCGGCTCCCACCTGGACTCCGTCCCGGACGGCGGCGCCTTCGACGGCCCCCTCGGCGTCGTCTCCGCCTTCGCCGCGCTCGACGAACTGCGCGCCCGCGGCGCGGTGTTCAGGAAGCCCCTCGCCATCGTCAACTTCGGCGACGAGGAAGGCGCCCGCTTCGGCCTCGCCTGCGTCGGCTCCCGCCTCACCGCCGGCCGGCTGACGAAGGAGCAGGCGTACGAGCTCCGCGACGCCGACGGGATCAGCCTCCCGCAGGCGATGGAGGCGGCCGGCTACGACCCGGACGCCATCGGCCCCGACCCGGAGCGCCTCGCGCGGATCGGCGCCTTCGTCGAGCTGCACGTCGAGCAGGGCCGCGCCCTGGACCTGTCCGGGGACGCCGTCGGTCTCGCCTCCGCGATCTGGCCGCACGGCCGCTGGCGGTACGACTTCGCCGGCGAGGCCAACCACGCCGGCACCACCCGGCTCGTCGACCGCCGCGACCCGATGCTCACCTACGCGGAGACGGTCCTCGCCGCCCGCCGCGAGGCCGAACTCGCGGGCGCCGTCGCCACCTTCGGCAAGATCGCGGTCGAGCCGAACGGCGTCAACGCCATCCCGTCCCTCGTCCGCGGCTGGCTCGACGCCCGCGCCGCCGACCAGGGCGCCCTGGACAAGGTCATCGCGGGCATCGAGTCGGAGGCCCGCGGCTACGCCGAGCGCCACGGCATCGACCTCACGGTCGTCCGGGAGTCCTTCACGCCGATCGTGGACTTCTCGCACACGCTGCGGGACGAGCTGTCCCGCCTCCTGGGCGAGAAGGCCGGGTCCGCCGGCAAGGTCCCCGTCCTCGGCACGGGTGCGGGACACGACGCGGGAATCCTCTCCGAATCGATCCCGACCGCCATGCTGTTCGTACGGAACCCCACCGGCGTCTCGCACTCCCCGGCCGAATTCGCGGCCGAGGACGACTGCGCGGCCGGGGTCCTCGCACTCGCCGACGTACTGGAGGGCCTGGCGTGTCGCTGACGACGTACTGGCTGGAGCACGTCTGGCTCGACACCAACGTCGAGCCGGGCGTGGCCCTGGAGGTAACGGACGGCCGCATCACCGCCGTACGCACCGGGGTCGACGTCCCGCCCCCGGGCGCGGTCGTCCTGCGGGGCCTGACGATCCCCGGCCTCTCCAACGCCCACTCGCACGCCTTCCACCGCGCCCTGCGCGGCACCGTCCAGGTCGGCTCCGGCACCTTCTGGACCTGGCGCGAGGTGATGTACACCGTCGCCCAGCGCCTCACCCCCGACAGCTACTTCGCCCTCGCCCGCGCGGTGTACGCGGAGATGGCACTCGCCGGCATCACCTCCGTCGGAGAGTTCCACTACCTCCACCACGCGCCCGGCGGCACCCCGTACGCCGACCCCAACGCCATGGGCGAGGCCCTGATCGCGGCCGCCGCCGAGGCGGGCATCCGCATCACCCTCCTCGACACCGCCTACCTCTCCTCCGGCTTCGGCGCCGCGCCCGAGCAGCACCAGCTCCGCTTCACCGACGGCACGGCGGAGAAGTGGGCGGAGCGGGTCTCGGCCCTCAAGGACCGGGACGGGGTACGGATCGGCGCGGCGATCCACTCCGTACGGGCGGTCCCGGCCGACCAGCTGTCGACGGTGGCCCGCTGGGCCCAGGACAGGCAGGCCCCCCTCCACGTCCACCTGTCCGAGCAGACCGCCGAGAACGACGCCTGCCTCGCGGCGCACGGCCTCACCCCGACGCAGCTCCTCGCCGAGCACGGCGTCCTCGGCCCCCGCACGACGGGTGTCCACAACACCCACCTGACGGGCGGCGACATCGGTCTCCTCGGCTCGTCGACCACCGGCACCTGCATGTGCCCGACGACCGAACGCGACCTGGCGGACGGCATCGGCCCGGCGGTCGCCCTCCAGCGCGCCGGCTCACCGCTCTCCCTGGGCAGCGACAGCCACGCGGTCATCGACCTCCTGGAGGAGGCGCGGGCCATGGAGCTGAACGAGCGCCTGCGCACCCGCACCCGCGGCCACTGGACGGCCGCCGCGCTGCTCAGGGCCGCCACCGCCGACGGCCACGCGGCCCTCGGCTGGGCGGACGCGGGCGTCCTGGAGACCGGCGCGCTCGCCGACTTCACGACGATCGCCCTGGACACGGTCAGGACAGCGGGACCGGTACCGCGTCTGGCAGCCGAGACGGCGGTATTCGCCGCGTCGGCAGCGGACGTCCGTCACACGGTCGTGGCCGGCCGCCACGTCGTACGGGACGGGGTCCACCACTCCGTACCGGACGTGGCCGGCGCCCTCGCGGACTCGATCGCCGCCCTGCGCGGCTGAAACGGCTGAAGGAGACACCCCTCACCATGAACACCGGCCCTGCGGCGACGAACAACCCGGCGGCGACCTCCGCCCCCACGAGCGCGAACAGCGCCGTGGCGACGGCCGCCACCGCCATCGTCAACATCGCCAGTCTCGTCACCAACGATCCCTCCCTCGGTGATGGCAGCCCTCTGGGTCTGATCCAGGACGCGGCCGTCGTCATCGAGGGCGACCGTGTCGTCTGGGTCGGTGAATCCAGCAAAACACCCGCCACTGACAACCGGGTCGACGCCGCCGGCCGGGCCGTCCTCCCCGGCTTCGTCGACTCCCACTCCCACCTCGTCTTCGCGGGCGACCGCACCGCCGAGTTCAACGCCCGCATGTCCGGCCAGCCCTACGCGGCGGGCGGCATCCGCACCACGGTCGCGGCCACCCGCGCCGCCTCCGACGAGGCCCTGTCCGCGAACGTCGCCCGCTACCTGCGCGAAGCCCTCCGCCAGGGCACGACCACCTTCGAGACGAAGTCCGGCTACGGCCTGACCGTCGAGGACGAGGCCCGCGCCCTGCGGATCGCGGCCGAGCACACCGACGAGGTGACGTACCTCGGCGCGCACATCGTCTCCCCGGACTACGCGGACGACCCGGCGGCGTACGTGGAGCTGGTGACGGGCGAGATGCTCGACGCCTGCGCGCCGTACGCCCGCTGGGTCGACGTCTTCTGCGAGAAGGGCGCCTTCGACGGCGACCAGGCCCGCGCGATCCTCACCGCCGGCAAGGCGAAGGGCCTGCACCCCCGGGTGCACGCCAACCAGCTGACGTACGGCCCCGGCGTGCAGCTGGCGGTCGAGCTGGACGCGGCGAGCGCCGACCACTGCACGCACCTCACCGACGCCGACGTCGACGCCCTGGCCTCCGGCAACACGGTCGCGACCCTCCTCCCCGGCGCCGAGTTCTCCACCCGCGCCGAGTGGCCGAACGCCCGCCG
Source organism: Streptomyces sp. NPDC056169 (assembly GCF_042268445.1). Lineage (NCBI taxonomy): Bacteria > Bacillati > Actinomycetota > Actinomycetes > Kitasatosporales > Streptomycetaceae > Streptomyces > Streptomyces sp. NPDC056169. Next base: position 3,390 of record NZ_JBHJUO010000049.1, on the reverse strand, counting down.
CCTCCTGGACGCGGGCGTGACCGTGGCCCTCTCCACGGACTGCAACCCGGGCTCGTCCTTCACGTCCTCCGTCCCCTTCTGCATCGCCCTCGCGGTACGGGACATGGGCATGACCCCCGACGAGGCGATCTGGTCCGCCACGGCCGGCGGCGCCGCCGCCCTCCGCCGCACGGACGTCGGCCGCCTCACGGCCGGCGCCCGCGCCGACCTGACCTTCCTGGACGCCCCGTCCCCCGTCCATCTGGCGTACCGCCCGGGCGTGCCGCTGGTGACGGAGGTCTGGCGCCAGGGCGTGCGGGTGGTCTGACGTCACTGACGGAGCGTCAAAAGTGGTGATCGACAGTCCGGTTGATCACGGTGTCCGTTGAGTACGGGTACTCATGTGGGCGGCCCCCGGTCGCTCGCATGATTCCCGCATGAGAACTCCGAACCGCCTCGCGAAGATCGTCCTGACCGCCGCGCTCGGCAGCATGGCCCTGACCGCCTGCGGCACGGAGGACGCCACCGGCAAGCCTCCCGCCAAGGCGTCCGCCGTGGATGTCGGTGCATCTGCGAATCCGGCGCCGAACCCGACGACGCGGATGATCCCGTCGGATGCTCTGGAGACGCACCCCGACCCGGAGATCCGGGCCCTGGCGCTGGTCACCCGCATCACGAACGAGTGCGCGCCGGGCACCATGCCCGAGTTACCCGCTCTCCCGGCGGACGACGACATCTCCAGGACGGTGGGGCCGGAAGAGCAGCCGACAACGGGCCCCGAGCCGCTCCCGCTTCCCACGGACATCCCCGAGCCGCCCTCCTCCGAGCCCACGGGACCGGCCGAGGAAGTGCCCCTGGGCCCCGTCGACAAGTGCGGCGCAGACGCTCACGCCGAGCGCATCCGGAAGGCGTTCGACGGCGAGAGCCCGGCCGACTACGCGGATCTGCGAAAGAAGCTGACCGCGCTGGACTACCTGCCGGACAGCATCCACCGGATGCCGGACCACGGCGGCGAGCCCCGGGCCCGGATCGACCTCCGCGACATGAGCATGAGCGACAACCTGGTCCTGGAGGTCACCGGAACCGCCCGCGGGGTGACCGCCGCATACTTCGGGGCCCCGGTGGCGGGTGATGTGAAGGTCACCGAGGTACGGCGGAAGCCGTAGCCGGTGTCCCGGCCTGTCGCCAAGGACGGGCCGGGACAACCGAGGGCGGGGGTCAGAGCGTCAGCATCCAGCCGCTGATCAGCCCCGTGTCCCCCTGCGCGACATCCTGGGCGCGCAGCTTCCAGGTGCCCTTCGCAGGGGAGGCGCTCGCGTCCACCACGTAGGTCTCGCTGATGACGTTGCCGCTTTCCTTCGGGGCCGCCGCTCGCAGGGGGTACACCCGGCCGTCCGGAGCGACCAGGTCCAGCTTCACGTCCCCTCGCCAGTCGTGCCAGATGTCGACGTAGACGCGGACCGCCCTCGGGGCGTTGCCGGAGAGCGCGCTGCCGACGACGACCGGTGACTCGACGGTGGCATTGTCGGGGATCGCCGTCTCGGTCCAGTTGTCGAACCAGGGGAAGCGCAGGTCCCAGCCGCTGATCCAGCCGCCCGAACCGGCCGAGGTGGCGCGGAGCTTCCATGCACCCTTCGCCTGCTCGGCGCTCGCATCCACCTCGAACAGCTGGTGGATCTCCTTGAGGGTGTCGGGCTGGTAGACCCGCCGCAGCGGGTACGCGGAGCCGTCCGGGGCGACGAGATCGATCGCCAGGTCACCCGTTCCGGCGCGGTGGACGTCGACGTACACCTGGAGTCTGGACGGTGCGGGCCGGTCCTGGTTGACGTCGATCGCCGACTCGGCGGTCCCGGTGCCGGGGATGGCGACCTCCGTCCAGTCGTACCACTCGACCAGCTCCGGGTCGGGGTCGGTGCCTCCCCCGCCGCCGCCGAGCGCCGCCGCGTCGAGCTGGATCCGGGGCGTGACGGCGCCCGTGTAGGTGACATCTCCGCCCGAGTCCTTCAGCATCGCCTCCAGCTCGGTGACGGGCTTCTCGGGGAAGGACTGGCGGAGGACGGCGAGGGCGCCGGTGACGTGGGGTGCGGCCATGGACGTGCCGCTCTTCGACGCGAACCCGCCGCCGGGAACCGAGGAGACGATGGCGGTACCAGGTGCGAGCAGGTCGAGCAGCGTGCCGCGGTTGGTGAACGTGGACAGCTGGTCGTCGTCGGTGGTGGAGCCCACCGTGACGGCGGAGGATATGCAGCCGGGGGCGCTGACCGCGTCGGCGTAGCCGTTGTTACCGGCTGCGACGACCGTGGCGACGTTCGCGGCGAGCAGGTCGTCGATGGCCTTGCGGCGGGGGTCGTCGGGGCATGCGGTCGCCCAGCGCCCGCCTCCCAGGCTCAAGTTGGCGGCGATGACGTCGGTTCCCGCCTTCCTCAGCGCGAGGACCTTCTCCAGAGCCTTGGCCGTCGAGCTGGTGTAGGCGAGCACGCACGGGGTGTTGCCAGGGCCACAGAGGGCCGCGGAGTTGACCTTGGAGAACACCTGGATGGCGATGATGTCGGCGCCCGGGGCGACACCGCGCGCCGGTGCGCCGCTGACGCCCGTTCCGTCACCGGCGGCGATCCCGGCGACGTGAGTGCCGTGCGAGCAGGCGGCGCCGAGGGCGGCGCACGGGCCGGCCGAGGTGTCGGCGCTGCCGGGGCCCTCCTGCTGGATCTCACCGTTGGGGCACAGGCTGGTGGTGGAGGTGCTCGGCTCGTTGACGGAGAAGCACGCTTCGGTCGTTACGCGGCCCGAGAGGAAGGGATGGTCGACGTCGACGCCGGTATCGAGGATGGCGACCGCACTTCCGACGCCGGTCTTGCCCGCCGAGTAGGTCTTGTCGCTGCCTATCGTGACGGTGGATTCGTCGAGAGAGGGCGGGACGGCGACGTCTTCGGTGACGCTGACGACGCCGGGCGTGGCGCTCAACTCCTGGAGACCTGCGCTGTCGACGCGCAGGGTCACCATCGGCAGGGTGTCGAAGGTGACGAGGGTTTCGCCGGCCTCGGCGGCGGAGGCCAGGTCCACGCGCTGGTCGGTGACGACGTTGACGCGCACGGTGCCGTCGGACTGGGCCTGGTCGAACAGAGCGGGCGGGACGGGATCCGACTCGGTGGCGGAAGCTGCGGCGCTCACCGGGGCGGCGCCGGCGGGCGTGGGCAGCGCGGTGATCAGCATCGCTGCCGTGGCGGCCGCCAGCACGCCCCAGACGGGTCTCTTCACGTATGACTCCAGGAAGAAGAAAGAGAAGAAGAACAAGAACAAGGAGAAAGAGGGGGCGGGGGGGGGGGGTTCGCCGACCCCCCCCCGGGGGGCACACCGTCCGGGGGGGGGGGCGGAGGAGGTGGGGGGTGGGGCCCAGATGACGCGAGCGCACCC
>NZ_JBHJUO010000048.1:0-7087 GCF_042268445.1 Streptomyces sp. NPDC056169 | reverse complement strand
CCGCCGCGCCCCGGGGGGGGTTGGGGTGCTGTCGGCACCGGGTGCCCCCCCGCGGGGGGGGGGGGGGGGGGGGGCCGGGGCGCCCGACCGCGCGTCGGCCGCCGACGGGCGGATCAGCAGTGGGCGGATCAGCGGTGGGCGATCGGCACCAGGCGGATCAGCGGTGGGCGCCGGTGAAGTAGCGCATGGCCTGCCGGTGCACGACCTTGCCGATGTTGTGGCCCATCTCGATGCCGGGCTCGTTGTCGAAGCTCCAGTGCATGCCGCCGTACACGCGGGAGATGCCTGCCTGCTGGGCGGCCTCGCTGAAGGTCGGCCAGTGCAGGACGACGTCGGTGCGCGGGGTGAGGCCGGGCTCGACCGTGGACGCGCCGGCCTTGAAGCGGTACGAGTCGCCGAAGGAGTCCGAGCCGGTGAAGCGGCGCAGGAACTCGGCGGCCGCGCCGGAGAAGGTGCTGTGCCCGGAGACGGTCGCCGGGAACGGCGGAACGGCCACGTACGCCTGCCAGTCGAGGCCGTCCATGGTGACGGTGCCCTGACCGGGGCCGCCCCAGGACTGGACCTGCTGCCCGCGCCGGTCGAACGGGATGAGCGTGGAGGGGCGCGCGAAGTCGTACTGGGCCTTGACCGCCCAGGAGCCGATGGCGGCGTCGCACTCGGCCATGTTGAGGCCGAAGAACAGCTGGGCGTCCTCGTCGACGCCGTAGCCGTCGCGGGCGGAGACGTACCGTCCCCACATCTGCTGGGCGCCGGGCGGGGTGACGTCGTCGTTGAGCCAGAACTCGGCGATCGCCTTCTGCTCGTCCGTCAGCTGGGCGCTGATGTCCAGGAGTTCCTGGATCGCGGCGGTCATCCGGACGGAGGGGTACGCGGGCGGGGCGGGCACCGTGAACTGGTCGGGGCGGCTCAGCGCGAAGGGCTTCATCACCGCGAACTGCGGGGTGAGGTAGCGCTGCGTCTTGCCGTTCACGATCAGCGGGGTCCAGTGCGCCGGGTCCGTCACCGTGGACGGGTCGAAGGCGCCGGCGGTCTGCGGGGTGTTGCGCGCCTGGTAGCCGGTGGTGTCGGTGTAGGCCGGGGTGCCGAGCTGGTTGGCGCCGTCGCCGTGCCGGTAGTCGAGGACGGCCTGCGCGGTGCGGCGGCCGATCCAGGCGGGGCTGTTGCGGCGGGGGGCGGTGAGCTCGGGGTCGTAACCGAGGCTGCGCAGCATCGAGTCGATGGCGACCTTGTACTCGGGGTACAGGTCGAGCAGGGCGAGGTGGGCCGCGTAGCTGATGGCCTCGTTCTTGTTGTCGAGGGTCCGCTCGGCGCGGGGCCTGCGCAGGGAGCCGCCGAACCGGCTGCCGACGGCACAGCGGTCGTAACACGCCCAGGCGTCGTAGATCGCGTTGTGGATGATCGCGAGGGCGCGGGCGTTGACGGTGGCGGGGCCGAAGCGGTTGCCGGCGGCCTGGTAGCGGCCGAGGATCGCGTCCATCGCGGCCTGGTTCCAGCGGATGACGACGCTGATGTCGGTGACGGCGCCGGGGGCGCGGCGTCCCGTGCGGGTCTCCGCCTCGAAGCTCGTGGGGACGCCCCATGCCACGGTGCCGGGCAGGGCGAGCACCCCGGCCGCGGCGGCGGTCGTGGTGAGCACCCGGCGCCGGGTGAGGGCCGTGCGGGCCTCGGGGGCGGTGGTGGAGGCGGGGGCGGCGGGTCGGTGGGACATCCGTGGATTCCTTCGCAGGGTGCCGGGAGCGGATGGACGCGGTCCGGGTCCGTGGATCAAACACAAACTCGAACAGTGCTCAGGCTGGCGAGAAATGATCGCGTCCGGCAACGGTCGATCGACTTCTTGCATCGCGGGTATGCAAGGAAGCGATGGGCAATGCGAGGGTGCGCGGGACGTGGCTAGCGTGAGCGACGGCGTCCGCCCCTCCTGCCGTGATTTCGGCGTGATCCGAGCGGTCCACCGCCCGGTCACGCCCCGCTCGGCACCGCACGGCACCCACGGCCCCGGCTCGCACGACGGCCCCGGCCCACTCCGCCCGGCACCGCCGGCCCGCATCGACTCGCGTTGGAGATGCCCGCGCATGACCGTTTCCCCCCAGGTGACACCGTCCGCCACGCCCGTCTCGACGTCACCCTCCGCCCCGCCTTCCGCCCCGCGTTCCGCCCCCTCTCCAGCCGCCTCTTCCGCCGCCGCTCCCGCCGCCTCTTCCGCCCCGCTGTCGCTCCTGGACCGCTTCGACCGGATCGCCCCGCGGCTGCACGCGCACGGCCTGACCATGCTCCGGGCCGGCCTCGGCGGCGTGTTCGTCTGGTTCGGTGTCCTCAAGGTCATCGGCTCCAGCCCGGCGGCGGCGCTCGTCGTCGCCGTCCTGCCGTTCCCCGCGGGCGACTGGTTCGTCCCCGCGCTCGGCTGGGGCGAGGTGGCGCTCGGCCTCTGGCTGGTGTCCGGGCGCGCACAGGCCGCGGCCCTGCCGGTGCTCACCGCCCACCTGTGCGGCACCTTCGCGGTCCTCGTCCTCACCCCGGGCGCCGCGTTCGCCCACGCCAACCCGCTCCTGCTCACGCTGGTGGGCGAGTTCGTCGTCAAGAACGTGGTGCTGCTGGCGGGCGTGGTGGTGGTGACGACCCGGCCGCGCACCTGAGCGCTCCCCGCCCCCCTGGTTTCGCCGGGCACCCTGTCCGGCGAGAGCCAGGATCGGCCCATGGCCACCAGGAAGTACGACACCTTCGGCGCCGACCCCTCTGTCGCTGACGCTTCACCAACAAACCTTCCCAACGGTTTGTTAGCGGCCCCTCTCGCGTCCCCTCACGGCCCCTCAACAGCGCATGCGCACGCCCTCGATGGGTAGGTACACCCGACAACACCGATGCGCCCTGGATCCCTACGAAAGCTCGTAGAATACCAATCAGTCGGTTTAAGGACGTCGGGTGGTACGGCGCGACGGGGCGCAAGCTCGTGCCGCTACGACGCATGGTGCTACGGGAGCCGTTGGTGACCAAACAAGAGCGGGGCACTCGGACCCGCGACGCGCTGATCAGGTCAGCGGCCGCGGAGTTCGACCTGCACGGCTACGCCCTGGCCACGTTGTCCGCGATCAGTCTGGGAGCCGGCGTCAGCCCCGGGGCGCTCCACTTCCACTTCGAGAACAAGGCGGCGATCGCCGAGGCCGTCGAGGACGCGGCCTGCACGACACTGCGCCGGACCGCCCGGATCGCCTACCGCCACCGGGCGAACGCCCTGCAGAACCTCGCGGACACCACGCACGCGCTCGCCCGCCTGTTCCGCCAGGACATCGTCGTACGGGCGGGCTTCCGGCTCAGCTGCGCGAACGACTGCCGTACGGAACTCAACCTGCGGCAGGAATGGCAGAGCTGCGTCCAGCAGCGGCTCGCGGAGGCGGCCGACGAAGGCCTCCTCGCCGCCGGCATCGGCCGTCAGCAGGACCTCGCCCGGACCGTCGTCGCCGCCACCGTCGGTCTGGTGACCCTGTGTCAGGACAGCGGCGAGTGGCTCTCCCCCCACACCGTCACCGGTCTGTGGCGGACCCTGCTGCCGACCCTCACGGCCCCCGAGGCACTCGCGGGCCTGGAACCGGCGGGCACCGCCGCCGTGATCACCCGCTCGCTCGACCCGGTCGGGTGAGGAGGTCCCGGTACCACTCCGCGTGGCCGGGGAATCCCGCGGTGAACCCCGGACCCGGCGCGCAGCCGAGCTCCCGCCACGGGCGGTCGTCGGCGAACCAGTGGTCGGTGGCGAGCATGGCGAGGTGGTGGCGGCCGTAGGGGTGGCCCGCCAGCAGGTCGTACGCCTCGGCCAGGTCCACCGCCCCTGCCCGGGGCCGGTCCGTCCGCGCCGACAGGAGCTCCTCGCAGGGCGCGAGGAGCTCCGCGACCGGCACCGGTTCGGGGTGGTCGACGTAGTACGGGCCCGCCTCCGTCCGCGGCGAGAGCGCCGCGCCGAGCAGGACGCCCGCCAGGTTGTCCACGTCGATCACGGAGTGCAGCGAGGCGCCGGCGTCGAGGGGGCCGGGCAGGGCCGCGAGCAGCCCGACAAGGCCGGGGACCACCCGCACGTCGCCCGTGCCGTACACGAGGTGGGGTCGCAGTACCGTCCCGCCCGCGTCGAGGACGTGCCCGTCGGCGGCGGCCCGGGTACGGCTGGTCGCGGAGCCCGGCGCGAGCGGCAGGGTGCCGGGGGCGGCGGCCCGGAAAGGACCCCGGCCGTGGACGGAGGCGGTGCTGAGGGAGACGATCCGGGTCACCCCAGCGCGTACGGCCGCGTCGACCAGGGTCCGGGTCCCGTCGTCGTTGACCGCGCGGAGCAGCTCCTCGTCCCCGCCGATCGCCGACGCGCAGTGGATCAGTACGTCGACCCCTTCGCAGGCCCGGCGCAGGGAGTCGGGATCGCGGAGGTCACCGGTGACGGTCTCGGTCACGGGACCGGTCACGGGACCGGCGTACCCCGCCGGCTCCTCCCCCGTCGAGACGACCGTCGAGACGACCGTCGCGGCAGATCGGGTGAGCAGCCTGAGGTGCCCGAGGTCCGCCCGTGCCGCCGCCGTCGCCGCCACCCGGCGGCCGATGAATCCGGTCGTGCCGGTGATCAGAACGCGAGGAGCCATGGTGTCGCGGGCCTTCCCGGTCCGGTTCAGCCGGCCAGGCGGCTGTCGAGACGGCCCGCGGCCACCGCCAGGTCCCGGGACGGGGACGTGAGCGTGCAGGAGAAGACGGACCGGTCGTCCTGGCGGCCCTCGACCCGGACGGTGGTCACCGAGGGGTCGGAGGCGGGCGCGATCTCGGCCTCGATCCAGCACGGGCTGTCGAGCTCCGCGTACCGCGCGAAGGAGACGTCCATGACCGTGGGGAGGTACGTGCCGCTCCCGAGGACCATCGTCGCCGCCTGCCGGGCGGCCTCCACGAGGACCATTCCCGGTACGTGGTCGTTGGGGCGGCGGAAAAGGGTGGCGTGGCCGGTGTTGATGCGCAGCTGCCACTGGCCCGGTCTGGTGCCCGGGGCGAGGACGACGTCCTTGGAGTCCTCGCGGCCGACCAGGTGCGGGGCGACTCCCGGTATCAGCGGGACCGGGCGGCCGAGCGCCTCCATCCGCTCGCCCCGGACGCGGTGGTACGCCGGGGTGGACATGCAGCTGGTCACGGCACCGCCGGTACCGAGCAGCCGGCCTTCGCAGGTGAGGACCATGGTGGTCCGCAGGCTCCGGAGCCTGCCGCCGCGGCTCTTCACGTCGGAGACGACGACGTCGATGCCGACGTCCGAGGCGCGGCCGTCGACCGCCAGCGCGTCGGCGTCGACGCTGTAGGAAAGGCTCCACATGACGAACTGATCGTCCGCGGGTACCCCCAGTTCGGCATGAGCGACGAGCATGGTGACCTGACGTATTGTCTCGGCCACCAAAACGGGGTCGTGCCGGTCCCCTGCCACCGGGGAGAAGAAGGGATGCGCGGCAGGCCAGGCGGCGGAGACCGAGAAACGATTCTCCCGCAGCTGCGTCCAGCCCGTGGGGATGATGTCCGCGGGATCGGCTCGGTGCACGAACTCTCCGGGGACGTGTGTCACCGTTCCCCCATCGCTCTGATCCATGGTTCCCCCTTGCGTCCCCACGCCCCTGGGCAGATTTTCCACCCAGCCTAGAATACGTACAGCCCGGTTTTCTTTTCAATGCTTCACGTCACACGGTGAGCACAGACAGCGAGACAGCAGGAGGCGCCGCCTTGGCACAGCAAGCGCGTGCAATCAGAACCCGACGGGCGATCCTGAATTCGGCCGCGACCGTCTTCGCGGAGCGTGGATACGAGCGGACCACCATCGGGGAGATCCTGGTGCGCGCCGGGGTGACCAAGGGAGCGTTGTACTTCCACTTCGCCTCCAAGGAAGACCTCGCCCTCGGCGTGCTCGACGCCCAGATGCTCGACGTGCCGCTGCCACCGCAGGCGATCAAGATCCAGGAGCTGGCGGACCAGGCCTTCCTGCTCACCCACCGGCTGCAGCGTGACCCCGTGGTGCGCGCGAGCGTCGCCCTGGCCCTGGACAGCGGCGCCACCAGTATCGACCGGGTCGCCCCGTTCCAGGCGTGGATCGACCACCTGTCGGACATCCTGACGGTCGCGAAGGCTCGAGGGGAGCTCCTCGTCCACGTGAACGTGACGGACTCGGCCCAGCTGTTCTCCGGCGCCTTCTCGGGAGTCCAGGCGATGTCCCAGGTCATGTGCGACCGCAAGGACCTGGCTCACCGGGTGTCGGTCCTGCTCCAGCACTACATGCCGAGCGTCGTGACGCCGGCGCTGCTGACCAGCCTCGAACTGACCCCGGACCGCGCCGTGCAGCTCGGTGCCGAGTACGACGCGATCATGCTCCGCAGGGAACAGGACCAGCTCGCCGACACTCCCCACTAACAAAACCGACCGACTGGTCCCCCTGAGCGCCCCGACGCGGAACAGCGTCGGGGCGCTCTGGCGTCATGGCACTGAGTGTGTTTTGCTGAGGGTACTCAGTGCCACAACCGCTATCGGTGCCACAAGCGTCTAGGGGAGCTCCACATCATGGGCAAGGACTTCGACCTGTATCGGCCTTCCGAGGAGCACGACATGCTCCGGGAGTCGGTGCGTGCGCTGGCGGAGGCGAAGATCGCGCCGTTCGCCGCGGCGGTGGACGAGGAGGGCCGGTTCCCGCAGGAGGCGCTGGACGCGCTGGTCGCCAACGACCTGCACGCGGTGCACGTGCCCGAGGCGTACGGCGGTGCGGGGGCGGACGCGCTGGCGACGGTGATCGTGATCGAGGAGGTCGCGCGGGTGTGCGGCAGTTCCTCGCTGATCCCGGCGGTGAACAAGCTGGGTTCGATGCCGGTGATCCTGTCCGGTTCGGAGGAGCTGAAGGCGAAGTACCTGGGCCCGCTGGCCAAGGGCGACGCGATGTTCTCCTACGCCCTGTCCGAGCCCGACGCGGGCTCGGACGCGGCCGGGATGAAGACCCGCGCGGTCCGTGACGGCGACTTCTGGGTCCTCAACGGCGTCAAGCGGTGGATCACCAACGCCGGCGAGTCGGAGTTCTACACGGTGATGGCCGTCACCGACCCCGACA
>NZ_JBHJUO010000047.1:0-7951 GCF_042268445.1 Streptomyces sp. NPDC056169 | reverse complement strand
GCCTTCAACCGTCTGGCCAAGGAGGCTGAGGCGCAGGGCACGAGCACGGAGAAGCTGCGCACTCTGCTGCCCGGCTACGCGGACGCCCTGACTGCGACCGACACGCAGACCAAGCTGTCGGCCGACTCGCAGGCCGAGTTGGCGAAGCAGCTCGGTATGTCGGCTGACGAGATGGCGGACCAGCGCAGCGAGGCGGAGAAGCTGAGCGACGCCCTCAACAAGCTGAACGGCACGGCGATCTCCACGGCCGAGCGTGAGATCTCCTTCCGGCAGTCGCTGGCCGACCTGACCAAGACGGTCAAGGAGAACGGCAAGTCGCTGGACGTCACCAGCGAGAAGGGCCGGAAGGTAAAGGGCGCATTCCTCGACGCGGCCAAGGCCGCGCAGGAGCACGCCCAGGCTGTCGCCGAGCAGAAGAACAGCCAGGCGGCCGGGCAGAAGGTCCTGGAGAAGGACATCAGCCTGCTCAGGAAGCAGATGGCTGCCGCTGGCTTCAGCTCGGACGCCATCGACAAGCTCACCGCGGCGTACCTGAAGCTGCCCGGCAAGGTGGAGACGAAGGTCGACGCCAAGACTGAGGCGGCGGCCAAGGACCTGGAGACGGTCAAGAAGAAGCTGGCCGAGACCAAGAGCAAGAAGATCACGGTCGACGCTCTGACCAAGGAAGGTCAGAAGCAGCTCGAAGACCTCGGCTTCAAGATCAAGCACACCAAGGGCAAGAAGGTCGAGATCACCGTCCCGACCGGCAGCCAGAAGGCCGCCGTGGACGCCCTGCGCCGGGCCATCGAGGCACTGCACGACAAGTCCGTCACGATCACCACGTACCGGCAGGAGATCGCCAGCAAGAACACGTCCGGTCGCCCCTCCACGGGCGAGGGCGGCGTCTCCAAGTACGCCCGCGGCGGTCTCGCGTTCTTCGCTGGCGGCGCCGAGAACCACATCGCGCAGATCGCCCGGCCGGGCGAGTGGCGGATGTGGGCGGAACCGGAGACTGGCGGCGAGGCGTACATCCCGCTCGCCCGTTCCAAGCGTCCTCGGTCCCGGCAGATCGCCGCTGAGACGGTGAAGAGGCTGGGCGGCTCGGTCCAGTGGTTCGCCTCCGGTGGCATCCCCGGCTTCACGTACACGCCGACCGGTCAGCCTGTCCTCGGTGGGCCGTCGGACGCCAAGGGCCGGTACGACAAGGCCTTGGAAGCGCTGCGCAAGGCGTGGGCTGACCTCGCCGAGGCCCAGAAGAAGGCCGCGGCCGGGTCGAAGGCGTACAAGGAAGCGCAGAAGAAGGAAGCGCAGACCAGGAAGGACTCCGCCCGCAAGGTCGCGCAGGCGGAGAAGCACCTGGCGGATGTCCGCAGGGGCAAGCACACCGCGAAGCAGCTCGCCGCAGCCGAGAAGCAGCTCGCGAATGCCCGGTACAACGCAGCGAAGTCGAACAACGCCGCGGCGGCCCGGACGAAGAAGGCCCAGGACGCGGCTGGGGCCAAGTCCAAGGACGTCGCGGCGGCGCGGAGGAAGGTGTACGAGGCCGACGCGGCTCTGGGGTTGAAGAAGGGCGCCAAGGCACCGACCGCCTTCAACCTGAAGGGCTACGAGCTGCAGCTCAACAAGTCCGTGGCCGCGACGGAGTTGTGGCGGAAGAACCTCGACAAGATCGGCAAGCGGGGCGGCAGGGAACTCCAGGCGATGCTGGAGGGCATGGGCGAGGAAGGCTACGCCCTGGTCAACGCTCTGGCGGGTGCGAGCGACAAGCAGTTCAAGTCGATTGTGTCCAAGCTCCAGAAGACGGGCGAGCTGGCGAAGGCGACCCTGGCTGACTTCACCAAGCAGCTCGGCGCGTCAACCAAGGAGAGCCAGCAATTCGCGGCCGACCTCCAGAAGCTGGCCGCGCAGGGCTTCGGCGATCTCGCCCAGGCCCTCGCCGCGCAGGGCGACGCCAACGCCATGACGCTCGCCCACCAGGCCGCCAGCGACAGCAAGGCCGCTGCGACAGCGAACAAGGCGGTCGGCACGGCGCAGTCCACGCTCACCGGCGAGGACCTCGCGAACGCGCTGACCCTGCTGACCACGCTGCGCGGCGGCAACGGCCGAGGCTTCGCCGACCTGATCGCGGCGGGCCTGGACGTGGCCACCATCCGCGCCCTGGTCCCGAAGATGACCGCCCAGATCAGCAGCCTGCCGTCCGCGAACAAGGACGTCTTCGTCCGGCAGTGGGTGCAGCAGGGCGGGAAGGCCATGGCCGCCGGCGGGATCCTCACCCGGCCCACGATGGTCCTCGGCGGCGAGGCCGGAGACGTCGAGTCGTGGATCCCGTGGAACAGCAGCGCCCGCTCCCGGGCGCTGCTGGCCAAGACGGCGTCCGCGATGGGCTACCAGCTGGTGCCCGCCGGCCGGTACGGGCCGGGACCGTCCACGGCCGCCGCCGCCCGCGAGGCGACGAAGCAGATCACGGTGAACCTGTACGGCGCCAAGCAGTCCACGGCCGAGCAGGCGCACGACGTCGCCCGGCACATGTCGTTCGTCGGCTGAGAAGGAGGCACGGATGCCGAACACGCCGGGCGCCGTCCTGGACGGTCTGCGGGCCACCCTGGGCGGCGTCGACCTGGGCACGGTCGACGGCGACGGGGTGGCCTGGCGCCTGCAGACCCTGGAGGGCTGGGACTCCCCGGACCTCCGCAGCGAGATGACCGACCGCGAGGGCGACCACGGGGCCTGGGCGGGCCCGGTCTACCTCGGCGCCCGACCGATCACCCTCGGCGGGACGATCGTCGCCCCGTCGCAGGCCGCGCTGGAGGAGGCGATGGAGCGGCTGCGGGTGGCGGCCGGGCTGACGGACACGCTGCTGACGGTGTGGGAGACCATCCCGAAGCAGGCCACGGTTCGCCGCTCGGGCAAGCCGCTGATGCAGTACATCACCGACACGCGGGCGACGTACTCGGTGATGGTGACGGCCGCCGACCCGCGCCGCTACTCCACCACGCTGCAGTCGGGCACGGCTGGCCTGCCGTTCACCACGGGCGGCCTGACCCCGCCGCTGACACCACCTCTGACCAGCAACGCGGTCACGGTGTCCGGAGAGATCATGGCTACCAACGCTGGCACGTTCGGCACGCGCCCGGTGTTCGTCATCACCGGCCCAGTGACCGGGCCACAGATCATCACGCAGATGCCCGACGGGTCGGTCCTGCCATTGATCTACTCGCAGGACCTGTACACCGGCGACCAGCTCGTCATCGACACGGACGCCAAGACGTGCCGCATCAACAACAGCGCGTCCCGCCGCCGCTTCCTAACGGTCCCCAGCGGCTGGCCCCTCATCCCCGCCAGGGCCGCCGCTGCTGTCCAGTTCCGGGCCCAGTCCTACAGCGCCAGCGCTCTTCTGACGGCCCGCTGGCGTTCCGCCTGGATATGAAAGGAGGCCGCCCATGGTCGCGGTCAACCCCTCTTGGATCGACGGCCTTCCCGTCGACGCCATGCGTGCGCGTCGCATCGACTCGCTGATGGTGATGAATAACGGCAGCCACCCACTCGGCGCCCGCACGGGCATCCTCCCCGGCTCGGGCGGTTTCACCGTCACGGTGTCCGGTACCACGATCACCGTAGGCACCGGCATTGCGAGCCTCTACTACGCCGAGCAGGGCGTCTACCGGGTCGCCATGACGTCCACGTCCAACCTGACCCTGGACGCGGCGCACGCGACACTGTCCCGCATCGACCTGGTGTACCTGCGCGTGTGGGACAACGCCGTCGACGGATCTGGGCAGGCCAAGGCTGACGTGGTGTACCTGCCGGGCACTCCGTCATCGACGCCGAGCGCGCCGACTCCGTCGGGAACCGTGATCTATATGCGGCTGGCGCACATCACGGTGCCGGCAGTCGGCGGCGGTTCCCCCAGCGTCAACAACACGGTCACGCCGGTGACAGTGGCGGCTGGCGGCATCGTGCCGGACGCCAGTGCCGCCGGCTTCTACGTCGGCCAGTACCGCGACAACGGTACGAACCTGCAACGCTGGACCGGTACGGCGTGGGAGACGATGCAGAAGGTCGACACCGTCGGCTGGACCACTCCAACGCTGGGCACCGGTTACGCGCAGGGCAACGCCACGAACGGGAACGGCAACGGGCCCATCCGGTACCGGACGTACGTCGACCGAGGCACCACGTACATTGAGTGGGACGGCGGCGCCAACCGCACTGCTGGCGCCCAGACCGTGAACATCCTGAATGCGGCCCTGGCTGCGGCGCTGCGGCCCACGTACCGGGCGACCGTCGTCGTCGCCCGCAACGTCACGAGCATCACCGGAGTCTCCAACTCCTCGTCCGTCGTCCACTCCATGCTCGTCAACTTCAACCCGGACGGGACCGTCAGCCTCGGCGGCCAGGACGCAGGCAACACGGAAGCGGTCTGGTTCACCCTGCGCGGCATCCGGTACCCGCTGTCGTGACCGCCGTCGAACTCGCCTGGTACGGCTGTGATCTGCGCACCGGCGGCATCGTGGAGGACCTGCCCTCGCTCAAACCGACCGGGGCCCTGTCCCGCAGGCTGGGAGCGCAGACCACGCTCCAGTTCGAGCTGGCACTGGACGGCGCCCCCGCTGACTGGGAATCGGCGACGGCACCAGGACGGTCTCTGATCGTGGCCGTCGACACCGCCACCGACATTCCCGTATGGGCGGGCGCCGCCCTGCCACGTGACGCCGGAAGCGCCAGCACCGCGCAGCTCGGGGCGGCCACCCTGGAGGCCTACCTCGACGCCCGCTACCCGGGCACGCAGACGATGCTCACCGTCGACCAGGCGACCGTCTGCGCGAACCTGATCACGCCCGCGCTGGCGGGCGGCCCACCCCTCGTCATCGACGCCGTGCCGACCGGCACGGCCATCGACTACCTGACCAGCGACGGCGACGACAAGACCATCCTGTCCTGCCTCACCGAGGTGATGGGCCTGGACGGCGGGCCCGAGTGGACGGTGGATGCCGTCTGGAACAGCAGGCATGACGGGTTCGTGTTCCCCGTCCGGATCCGCTCCACGATCGGCACCCAAGCCGCCGAGCCCGAGGCCGTGTTCGACTACCCGGGAGGCGTGGCCGAGTACACGCTGAGCGAGTCCTACGAGCGGGGCAAGGGCGCGACCCGTGTTATCGCCCGCGGTGAGGGCGAAGGACCGGACCGGCTCACCTCACCGCCGCGGGAAGCGACGCAACTCATCGCGGGCGGCTGGCCGATCTGGGAATACCGCTTCACCCCCGCAACAGGGGTCACCGACCCGGACCAGCTGGACGGCAACGCGGCCAAGGAACTCGCGCTGATGGCGCAGGGCGCGCAGGTGTGGAGCATTCAAGGGGTTGCCTCCGCGTGCCCGCGGCTCGGCAGGGACTGGGCACTGGGCGACTCGATCCGGCTGAGCATCGAGTCCTCAAGGCGACATCCGGCCGGCGCCGACGTGGTGGCCCGCTGCTGGGCGTGGGAGTTGGAGCCGGGCGCGGACCGGGTCCGGCCGATCCTGGTAGAGGAGGGCTGAATGCCACGCCAACTGGACCAGCTACCCGCCGACGCGACGAGTCTGGCCCGCCGGGTCCAGGATCTGGAGCGGCAAGTCAGAGAGTTGCGGGCCGCGCGGCGGCTGTCGTCGGCGGCCGTCGGAACGCTGCGGCTGTACGCCGGGGACGGGACGGTCCTCGCCGAGCTCGGGACGGACGGCGGCGGCGGTGCCGGGCTGTGGACCCGCGGCGGCAGGCAGTCCGCCCGGCTCAGCGACGGCCGCCTCACATTCCGTCCGGTCGAGGACGGCCTGGTGGCGGTCCCGGCGAGCGTCGACTACGACACGGCCCAGTCCTCCGTCCTGACCCTCGCGTCAGGGGCGGTGGAAGCCGGGGACCGCAGGGCCCTGCTTGCCCTGGAGTCCGGCCCCGGTGGCACCAACCCCCGCGCGTCCGTGCAGGGGGTGCTCACGGCCAGCAACATCGTCACCGGCACCGCCACCATCACCCCGTCCGCTGCCAATGCGCCCACGAGCCTCACCGTTGCCGGGCTGAACATCACGGGTACGAACCTGCGGGCCTACGCGACGGCCATCGACTCGTCCGTGGGCACCAACAACCTCAACAACGGCGTCTCTGGCGTCGGCGTCACCGACATCACCAACGCCAGCATCAAACTCTGGATCACCCGCGCGACTGTCACACCGGCCGTGACCGTTCACTGGATGGTCATCGCGTCCTGACCGCCCATTTGGGAGTGCTATGAGTGCCGAGGCGTATGAGACGCCGGACGTCGACTGCCAGCTGGTCTGCCACACCGAGGGCTGCCCCAACAACGGCAGAGTCCTCGTTGCTGGCCTGTCGGTGAACACGGACGGCATCTGGCGTGCCGCGTGCGGGCTGTGCGATCAGCCCATCACCGACATCGTCCCGATCGGCCCGGCCCCAGAGGAACCGGACCCCGCCGGGGACCCGGCCACCGCCTGACCCCCTCTCTTCCCTGCCCGCCCCGAGCCGACCGGCCGGGGCCTTTCTCATGCTCGGAGAACCGATGATGGCTACCCCCCTTACCGCCAGTCAGATGCTGACGGCGCTGATCGCCGAGGGCCTGGACACCAAGGAACGCTCCGGCTGGCGCACACACGACCGCGGCAACCGGGGCGACGGATGGGGCCCCGTGCACGGCGTGATGATCCACCACACGGGCGGCACAGCCCCGTCGGACGGGGAGATCGTGTGGTCGGGCCGCGCCGACCTGCCGGGGCCGTGCGCGCACGCCTACCTGGCCAAGGACGGCACGCTGACCCTGACGAGCGCGGGCCGGGCGAACCACGCCGGGGGAGGCGACCCGGCCGTCCTCTCCGCCGTTATCGCCGAGTCCTACACCACCCGCCCACCGGCCCCGCACAAGCACGACGGCTCGCCGGGCGCGCAGGACGGCAACGCGCGCTTCTACGGGCTGGAGGTGAGCGACCGCGGGACGGGCTCGGCATGGCCGGCCGCCCAGTACGAGGCGGCGGTGCGCTGGGCGACGGCCATCTGCCGGGCCCACGGCTGGACCGCCAAGTCGGTGATCGGCCACAAGGAATGGAGCGATTGGAAGCCGGACCCGGCGGCTTTCGACATGGCCGTCTTCCGTCGGGACGTGCAGGCCAGGCTCGACGCCAGCACCAAGCCCAAGCCGCCGACAGCGTCGGCGCCTGCTCCGGCCAAGCCTGCCGCGCCGCAGTGCGAGCCGTACCCGGGCGAGGCCTTCTTCGTGAAGAACGGCCGGCCCGCCCTCGGCAAGGTCTCGAAGGTCTTCGAGGCGATGGGGAAGCGGCTCGTCGCGGTCGGCTGCGGCCGGTACAAGGTCGGCCCCGGCCCGACGCTCGGTCAGGCCGACGTCGACAGCTACGAAGCCTGGCAAAGGAAGTGCGGGTACAGCGGGGCTGCGGCGGCATGGCCGCCCGGCCCGACCACCTGGAACAAGCTCCAAGTCCCCAAGTCCTGATGGAAGGGAAGCCCATGAACCAGCCGATCCACCTGCCCGGCTCCGAGACCGTCGTGAAGAACGCCGGCACCTACGGCCGCGACCTCCTCGAACGCGTCCTCTCCACGTTCCTCCAGGCGGCCATCGGCGGCATCGTCATCACCCAGCCGCTCGACGGCAGCATGTGGTACGCGGCCGGGGCCGGTGGTGTCGGTGCCGTCCTCGCCCTCGGCAAGGGCCTCGTCGCCCGCGGTCGGGACGTCACCAACAGCGCGTCGCTGGCCAAGGGCGTCTGATGTCGGCCGCGGCGGTCCGGCGGCTCACTCGACGACTGCCGCGGCGCCCTGCTCACCCCTCACTGCACCATCGGAGGTCCTGCGTGGACGCTGCGCAGCTCGGCGCCGTCGGAGCCATCGCCGTCGGGCTCGCATCCGCGGTCGGCGCACTGATTGGGCAGCGGGGCGCGAATAGGGCCTCGCAGTCCGGCGCCGTCCTCGGCGGCTAC
>NZ_JBHJUO010000046.1:0-9497 GCF_042268445.1 Streptomyces sp. NPDC056169 | reverse complement strand
CGCGTCTGTTGTGTATAAGACACCGAAAGTGGTTCGTCCCCGCACCCTTGTACACCCCCGCCCCCCCCCCCTGCGCGCGCCGGCGGGGCCCTGGGCCCGGCCGGCGCTCGCATGTCCGGAGAACTTTTTCGAATCCGTTGAACCGGGCCCGGACGGGCCACGTGTTTCCGGTGCCGACACAGCACAACGAAGTACGAGATAAGAGGAGTTGTCATGATGAACATGCATAAGCTCACCGTCGCCACGGCCGGGGCCGCGCTGCTGTTCGGGGTGACGGCCTGCGGAACGCAGGAGACGGGCGCGGGAGCCGGCGCCGCCACGGTCGCCCCGCCGGCCGCGACCGCCGGTGGAGGTGACTCGTACGGCAACGGTGCTCCCGAGGGTTCCGGCCCGACGGCGTCGGGGCCGCTGGCGGTCCGCGACGATGCCGAACTCGGCTCCGTGGTCGTCGACGCGAAGGGCTTCACCCTCTACCGGTTCGACAACGACACCGCCAGTCCTTCCACCTCCGCCTGCGCGGGCGACTGCGCCACGACCTGGCCCCCGGTCCCCGCAGGCAGCACGCGGCCCGGTGGTGTGGACGCGTCACGCGTCGGCTCGCTCAAGCGGGCCGACGGCGTGGAGCAGCTGACGATCGCGGGCTGGCCGGTCTACCGCTTCGCGAAGGACACCGCCCCGGGTCAGACCAACGGCCAGGGCGTGGGCGGTACCTGGTTCGCGGTCACCCCGGACGGCAAGAAGGCGGGTGCGGGGGAGCCCGGCACGGCCACCCCGGGCACGGCCGCCCCGGGCGAATCGGCGCTTCCCGCCCTCTCACTGACGGAGAACGACAAGCTCGGCAAGATCATCAGGGACGGGAAGGGCCGGACCCTGTACCGCTTCACCAAGGACACCGCCTGGCCCATGAAGTCGAACTGCGCAGGCGCGTGCCTGGAGAAGTGGCGGCCGGCCAAGCTGGTCGACGTCGCCAAGGTCGAGGGCATCGACCCGAAGAAGCTGATCCCCTACACCCGCGCGGACGGCACGAAGCAGCTGACGATCGACTGCTGGCCGCTGTACTGGTTCACCGGTGACAAGACGCCCGGCGACACCAACGGTCAGGGCGTGGGTGGCACGTGGTTCGCCGTGACGGCCGACGGCAAGCTCGCCAAGTAACCGCCCCCGCCGCGCCGACGGGCCGGCGTCAGGACGAGCGGCGTCGACGGGCTCGCTTGACCTCGTCGTTGACGGCCCAGGCGTCGGCGACGGGCCCGAGGTGGGCTAGCTTGTCGGGGTTGGCCACGGCCCGGATGGCCTGCACCTGCCCGTCGAGGACGTCGAGGACCATGGTGTGGAGGACCTTCCCCTCGCGGTCGCGGAAGACGGCACCGGGCTGGCCGTTGACCTCGTGCGGCGTGAGCGTGACGCCGATGCGCAGCAGCAGGGGGAAGACGGAGGCCAGGAGCCGGGCCACGTTCTGCGTGCCGGCGACGGCCTTGGCGAGCTGCGGGGTCTTGCCGCCGCTGTCGCCGAGGAGCTGCACGTCGGCGGCGAGCAGTCGCTGCAGTCCGTCGACGTCGCCGTCCTTCAGCGCGTCGAAGAACCGGGTGGCCAGCTCCTGCCGTTCGTGACGGTCCGCGGCGAACCGGGGCCGCCCGGCGTCCATGTGCCGCCGTGCCCGTACGAGCAGTTGCCGGCACGCCGCCTCGGAGCGATCCACGGCCGCGGCGATGTCCTCGAAGGCGAAGCCGAAGACCTCGCGCAGGAGGAACACGGCCCGCTCCCTCGGGCCGAGCCGTTCGAGCAGGAGCAGGGCCGCCATCGACACCGAGTCGGCGAGCTCCGCCGCCCGCGCCGGGTCCTCGTACGGGTCGTTCAGCAGCGGCTCGGGAAACCACGGCCCGACGTACGCCTCCCGCCGCACGCGCGCCGAACGCAGCACGTCGATGGAGATCCGCGTCACCGTGGCGGACAGGAAGGCCTTCGTCGACGTGGGCCGCGTGGCCGAGCCGTCGAATCGCAGCCACGACTCCTGGACCGCGTCCTCGGCCTCGCTCACACTGCCGAGAATCCGGTAGGCGATCGAGAACAGCAGTGGCCGCAGCTCCTCGAACTCCTCGACCTTGCTCACGCCGTTTCCTCTCCCCGTAACGTCCTTCGACCCGGCCGTACTTCGTCGACGCGGGCGTCTTCCCATGATCATCCGGATCGCCGGCAGGTCAGGGTAACCCGGCGCTGCCGGCGGGCGGTTCAGTGGAACTGGCCGGGCTCGTAGTCGCCGGCGGGCTGGCGGGTGATGACGTTCAGCCGGTTCGCCAGGTTCATGAAGGCGATCAGCAGCACCAGGGCGTTGAGCTGCTCCTCGTCGAAGTGCCGGGCGGCCCGCGCCCACACCTCGTCGTCCACTCCGCCGGCCGCGTCCGCGGTACGGGTTCCCTGCTCCGCCAGCTCCAGCGCCGCGCGCTCGGCCTCGCTGAAGACGGTGGCCTCCCGCCACGCCGCCACCAGGTTCAGCCGCACCGGGGTCTCACCGGCGAGGGTGGCTTCCTTGGTGTGCATGTCGATGCAGACGGCGCAGCTGTTGATCTGGCTCACGCGCAGCGACACGAGTTCCTGCGTGGCGACCGGGAGCGGCGAGTCCTTGACGACCCTGCCCGCCGCCATGAGGTGCTTGAAGGCCTTGCCGGTGACCGAGCTGGCGAACAGGTTCAGTCGCGCGTCCATGGTGTGCTCCCGTTGGTGTGGTGGAACGTGCTGTCACCCCCTGAGACGAGGCGGCCCGGCGCCCTGTGACAGGACCGGATGTGACCTGGGTCTCTCACCCCCCACCGGACGTACCGCCCTGGCGTCCCACGGAGAGCGGGAGAGCCGCCGCAATACCGCCTCTCCTCAGCCGCGCGCAAGCGGTTCGACAAAGGAAATCCGTTCCGGCGCACTAGACTGACGGGCTGTTTGGCGCTGGACCGGAACAACCTGGGCAGACCCGGGCTCCACCGGCGACCCGGACGTTCCGGGATCGAGACGCGAGGGCCGATGTCAGCCACACCTGAGCGCGGTGAACTCACTCTGCTCGACGACGGGGTGATGGACGGGGCGATGGGCGAGGTGACGGACGGGGCCACGGGCGAAGAGCCCGGCAAGGCGGCCCGGTTCTCCGCCGGTCCCGCCGCCCCGCCCCGTACGCTCGTCGACATTCTCGAAGCGACCGTCCGGGCGTACCCCGACGAACCTGCCCTCGACGACGGCACCACCCGGCTGACCTACCGTGCGCTCGCGGCAGAGGTCGAGCGCCGGCGCCGCGACCTCGCCGCGGCCGGGGTCGGGCTCGGCGACCGGGTCGGCGTACGCGTGCCCTCCGGGACCAACGAGCTGTACGTGGCCATCCTCGCCGTGCTCGCCGCAGGAGCCGCCTACGTGCCGGTCGACGCCGAGGACCCCGACGAGCGGGCCGAACTGGTCTTCGGCGAGGCCGGCGTGCGCGCGGTGCTCGGCGCCGGACAGTTCGTCGAGGCCACCCGCGCTCCGGAACCCGGGCACGCCCCCGCCGCCCGCCCCGGACCCGAGCACGACGCGTGGATCATCTTCACCTCCGGCTCCACCGGCAAGCCCAAGGGCGTCGCCGTCACCCACCGCAGCGCCGCCGCCTTCGTCGACGCCGAAGCCGCGCTCTTCCTCGCGGAGGAACCGCTCGGACCCGGCGACCGGGTCATGGCCGGCCTGTCGGTCGCGTTCGACGCCTCCTGTGAGGAGATGTGGCTGGCCTGGCGCTACGGCGCCTGCCTCGTGCCCGTCCCGCGCTCCCAGGTCCGCAGCGGCGCCGACCTCGGCCCCTGGCTGGTGGAACAGGAGATCACCGTGGTCTCCACCGTGCCGACCCTGGCCGCGCTCTGGGAGCCCGAGGACCTCGGCGAAGTACGGCTGCTGATCTTCGGCGGCGAGGCCTGCCCGCCCGAACTGACCCAGCGACTGGTCACCGAGGGCCGCGAGGTGTGGAACACGTACGGCCCCACCGAGGCCACTGTCGTCGCCTGCGCCTCGCTCCTGACCGGTGAGGAACCGATTCGCATCGGTCTCCCGCTGAACGGCTGGGAACTGGCCGTCGTCGACGAGTCGGGCGAACCGGTGCCCATGGGCGGCAGCGGCCAGCTCGTGATCGGCGGCGTCGGCCTGGCCCGCTACCTCGACCCCGGGAAGGACGCCGAGAAGTACGCCCCGCTCGCCTCCCTCGGCTGGCAGCGCGCCTACCGCAGCGGCGACCTCGTCCGCGCGGAACCGGAGGGGCTCGTCTTCCTCGGCCGCGGCGACGAGCAGATCAAGCTCGGCGGCCGGCGCATCGAACTGGGCGAGGTGGACGCCGCGCTCCAGGCCCTGCCCGGCGTCGCCGGCGCGGCCGCCGCCGTCCGCACCGCGCGCAGCGGCAACCAGCTCCTCGTCGGCTACCTCGTCACCCAGGAGGGCTGGGACCACACGGCCGCCGTCGAGCGGCTGCGCGCCGAACTGCCTGCCGCCCTCGTGCCGCTCCTCGCGCCGGTCGACGACCTGCCGACCCGTACCTCCGGCAAGGTGGACCGCGACGCACTGCCCTGGCCGCTGCCCGAAACGGAACCCACCGGCTCCGTCGAGCAGCTCTACGGCACCGAGGCCTGGCTCGCCGAGCAGTGGAGCGAGACCCTCGGAGTGGCCGTCACCGGCGCCGCCGACGACTTCTTCGCGATCGGCGGCAACAGCCTCGCCGCCGCCCAGCTCACCACCCGGTTGCGCACCCGCTACCCGAGCGCGGCCGTGGTCGACATCTACCAGCAGCCCATCCTGCGCAAGCTCGCCCGGCGCCTGGAGAAGTCCGTCCAGGACGACGGCGCGGCCCGGACCGTCGCCCCCGTCCCGCTCAGGTCCCAGGTGACGCAGTCGCTGCTCCTGCTCCCGCTGTTCACCCTGGTCGGCCTGCGCTGGACGGTGGCGCTCCTCGCCCTGGGCAACGTCCTGCACCGGTTCGGCCCCTTCCCGTGGGCGCCCACCGCCTCGTGGTGGCTCGTGGCCGCCGGCGCGGTCCTGCTCTACAGCCCACCGGGCCGACTGGCGCTCGCGGCCGGCGGTGCTCGCCTCCTGCTGCGCGGGGTCAAGCCGGGGCGCTACCCGCGCGGCGGAAGCGTCCACCTGCGGCTGTGGACGGCCGAGCGGCTGGCCGACCACGTCGGAGCGACCTCCCTCACCGGCTCCTGGCTGGAACGCTACGCACGAGCCCTCGGCGCCAAGATCGGCCCCGAGGTCGACCTGCACTCGCTGCCTCCCGTGACCGGCATGCTCAAGCTCGGCCGCGGCTGCGCCGTGGAGTCCGAGGTGGACCTCTCCGGGCACTGGCTTGACGGCGACCGGCTCGTGATCGGCCCCATCAAGGTCGGCGCGGGCGCGGTCGTCGGCACCCGCAGCCTCCTCTTCCCGGGCGCACGGGTCGGCAAGCGGGCCGAGGTGGCCCCCGGCTCCGCCGTCACCGGCCAGGTCCCGACCGGTCAGCGCTGGGCCGGAGCACCCGCCGTGAAGCTCGGCAAGGCCAAGCGCAACTGGCCCGAGGACCGCCCGCCGCGCGCCGCCCACTGGCGCGCCCTGTACGGAGCGGCCGGCCTCTGCCTGACGGCTCTGCCCGTGCTCGCCGCGCTGCCGGCGCTGCTCGTCGTCGGCCTGTTCGTCCCCGCCGACGCCGGACTCCCCGAGGCCCTGCGCGGCGCACTGACGGCCGTGGTGCCGGCAGCGCTCGCCTTCGGCTTCGCGTACGCGCTGCTGCTGCTCGTCTCCGTACGACTGCTCAGCCTGGGGCTGCGCACCGGGACCCACCCGACGCACAGCCGCGTCGGCTGGCAGGCATGGACCGTCACGCAGCTGATGGACCTCTCCCGGGAGACCCTGTTCCCGCTGTACGCCGGGTTGATCACCCCCGTATGGCTCCGGCTGCTCGGCATGAGGATCGGCCGCGGCGCCGAGGTGTCCACGGTGCTCGCACTCCCGAGCCTGACGACCGTGGGCGAAGGCGCGTTCCTCGCCGACGACACCCTGACCGCCCCGTACGAACTGGGCGGCGGCTGGGTCCGCATCGGACACTCCGAGATCGGCCGCCGGGCGTTCCTCGGCAACTCCGGAATGACCGCGCCGGGCCGCAGCGTCCCCGACGACGGGCTGGTCGGCGTGCTGTCCGCCACCCCGAAGAAGGCCAAGAAGGGCAGCTCGTACCTGGGCCTGCCGCCGGTCAAGCTGCCGCGGTCCGCCGCCGACGCGGACCAGAGCCGCACCTACGACCCGCCCGCCCGCCTCCTGTGGGCCCGGGGCCTGGTGGAGCTGTGCCGGCTGGTCCCCGTCTTCTGCTCGGCCGCGCTCGCCGTCCTGACCGTGGCCGCGCTGTGCGCCCTGGCCACGACGGACGGGCTCGGCACCGTGGGGACGGCCCTGCTGTCCGGAGCGGTCCTCCTCGCCGCCGGGGCGACCGCCGCCGTGGTCTCCGTCACCGCGAAGTGGCTCCTCGTGGGCCGGCACCGGACGGGGGAGCACCCGCTGTGGAGCGGCTTCGTCTGGCGCAACGAGCTGGCCGACACGTTCGTCGAGGTCCTGGCCGTGCCCTGGCTGGCCGGATCGGTGCCCGGCACCCCGCTCCTCGCCCTGTGGCTGCGCGGCCTCGGAGCCCGGATCGGCCGGGGCGTGTGGTGCGAGAGCTACTGGCTGCCCGAGACGGACCTGGTGACCCTCGGCGACGCCGTCACCGTGAACCGCGGCTGTGTGTTGCAGACGCACCTCTTCCACGACCGGATCTTGAGGACGGATACTGTGGTCCTCCGCGAGGGCGCCACCCTGGGCCCGGGCGGAATCGTCCTGCCCGGGAGCACGGTGGGGGCCCGGAGCACACTGGGACCCGCCTCTCTCGTGATGGCCGGGGAATCCGTCCCCGCCGACTCCCGCTGGCTGGGCAATCCGATCGAGGCGTGGCGGTCCTGAGGGGCCCGTGGCGCACGAGCACAGCGCAGGGAGCGGAAGCGGCAGTGAGCGGCCAGAGGACAACGGTGTCGGACCCGTACTTTCCGGCCAACGGAGACGCCCGATACCGCGTGCACCGGTACGAGCTGACACTGGACTACCGGCCCGGCCCCAACCGGCTGGCCGGGACGGCCCGGCTCAGCGCGATCGTCGGCCGGGCACCGCTCACCGAGTTCGCCCTCAACCTCGCCGAGTTCAAGGTCGGCCGGGTCCAGGTGAACGGCCGGGCGCCGCACTACACCCACCGGGGCGGCAAGCTGCGCATCCGGCCGGCCAAGCCCCTCCCCGCCGGCGCCGCCTTCACCGTGGAGGTGCACTGGTCGGGCAACCCCAAGCCGGTACGCAGCCCCTGGGGCGGCCTCGGCTGGGAGGAACTGACGGACGGCGCGCTGGTGGCCAGCCAGCCGGTCGGCGCGCCCTCCTGGTACCCCTGCAACGACCGGCCGGCCGACAAGGCCTCGTACCACATCTCGGTCAACACACCGTCCGCCTACACCGTGGTGGCCGGCGGCCGGCTGCTCACCCGGACCACGAAGGCCTCCACGACCACCTGGGTGTACGAGCAGACCGCCCCGACCTCCAGCTATCTGGTCGGCCTCTCCATCGGCATGTACCAGACCGTGCTGCTCGGCGACCCCGGTCTCGGCGGGGTGCCGCAGAGCGCCCACGTACCGGCGCACCTGCTGCCGAAGTTCTCCCGGGACTTCGCCCGGCAGCCCGCGATGATGCGGCTCTTCGAGGAGCTGTTCGGCCCCTACCCCCTGGGCGAGTACGCGGTCGTCGTCGCCGACGAGGAGCTGGACGTACCGGTGGAGGCCCAGGGCCTGTCGCTCTTCGGCGCGAACCACGTGGACGGTGTACGGGGCTCGGAACGCCTCATCGCCCACGAGCTCGCGCACCAGTGGTTCGGCAACAGCGTGACCATCGGCGACTGGCGGCACATCTGGCTGAACGAGGGCTTCGCGAAGTACGCCGAATGGCTCTGGTCGGAACGCTCCGGCGGCCGCACCGCCCATGAACTGGCCCGCACCGCACACCGGTTGCTGGCCTCACAGCCCCAGGACCTGATCCTCGCCGACCCCGGCCGCAAGCTGATGTTCGACGACCGCCTGTACCAGCGCGGGGGCCTCGCGGTCCACGCGATCCGCTGCGCGCTGGGCGACGGCGCCTTCTTCCGCATGCTGCGCGACTGGGCCGGCGTACACCGCCAGGGCGTGGTGACCACCGCGACCTTCACCGCCCACGTGGCCCGGTACGCGACCGAACCGGTGGACACCCTGCTCGCGTCCTGGCTCCACAACCCCGCCCTCCCCCCGCTCCCCGCCCTCCCCCCGCTCCCCACCCCACCACAGGCGACCCCCTCGATCCCGACCCGCCCCACGTACCCGCCCACGACCGGCGGGCCCCAGCACGTCTGACCTCGCCGGCCCTCCAAGCCCGCCACCTACGGCTTCGACCGGGACCCACTCGCGGCCCGCCAGGCAGCCGACGGGCTACCGCGGCCCTCGCGTACGACCTCGCCCTACGGATCACGTCCGACGAGAGCTGAGGCCCCGGGTACATCGCGCCCTCCGCGGCATCTGCCGTTGCGGGTGGGGCTCACGATCCGTCGGCCACCGTGTCACCGGAGGACGGGACGGCCCTTCTCCTCCGGTACACCACCGCACCGCACACCGCGAGCAGGAGGACGGCCACGGCGGACACCCCGAGGGCCGTCTGTTCGGCGAAGAGCCTTCCCAGCACTTCGAGCACGCCGAGCCCCGCGGTCGCGTAGATCAGCGCCCAGGCCGCTCCGCCCACGAACAGGGCGGGAAGGTAGCGCGGCAACGGCATGCGCATGCTGCCCGCGAGGAAGTTGGCGGCGGTCTGGAAACCGACGGTCAGGAAGGAGACGGCCACCACCGGCGCGCCCCACCGCTGGATCGCCTGCTCGGCGCGCTGGAACTTCGCCGAAGAGATCCGCCCGGCGAACCTGCTGCGCCGGGCACCGGCGGCGGCGAGCCACCCGACGGCGAACGTACCTCCGGCGCGTAGCAGGATGATGACGTACAGGGCGCCGGCCGTGAGCGCGATCTTATCCACGACGCCTCGTCCCGGACGCCCGGCCGAAACCCGCGTCCCCCGTCACGCGCATGGGCGTTCCCGCCCCACCGGGCGCACGACGCGCACGAGCCTGATCACCGTCTCTCACCTGCGCCCTGCCTCTGCCTTCTCCGTCTGCCGGGTCCCACCTGCGGCACCGGAACCCGATCCCGCACGCCCGGTGTGTGCCGGGCAAGGTAAGCCTAACCGAACGCGCAAAGGGCGGGTACAGGGCGCCGGGTTACTCGGGCAACGCCAGGCGCGGTCAGTGAAGCCGGTCGGCTCACCAGCGACGGGCGCGGAAGGGAAGCTGACACGGGGCGGCTAGGGGGTGTCCGCAATGTCAGTTGGGGAGCCATAGCCGCAGGCAGGCGAGGGTGACCAGGGCTTTGTAGTGGCGGGCTCGTTTGTCGTAGCGG
>NZ_JBHJUO010000045.1:0-11568 GCF_042268445.1 Streptomyces sp. NPDC056169 | reverse complement strand
CTACGACAAACGAGCCCGCCACTACAAAGCCCTGGTCACCCTCGCCTGCCTGCGGCTATGGCTCCCCAACTGACATTGCGGACACCCCCTAGGGCCTGTCCAGCCAGGGGCGGCGGCCCGGGCCCGTCGGGTGGGTGCCCGTGGCGCCCATGACCACCGAGTACAGGCTGGTCTCCGCGGTGATGAAGAGCCGGTTGCGCTTGGCGCCGCCCCAGGAGATGTTGGCGACCGCCTCGGGGACGTTGAGCCGTCCGATCAGGGTGCCGTCGGGGTCGTAACAGTGCACCCCGTCGTTCATCGCGGCGGCCCAGAGCCGGCCGGCGTCGTCGAAGCGGAGGTTGTCGAAGCGGGCGTTCTCGCGGGTCGACGCGTCGGCGAAGACCTTGCCCTCGGACAGCGTCCCGTCCTCGCGCACGTCGAAGACCCGGATGAAGCCGGCCCGGGTGTCGGACACGAACAGCTGCCGCTCGTCGTGCGAGAAGACCAGCCCGTTCGGCGCGGCGAAGCAGTCGGCGACCAGCCGCACGTCACCGGTGGCCGGGTCGATGCGGTAGACGTTGTTGGCGCCGATCTCGCTCTCCGCGCGGTAGCCCTCGTAGTCGCTGGTGATGCCGAAGTCCGGGTCGGAGAACCAGATCGAGCCGTCGGACTTGACCGCCGCGTCGTTCGGACTGTTCAGGCGCTTGCCGTTCCACCGGTCCGCCAGCACGGTGACGGTGCCGTCGTGTTCGGTGCGGGTCACGCGGCGGTTGCCCTGCTCGCAGGTGATCAACCGGCCCTCGCGGTCGAGGGTGTTGCCGTTGGTGTGCCCGGCGGAGCGGCGGAAGACGGCGACGGCGCCCGTCTCCTCGTCCCAGCGGAGCATCCGGTCGTTGGGGATGTCGCTCCAGATCACCTGCCGCCAGGCGGGCACGTAGATCGGCCCCTCGGCCCAGCGGCAGCCGGTGTAGAGGACCTCCAGTGCGTCGTCGCCGTTCATGCACCGCCCGGTACGGAACCGGTCGTCGAGCATCTCGTACAGCCCAGGGAGCTCGCTGGTCATGGAGCCCGTCCCTTCCCACCCACATCGCGTACCGAACAGGATCTGGTCTATGGGGAAGATTGCAGGATGAGCTACGGTCAATGCAAGAAGATCGCGAATGGAGAGTTGTGGATCACGTAGATCGCGCCCTGCTGGCGCAGCTTCAGCAGGACGCCACCCAGTCCTACGCCGCCCTGGGCCAGGCCGTCGGCCTCTCCGCCGGCGCCGCGCACGAGCGCGTGCGCAAGCTGCGGGAGCGCGGCGTCATCCGGCGCACCGCCGTCGACGTGGACCCGGCGGCGGTGGGCGG
The DNA here is from genome assembly GCF_042268445.1 of Streptomyces sp. NPDC056169. NCBI lineage: Bacteria > Bacillati > Actinomycetota > Actinomycetes > Kitasatosporales > Streptomycetaceae > Streptomyces > Streptomyces sp. NPDC056169. The sequence goes on along the minus strand of NZ_JBHJUO010000045.1, from coordinate 10,237 downwards.
CGCCGTCCTCGCCTACGTGATGGTCGACTCGACCGCCTGGATGGGCGATTCGGCGCGGGACTTCGCCGCGCTCCCCGAGATCCTGGAGGCGCACATAATCGCCGGCAGCGCCTCGGTGCTCGTGAAGGTGAGGACGGCGACCACCGAGCAGCTCCAGGACGTGCTGCGCCGGATCTACGCCATCGAGGGAGTCAGCGGGACGCAGGCCACGGTGGTCCTGGAGACCTTCTTCGAACGCCCGGTCGACCCGCAGATCACCGGGGGGCCGGAGGCGCTTTAGCGCGCCGCAGCCCCCCGCGATCAGAGCACCCGGATCACACCCCCGGGATCTCCCGCGCCCGGAACGCGTCCCGGACCGCCGCCGCCGCGCTCTTGCCGTACATCCGTTCCGCCGTCGCGACCGTCGTCAGTGCCGCGTCGCGGAAGCTCGTGTCGGGTGCGAAGCCGAACTGGGCGTTGACGATGATCCGGTCGGCGGTCCGGGCGCCGAGCGCGGTGCGGATGTCGAGGAGCGCACGGGACCAGATCTCGCCGTCCGCGTGGACCTCGCCCTCGCGGTCCGCGTACGTCTTCGTCCCGTCGATCCGCCGGAGGCAGTGCGGCGCCGCGCTGTAGCCGGTGGAGTCCCAGTCGCCGACGCAGGCCGTGTCGGCCTTGACCGGCCAGCCGTACTTCGCGGCCGCGTTGGTGCCGACCTCGACGGCCAGGTAGTCGCCGAAGGCCTCGCCGATCGCTCCGGACTCGGCGTTCGTGCCGAAGCCGGGGACCTGGGCGTCGTGGACGGCGTGGCCGTACTCGTGGACGATCACCTCCGCGTCCTCGGCGTCGTCGACCCCGCCCTTGCCGAAGCGGATCTCGTCCTTCTTGTCGGTGAAGAAGGAGTTGTCGGCGCCCCACTGGTTGAGGCGGACCGGCTGCACCCGGTCGTTCGCGCCGGGCAGCTCGGTGCCGAAGCCGAGGCCCTGGAGGTACTCCTGCGCCTCGTTGACCCAGAAGTACGCCATGACCTGCTCGAACTGGTCGTCGGAGCGGTCGTACGAGCCGGCGGCGGCGACGGTGGCGGGCTTGCCCGTCTCGGAGCGGACCGCGGCCCACTTTCCGGACAGGCCGCCGCTCGCGTCGAGGTTCCGCAGCGTGACGGTGGCGTAGGCGGAGGCGGGCACGTCGCTCGCCGCGTCCTTGTGGTCGGCGAGGGACTGGTCGCCGGAGGACTGCACCGGGTTCACCATGAAGACCCGGGCCTGCGGCAGCGCGGCCGCGGCGGCCCCCGGGGACGGGAGCAGGGCGGCGGCGGCCGTGCCGGCGACGGCGATCGCGGCGGCCAGGCCGCGGGAGGTGCGGCGGGTGCGGCGGGTGCGGGGAGTCATGGACATCCTCCTGCGATGGGGTGCTGCGACGGGAAGGTTGGCATGCGCGTGACATGCGTGGCGGTGATCTTCGCGTACGCCCACCGTTTTGGCCAGAGTCCGGAAAGCGCGCAAGCCAGGACCGGGAGCGTGACGCGGACCACACCCCGCGGCGGCCCGCCGCAGTACGCTGTTCGCATGCCTTCGCTCGTACGCCGTCGCCACGTGGACTTCGTCCGCGTCACGAGCATGAGCTGTCGCCGCTCCGCCTGACCCCCTGACCCCCGGGCGCCACACCTCGCCCCCGGGTCCCTCGCTCAGAGCCCAAGCCCGACCGGCACCCGTGGCCCCCGCCCCACCCCTGGCGGCCGCCCGGGCACCCCGTAGACCCCGCGGACGCACCCATGACTCGCAGCTCGTACTCCCTTCAGCAGCCGAACCGCAGCGCGCGCTCCCACGAGCCGGTGGACGGCTCGCGGATCCACCCCACCTACGCCTCGCAGCTCCCGATCGTCGACCTCTCCGCCGCCGACCGAGGCCCGCAGGCCCGCCGCCTGCTCCACGCGCAGCTGCACTCCGCCGCCCACGACGTCGGCTTCTTCCAGCTCGTCGGGCACGGCGTGACCGAGGCCGAGACGCGGGCCCTCACCTCCGCCATGCGCGCCTTCTTCGCGCTGCCCGAGGCCGACCGGCTGGCCCTCGACAACATCAACTCCCCGCACTTCCGCGGCTACACCCGCATCGGCGACGAGCGCACCGCCGGCGCCCGCGACTGGCGCGACCAGCTCGACATAGGCGCCGAACGCCCCGCGCACGCCCCCGCGCCCTGGGAAGCCCCGTACTGGTGGCTCGAAGGCCCCAACCAGTGGCCGGCCGCGCTCCCCGAGCTGCGGACCGCGGCCCTGCACTGGATCGACCGCCTGAGCGCGGTCGCCGAGCGACTGCTCCACGAGCTCCTGACGTCCATCGGCGCGCCCGCGGACTTCTACGACGACATCTTCGGCTCGCGCGCCCACCCGCACCTCAAGCTGGTGCGCTACCCGGGCAGCAGCGGCGAGGGCGACGACCAGGGCGTCGGCGCGCACAAGGACTACGGCTTCCTGACACTGCTGCTCCAGGACCAGGTCGGCGGGCTCCAGGTGCAGCGGGAGGACGGGGACTTCCACGACGTGCCGCCGCTGCCGGGCGCCTTCGTCGTCAACCTCGGCGAGCTGCTCGAAGTGGCCACGAACGGCTACCTGATCGCGACGAACCACCGGGTGGTCTCCCCGCCCGGGGCGACCGAGCGGTACTCCGTCCCGTTCTTCTACAACCCGCGGCTGGACGCCCGGATCGCGTCGCTGACCTTCCCGTACGCCTCCGCGGCCCCGGGCGTCACGGCCGACCCGGCGAACCCGCTGTTCGCCGAGTACGGCCGGAACGAACTGAAGGGCAAGCTCCGGGCCCACCCGCTGGTGGCGGCCCGCCACCACGCGGACCTGCTGCTGCACCCGGAGGCGTACCCCGCAGAGGCGACTCAGCCGGCGATGTCGGCGTAACCCTCGATCGAGCGCGGGTCCCGCTGGCCGGGGCCCGTGTAGCGGGCCGACGGGCGGACGAGACGGCCGGTGCGCTTCTGCTCCAGGATGTGCGCCGACCAGCCGGCCGTACGGGCGCAGCTGAACATCGACGTGAACATGTGCGCGGGGACCTCGGCGAAGTCGAGGACGATGGCCGCCCAGAACTCGACGTTCGTCGCCAGGATCCGGTCGGGGCGGCGGTTGTGCAGCTCTTCCAGGGCGGCTTTCTCCAGCGCGGCGGCGACCTCGTAGCGCGGGGCGTCCAGCTCCTTGGCGGTCCGGCGCAGGACGCGGGCGCGCGGGTCCTCGGCGCGGTAGACGCGGTGGCCGAAGCCCATGAGTCGCTCGCCCTTGTCGAGGGCCTGCTTCACGTACGCGGTGGCGTCGCCGGTCCGCTCGATCTCCTCGATCATGCCGAGGACGCGGGAGGGCGCGCCGCCGTGCAGCGGGCCGGACATGGCGCCGACGGCGCCGGAGAGCGCGGCGGCGACGTCCGCGCCGGTGGAGGCGATGACGCGCGCGGTGAACGTGGAGGCGTTCATGCCGTGCTCGGCGGCGGAGGTCCAGTAGGCGTCGACGGCCTTGACGTGCTTCGGGTCGGGCTCGCCGCGCCAGCGGATCATGAACCGCTCGACGACGGACTGCGCCTTGTCGATCTCGCTCTGCGGGACCATCGGCATGCCCTGGCCGCGCGCGGACTGGGCGACGTACGAGAGGGCCATGACGGCGGCGCGGGCGAGGTCGTCGCGGGCCTGCTCGGCGGAGATGTCGAGGAGCGGCTTGAGGCCCCAGACGGGCGCGAGCATCGCGAGCGCGGACTGCACGTCGACCCGGATGTCACCGGAGTGCACGGGGATCGGGAACGGCTCGGCCGCCGGCAGACCCGGGTTGAAGGCGCCGTCGACGAGCAGGCCCCAGACGTTGCCGAACGAGACGTGGCCGACGAGGTCCTCGATGTCGACGCCTCGGTAGCGGAGGGCGCCGCCCTCCTTGTCGGGTTCGGCGATCTCCGTCTCGAACGCGACGACTCCCTCGAGCCCGGGTACGAAGTCGGACATCAGGCGGCTCCTCTATCGATGATCGATCAACCGTGCGGTGGTCGATGGTGGGGAATCAACAGTCATCCAGCGGAAGAGTCTGTACGGTTCCGATGATGCGGGGAAGCGTGACATCCGGCACACTGCGCCGATTCGGCGAGAGAGGATTAGGGCCGGGCGGTGCCGGGCAAGCTCAGGTGCTGCGGCAGGATGACCTCGTGACCGATCCCGTGTACGACGCCACGAACGATCCCGTGACCGATCCCGTGAACGACGCCCTGGATCCCGCCGACATGCGCGAGCAGTACCGCACCACGGAGCTGTCCGTCTCGGACCTCGCCCCCGAGCCGATCGCGCAGTTCTCCCGCTGGTTCAAGGAGACCGCGGAGAACCCGGCGATCCACGAGCCGAACGCGATGGTCGTGTCCACCGCGACCCCCGACGGCAGCCCGTCCTCCCGGACGGTCCTGCTGAAGCACTACGACGCGGCCGGCTTCGTCTTCTTCACCAACTACAGCTCCCGCAAGGGCGAGGAGCTGGCGGCCAACCCCCGGATCGCGCTGCTCTTCCCCTGGCACCCGCTGGCCCGCCAGGTCATCGTCACCGGCCGCGCGGTCCGCACGGGCCGCGACGAGACGGTCGCCTACTTCCGCACCCGCCCGCACGGCTCCCAGCTCGGCGCCTGGGCGAGCCACCAGTCCTCGGTGATCGCCTCCCGCGAGGAACTCCTCACCCGCTACGAGGAACTGGAGACCCGCTACCCCGAGGGTGAGCAGGTCCCGGTCCCGCCGGAATGGGGCGGCATCCGGGTCGTCCCGGACACGATCGAGTTCTGGCAGGGCCACGAGAACCGCCTCCACGACCGCCTGCGCTACGTCCGCGAGGACGAGACCTGGCGAGTGGAACGCCTCGCTCCCTGAGCGCCGGAAAGCACCGGAAAGCTCTGGAGAACCCCGGAGACCCCGGAAAACGCAGACGACCCGTGAGCCTTGGTCCCGTCCGCCTAGGTTCGGACAGGAGCCGGCCGGACTTACCGGCGACTCACGGGTCGGGTGACTGCGTTGTTCTTCGGCAGTTCGGCCTGCCGAGGTGCACAGAGTGCGACGGCAGGCCTTAGCCCGCAGTCACCTCGCTGGTCCGGTACGAAATCACTTCCGGATCACCTCCTTTCATGCGTGACTCACACGTTACGAACCCCGCGCAGAGCGCTCAACCGATTTATTTCGACGATCTCGGGTTCGCCGCGCCAGGTGTACGCGAACCCGTCGTTCCGCTGGAGCAGGCGCAGATTCTCGTGGGACGCGTTGAACCGCCCGAGAGGCGTGGCGATGCTGTGCCGACCCGTACTGCGGACCGATACCCGACCGGTCCGGACTCCTGCCCAGCGGCCCTTCAGCACGGTGGCCCGCACGAGATCGCCGCTCGCGAATCCCTGGTGCCGCTTCCGGCGCGGCCGCACCAGCCGCGGAAAGCCGTAGCGGTCCGGGGTGGTGCGGGCGTAGGAACCGCGACCCGTGGACGCGAAGACGTGCACGGGGGTGGCGATACGGACGAGGGTGTCCGTGGCGCCCGAACCCAGCGGTCCCACGCAGAGGGCGTCGAGCGTGTGGGACTTCGCCAGTCCCGCGGCGGTGCGATTCGCCGAGGTCAGGGACGCGGGCCAGCAGTGCACCGGCAGGCCCGTCTCTTCGAGCAGCAGGAGGAGCCGTACCTTCGTCGCGTTCATGGCGGCCGCGTCGGCGCGGGGGGACCGCAGACGGCTCAGGACGTCGGCCAGGCGTGCGGGCCGATGGGCCAGGAACTCCTCGACGGGACGGGCGGCTTTGGCCTGATTGCAGGGCACGCACGCGAGGAGGAGGTTGGCGGGGCGGTCGGTGCCACCGCGGGCGCGGGCCCGGACGTGGTCGATGTCGAGCGGGACGCCGGACGCACCGCAGTAGGCGCAGCTCTTGCCCGACCGGACGGCTGAGCGTGCGTGGCCGTCGAGCGCCCCCTTTCGCTCCGCCGCGCTGAGGGCGGGGATGTCGAAGGAGTTCTCCTCGATGTGGATCCCGACGACAGGGGCGTACCGGCGAAGACGGGCGACGACCGAGCGGACCGAGTCGACCCGGTGCCGCAGCGAAGGTGCGAGCCAGCCCGGCCGACGGACCCGATGCGCGAACCGGGGAGGCCGGTACCGGAGCCCCGCCCGTCGTCTGCGCCGGTACCCGGCGCGGCGCACCATCGCCTGATGGATCAGGGGCCCACGGTGCCGCAACTCGATCGCCACCAGTCCCCGGCGGACCGTGGCGACGCTGCCGTCCGGGGACGTCTGTCGCCGCGTCTCGGTGAGCGCGAGGCCCGTACCGCGAGAACCGGGGTCGATCCGCAGCTCGACGCCCGAGACCTCGGCGTCGATGCGTCTGCGGTCCTTCAGCCGGATGGTGAAGGGCGTGTGGCGCGCCACTGCGGCTCGCCCACGGGCCAGCAGGGCACGCGCGCGTGCCGGATGGCACGGCATGAGAGGCAGCCCGTCCCGCGCGAGGACGAACACGCGAGGGCTGCCGCGTCCGGTCTGTGCCTGTGGGGCGTCACCGCCCCTGTTCTCTGCCTGTTCGGCGTGACGCCGACGAGCCCGGGTGCTGTGCCCGTCGGTCTCCCCTCGCCCATGTCCCCGGCCGGTGCCTCGCGTGTCCGAGAGGCGTCCGCGAGCCGTTTCGTCCCTGCTCCCAGGGGTGTCTGCGCTCGCGGATTCCAGAGCAGGCTGCTGAGGAAGCACAGCCTGGTGGGTCTTCCGGCCTGCCGGGAACGTAGTCATCGAAGGCACCCTCTCTCGATCCGATGATCACGACGACTGGGGCTGGTCACTCTGATTCCGCGCGGGAATCCGGCTTTCGCCGAGGAGCGAGTGACCTCACGAGTCCGTGCGAACAGCCTAGGGAGAGCCCCCTGAGGGCCCGCCCCCGAGAAGCCTGAGTGTGGCCTGCGTCACAAGTTTGCGGAGCGGGCGAGCTGCGGCTGGGAACTGTGCGGTGTGGCACTGGGGTGTCGGCGGGGCGCTCGGTCGTCATGCCCGGTTCGTCATCTGTTTCCGGGGCGCAGCGATTTCCGTGAAGGTGGTGTGCTCTGTGTCACGTTCCAGTTGAATGGGCGCAGCATGGGGGGTACCGGGATGAGTGCTTTCACGGGGGCCGCGAGTGATACCGCCTCCGTTCCGGGGGCCGGGGCCGATCTGTTGGCCGCGTTGCTCGACGGGATGGACGCGGCGCTCTGCGCCCTGGACGCCGACGGGACGATCACGCACTGGAACCGCGAGGCCGAGCGGATCCTCGGCTGGTCCGCCGGGGAGGCCGTCGGGCGGCGCGGGTTCGGGGGGTGGGCGGCGCGCAGTGCGGACGCCGAGGAGATCCTCGGGCGGCTGATGGGGGTCATGAAGGGCCCCGGCCGGCAGGTCCACGAGCTGGCGCTGCTGCGCAAGGACGGCGGGCGGGTGCTCGTGCGGAGTCAGGCCGCCGGGGTGCGCGGCGCCGACGGCGCGCCTGCGGGTGTCTACTGCGCGTTCAGCGAGGTCCACGTACAGCTCGATCTGGAGCGTTCGGTCGCCCTGAGCGAGGCGCTCTTCGAGGACGCGTCCTGGGGTGTCGTCCTCGTCGACGCGGACCTGCGCCCCGCCGTCGTCAACGGTCACGCCGCCCGCGCCTTCGGCACGGGGCGTACGGCCCTGCTCGGGCGTCCTCTCGGCGATGTCGTCGTGCACGGCGCCGAGGAGCTGGAGGGCGCGCTCCAGCACGTCCTGGCGGAGGGCACGCCGCCCGCGCCGGCCGACGTGTGGGTGACGCTGCGGACCGCTTCGGGCGAGCGGCGCCGGTGCTGGCGCAGCGGCTTCCTGCGGCTGTCCTCGCCGATGGCGGAGGAGCCGGTGCCGCTGGGGGTGGCCTGGCTGTTCCAGGACGTGACGGACGAGCGGCTCGCGGTGCGCGAGGCGGACCGGCTGCGGTTCCGGTGGAGCCAGCTGCACCGGGCGGGCGCGGCGGCCTCCGAGTGCGAGGACCCGGAGGAGGCGGTGACGGTCCTGCTCGACTTCTCCCTGGCCGGTTTCGCGGACCACGCCCTCGTCGACCGGGTCGTGGGGGAGCGCCGCCTGACCCGCGCCCTGGCCACCCCGCCCGGCGCCCCCGGCCCGTCGTCGCCGGTCGTGGGCGGCGGCATCCCGCTGCGGTACGGGCCGCGGCATCCGGCGTTCCAGGCGTGGGACCGCGCGGGCTCGGTGCGGGCGAGCGCGGGCCGTACCGCCGAGGTGTGGGCCGAGGCGCACCAGTGGCCCGGGGACGCGGCCCACGCCCTGTGCGTGGTCCTGCGGACCCGGGGCCGGACGCTCGGCGTCCTGACGTTCCTGCGTGCCGCGTGCCGCCCGGGCTTCGAGCGGGAGGACGTGACGTACGCGGAGACGGTGGCGTCCAGGGTCGCGGCGGAACTCGGCGTCGGCCTCGGCGGCGGTGTCGGCGTACTCGCGGTGGAGTGACGGCCGCCGACCCCCCGACCCGTACGGGCTCAGTGCCGGAAGAAGATCCGGTCGCCGTACTCCGTCATCACGCGGCCGTTCCACTCGTGCCCGCCGTCGACGTTCCCGGAGCGCAGCAGCGGCGGCTCGATGCCCCGGCGTACGAGCTCCTCGGCCGCGGCGGCCATCGTGGCCTGCATGAGCGCGCTGGTCACGACGGTCGACGCGGGCGCGAACGGCGCCTCGATGCCCTCGTGGGTGAGCTCCGCGTCGCCGATGGCGATCCTGGAGTCGAGGACGATGTCGCAGTGGTCCTTGAGGTACGACCCCGAGACGTGCCGCGACTTCGTCTCCGTCGCGTATGCCACGGAGGTGACGCCGATGACGGTGAGGCCGAGCGCGCGGGCGTTCATGGCCATCTCGACGGGCAGGGCGTTGCGCCCGGAGAGGGAGATGATGATCAGGACGTCCCCGGCCTTGGCGGGGGAGGAGTCCAGGACCGCCCCGGCGAGGCCGTCGACGCGCTCCAGGGCCGAGCCGAGCGTGGCGGGCATGACGTCGACGCCGACGACGCCGGGGACGGCGAGCAGGTTCATCAGGGCGAGGCCGCCGGCCCGGTAGACGACGTCCTGCGCGGCGAGCGAGGAGTGGCCCGCGCCGAAGGCGAAGAGCCGGTTGCCGTTCGCGACGGCCTCGGCGATCGCGGCCCCGGCGGCGGCGATCTCTTCGGAGTCCCCGTCTCGGACCTGCTGGAGCAGCCCGATCGCGGCGTCGAAGAACTGTCCGGCCAGCTTGCTCTCGCCCATCGTGGCGGCTCCTTCTCGTCGTGGTCGCGGCTCACGGTGCGGTCTGGACCATTGCTCTGTCAATACCGCCTCACCCGTGTGCGGCCCGGTTGTCGGTGCGATGCGTCAGAATTGGGGCAGGGCCAGCGCACGACTCATCGAGGGGCACGTATGTCCGGACTGATCGACACAACGGAGATGTATCTCCGCACCATCCTCGAGCTTGAGGAGGAAGGTGTGGTCCCTATGCGTGCCCGGATCGCCGAGCGGCTCGATCAGAGCGGCCCCACGGTGAGCCAGACAGTGGCCCGGATGGAGCGCGACGGCCTGGTGGCCGTGGCGAGTGACCGCCATCTGGAGCTGACGGAAGAGGGCCGTCGTCTCGCCACCCGCGTCATGCGCAAGCACCGGCTCGCCGAGTGTCTGCTCGTCGACGTGATCGGCCTGGAGTGGGAGCAGGTCCACGCCGAGGCGTGCCGCTGGGAGCACGTGATGAGCGAGGCCGTGGAGCGGCGGGTCCTGGAGCTGCTGCGTCACCCGACGGAGTCGCCGTACGGGAACCCGATCCCGGGCCTTGAGGAGCTGGGTGAGAAGGCGGAGGCCGAGGCCTTCCTCGACGACTCGATGGTCTCCCTCGCCGACCTGGACGCGAGCGGCGGCAAGACGGTCGTCGTGCGCCGGATCGGCGAGCCGATCCAGACGGACGCCCAGCTGATGTACACGCTGCGGAGGGCGGGCGTGCAGCCCGGTTCCGTGGTGTCGGTGACGGAGTCGCCGGGCGGTGTCCTCGTGGGCAGCAGCGGCGAGGCCGCCGAGCTGGACGCGGACGTCGCGGCGCACGTGTTCGTCGCGAAGCGCTGAGGCTGTACGGAGCATCTGAGCATCTGAGTACGCGTACGGAGACGAGGGGCGGGCCCCCCCGGGGGGGGGGGGCCCCCCCCCGTTAGGGTTAAAGGGGACAAAGGACAAAAGAGAAGAAAAGCAAACAACCGCCAGGGGCCCCCCGGGAGACCCGAAAAGACACCCCCCC
>NZ_JBHJUO010000044.1:0-13541 GCF_042268445.1 Streptomyces sp. NPDC056169 | reverse complement strand
GGACGAGGAGAAGGTCGACAAGGGCCTTTTCGCCGCCGTCGGCGCCCTGACCACGGCGAACATCTTCATCGCGACCCTCTGGACGTGACCCGTCCAGGGGGCGCGCGACGCGTTCCCGGACGCGTTCCCGGGGGAGCGTGACGAAGGCCGTCCCCAAGGCGGACCCGGATGTCGGTGGGGCGTCCTAGACTCGTGAGGCGATGAGCAGCCTCTTTGACGACAGCTTCCTGGCCGGCCTCCAGAACCACTCCTCGGCGGAGGCCCCGCCCCCGCCCGAGGACGACGAGCACGGCGCCCCGACCCCGGACGAGGTCCCGCACGACCTCTTCGGGGAGCACTTCGACGCGCCCCCGCCCCGCGACGCGTACTACCGCGACGGCGCGGCGCGCCCCGTCGTGGATCCCGCCGCGCTCCTGGACGGGCTGAACGAACAGCAGCGCGCCGCCGTCGTCCACACCGACACCCCGCTGCTCATCGTCGCCGGAGCCGGCTCCGGAAAGACCCGGGTGCTCACCCACCGCATCGCCCACCTCCTGGGCACGCGGCACGTCCACCCCGGCCAGATACTGGCGATCACCTTCACCAACAAGGCCGCCGGCGAGATGAAGGAGCGCGTCGAGCAGCTCGTCGGCCCGCGCGCCAACGCCATGTGGGTCATGACCTTCCACAGCGCGTGCGTCCGCATCCTGCGCCGCGAGTCGAAGCGGCTCGGCTTCACCTCCTCCTTCTCGATCTACGACGCCGCCGACTCCAAGCGGCTGATGTCCCTGGTCTGCCGCGACCTGGACCTCGACCCGAAGAAGTTCCCGCCGAAGTCGTTCAGCGCCAAGATCTCGAACCTCAAGAACGAGCTGATCGACGAGGAGAGCTTCGCCGACCAGGCCGTCGACGGCTTCGAGAAGACGCTCGCCGAGGCGTACCGGATGTACCAGGCGCGGCTGCGCGAGGCCAACGCCCTGGACTTCGACGACATCATCATGACGACGGTCCACCTGCTCCAGGCGTTCCCCGACGTCGCCGAGCACTACCGCCGCCGCTTCCGCCACGTCCTCGTCGACGAGTACCAGGACACCAACCACGCCCAGTACACCCTCGTACGGGAGCTGGTCGGCACCGGCTACGAGGACCTCGGCCCGGCCGAGCTGTGCGTCGTCGGCGACGCCGACCAGTCGATCTACGCCTTCCGCGGCGCGACCATCCGCAACATCCTCCAGTTCGAGGAGGACTACCCGGACGCGACGACGATCCTCCTGGAGCAGAACTACCGCTCCACGCAGACGATCCTCTCCGCGGCCAACGCCGTCATCGAGCGCAACGAGTCCCGCCGCCCCAAGAACCTCTGGACGAACGCGGGCGCGGGCGCGCAGATCACCGGCTACGTCGCCGACACCGAGCACGACGAGGCGCAGTTCGTCGCCGACGAGATCGACCGGCTCACGGACACCGGCGAGGCCAAGGCCGGCGACGTCGCCGTCTTCTACCGCACCAACGCCCAGTCCCGCGTCTTCGAAGAGATCTTCATCCGCGTCGGACTGCCCTACAAGGTCGTCGGCGGCGTGCGCTTCTACGAGCGCAAGGAGGTCCGGGACGTCCTCGCGTACCTCCGCGTCCTCGCCAACCCCGAGGACAACGTCCCGCTGCGCCGCATCCTCAACGTGCCCAAGCGGGGCATCGGCGACCGCGCCGAGGCGATGATCGACGCCCTCTCCCTCCGCGAGAAGATCACCTTCCCGCAGGCCCTCAAGCGGGTCGACGAGGCGTACGGCATGGCCGCGCGTTCGGCGAACGCCGTGAAGCGGTTCAACGCGCTGATGGACGAGCTGCGCACCGTCGTCGAGTCCGGCGCCGGCCCCGCCGTCGTCCTGGAGGCCGTCCTGGAGCGCACGGGCTACCTGGCCGAGCTCCAGGCCTCGACCGACCCGCAGGACGAGACCCGGATCGAGAACCTCCAGGAACTCGCCGCCGTCGCCCTCGAATTCGAGCAGGAGCGCGGCGAGGAGCCCGCGACCCTCGCCGAGTTCCTGGAGAAGGTCGCCCTCGTCGCCGACTCCGACCAGATCCCGGACGAGGACGAGGAGGGCCGGGGCGTCATCACGCTGATGACGCTGCACACCGCCAAGGGCCTGGAGTTCCCGGTCGTGTTCCTCACGGGCATGGAGGACGGCGTCTTCCCGCACATGCGCGCCCTCGGGCAGGCGAAGGAGCTGGAGGAGGAGCGGCGCCTCGCGTACGTCGGCATCACGCGCGCCCGCGAGCGCCTCTACCTCACCCGTTCGTCGATGCGCAGCGCCTGGGGCCAGCCCTCGTACAACCCGGCCTCGCGCTTCCTGGAGGAGATCCCGCCCGCGTACCTGGAGTGGAAGCGGACCGGTCCGATGGCGAAGCCCGCCGGGCCGACCTCGGGCATCATCTCCTCGCTCTCCTCGTCCCGTTCGCGTTCCGGCCCCTCGGGCTTCGCCACGCGGCGCGCCGGTGAGAAGCCGGTGATCTCCCTCCAGATCGGCGACCGCGTCACGCACGACCAGTTCGGTCTGGGCACGGTGACCGCGGTGACGGGAGTCGGCGCGGACGCCCAGGCGACGATCGACTTCGGCGACGAGAAGCCGAAGCGGCTGCTCCTGCGGTACGCGCCGGTCGAGAAGCTGTAGCGCGTGCGTACGCGAGAGGGCCCCGGCTTCGGCCGGGGCCCTCTCGCGTACGGCGGGTGAAGGTCAGCTGGTCGGGTCGAGACCGTGGCTGCGCAGCCAGGCCAGCGGGTCGATGGCGTAGCCGCCGCCCGGCCGGACCTCGAAGTGGAGGTGCGGGCCGGTGGAGTTGCCGGTGTCGCCGGAGTACGCGATGACGTCGCCGGCCTTGACCTGGCCGTAGCGGATCTTGGCGCTGCTGAGGTGGCAGTACCAGGTCTCGGTGCCGTCGGGGGCGGTCACGATCACCATGTTGCCGTAGGCGCTGTTCAGCTGGGTGCGGACGGTGCCGTCCGTGGCGGCCATCACGGGCGTGCCGGTCTGCACGGGGAAGTCGATGCCGGTGTGCACGGACATCCAGTTGACGCCGGACTGGCCGAAGCGCGCGCTGAGGCGGTGGAGTTCCACCGGCAGCATGTACTTGGGGCGCAGCGCCTCCTTGCGGGCCGCTTCCTCCTCGCGCTTCTTCTTGTCGGCCGCCTGGCGGGCCTTGAGGTCGATGCGCTCCTGGGTGCGGCTCGCGCGGTCGCCGAAGTCGCGGGCGTCCTCGCTGAGCGCGGCGAGCTGGGTGTCCAGCGCGCTGTTGGCGGCGACCTGCTTGACGGAGCCGGGGTCGGCCGCGGCGAGGGCGGTGGTGTTGTCCTTCGTGCCGCCGTCGGTGGTGGGGTTGGTGAGCCCGCCGACGGAGGCGGCGGCGATGCCGGCGACGCCCATGACGCAGGCGGAGGGGACGGCGACGGTCAGCAGGGCGGACCGTTTGGCGGGCGTACGACGGCGGCCGCGGCTGCTGCCCGAACCGCGGCGCACGGGGCGGCCCGCGAGCGGGGTCTCCGTACGGAGCTCGGCGGCGGGCTCGTCGGTGTACTCGCTGTACTCGGCGTACTCGGCGTACTCGGCGGGTTCGTCGGCAGGCTCGGCGGCGTACTCGGCGGGGGTGAAGTCCTCGGCGGCGTCGAAGGCGGCGTCGCGGGCCGTGCCGTGGGCCGTGTCGTCGTGGCCGGTGACGTCGCCGACGTCCACGAGGGCGTCGGCGTAGGCGTACTCGGCCTGCGCCGTCGGCTCGGCGAAGTCGAACGCGAACTCGGCGGTGTGTTCCGGCTGGGGGGTGTACTGCTGCGGGACGAGCGGCTCGGCCTCCGGGGCCGCCTGGTTCCAGGCGGTCGCGTCGTAGGCGCCGGTCTCGGTCGCGAAGGCGGGGGCCGCCCACTGGCCGGTGGCGTCGTAGGCCTCGTACCCGTACGCGCCCTGGGCGGCGTACGCGCCGGAGTGGACGGTCTCGTACTGGCCGGTCTGCTGGGCGTCGGTCCAGGCGGAGGCGTCCCACTGCCCGGTGGTGTCGTACTGCTGGCCGCCGGTGTCGTATGCCGTGTGAGGGGTGGCGCTGCCGTACGTGTCGGCTGCCTGCCACTGGCTCGTGGTGTCCCACTGGCCGGTCGTGTCGTACTGCTGCTGACCCGTGGTGTCGTATTGGCCGGTCATCCCGTACTGGCCGAAATCCCACTGGCCGCTGTGGTCGGCCTGACCCGCGGGGTAGGCGCCGAACAGCGGGTCGACGGCGAAGCTGCCTGTGGTGTGGGCGTCGTCTCCGACGTACCCGGCGTGGGGTTGCTGGTCGTTCACCAACGTCTCTCTCGCCTCGGCAGCAGGACCATTCCGGGGCGGGCCCCATGAGGGGTGTCCCGGGGGAAGCAGTGGCGCGACTGTACCCGGCGGTATGCGCAGCCGACAATCTTCGGAGGGGTTTGGTCCCGCAGGAAACGGGCAATCGGCCGTCTTTCGCCAGCTCAGGGAGAGAGCTTTGGCCTTGTGTTCGAGGAACGTTCGAAGAACGGGGTCTGGCGAGCAGACGTCAGGCGACGGAAGCGGCGCCCGGCTCCCCTTCGTGAGCGCCCCGAGCGCCCCGGGCAACCGGAGCGACCGGTCCGCCGGCGTCCAGGGCGTCGAGGACCCCGGCCGCCACCGTCGGATGGACGGGCAGCGCGAGATGACCGATACCGCTGACGCGGACGTTGTGCACGTCGAGATCGGGGTGGTCGAGGCGCGCGGTCTCGACCGGCACCATCACCTGGTCGAGGTCGCTCCAGAAGCTCACGAACCGGGTCCGGCAGCCGGGCGCCGGGCCGGCCAGCTCCCGCAGTACCGCCGAACCGGGGCGCATCTGCCGCACCAGCGGATGCGCGTCGGCGAGCGGGGCCACGGTGGTGCCGGAGTGCGGGGTGCCGAGCATGACCAGGGTGCGCACCCGGGTGTCACCGCCCAGGCGCTGTACGTAATAGCGGGCGATGAGCCCGCCCAGGCTGTGCCCGACGATGTCGACCTCGGCGTGTCCCGTGCGGGCGCGGATCTCCTCCACCCGCCGCCCGAGCCGCTCGGCGGCGCTCCGCAGGTCGCACGTGAGCGGCGAGTAGTTCACCGACTCGACGCAGTCACGGCCGTGCCGGGTGAGCGCGCGGCGCAGCAGGACGAAGACGGAGCGGTTGTCGACGAAGCCGTGCAGGAGGACGACCGGGCGCAAACCGGAGGCGATCGTCGCTTCGGGGCCGGTGGGCGGGCCGGTGGAGGGGCCGGTGGACGGGTCGGTGGCGCGTGCGGTGGGGGAGAGGCGCTCGGCCGCGATCCCGGAGGGATAGAGGACGAGATGCCCGGTGAGGATCGCGAGCTCCAGGGCAGTGGCCTTCATCAGGGCGGTGACCTTGGAGAGCTCCATCGCCGACCTCCCGAGCGGCACGCGGGGCCGGACGATACGGCGGCACGCCGTACACCCGCGCCGCACGGACGGCGGCGCGGAGGTACGGCGACCTCGTCGCGGCTCCCCTGCGACCGGGCCCCGCTTGCGGCTGGTGGGCCCAGGAGGAGGGCCCGAAGCGGGGAACGGCGCAGAGCGAACATGTCCCACGTGTGATTTCCCCCTCGCTCGCCACCGTGAAACGGCCGGTTGCGGGATGCTGGCGATAACGTTCGTTCACCTCCCCGGCAATCAAGCGCGGGGGTCGCATGTGGAGGCAGTGATGGGTGTGACCGGTCCGATCCGCGTGGTGGTCGCCAAGCCGGGTCTCGACGGCCACGATCGCGGGGCCAAGGTGATCGCGCGGGCACTGCGCGATGCCGGTATGGAGGTCATCTACACCGGTCTCCACCAGACGCCCGAGCAGATCGTCGACACCGCGATCCAGGAGGACGCCGACGCGATCGGTCTCTCCATCCTCTCGGGCGCGCACAACACGCTCTTCGTGAAGGTCCTGGAGCTGCTGAAGGACCGTGACGCGGAGGACATCAAGGTCTTCGGCGGCGGCATCATCCCGGACGCGGACATCGCGCCGCTGAAGGAGAAGGGCGTGGCGGAGATCTTCACGCCGGGCGCGACGACCGCGTCCATCGTCGACTGGGTGAACGCGAACGTCCGCGTGGCGGCCTGACCGCTTCTCGCACCCGCTTGCCAGGGCCCTCCCTTCGGGGAGGGCCCTTCGGCATATCGGCCTGTCGCTGTCAGCTGTTGGCCGTCGGCCGTCAGCCGTCGGTGCCGGGCTCGGTGAGCTCGGCGCGCATCGCCGCGCGGAGCCGGAGCGTGGAGACCAGGCGCTGGAAGGCCTCGGACCAGTAGCCGCCCGCGCCGGGGGCGGTGTCCTCCTCCTCTTCGGGAAGGGCCGTCAGGGAGTCCAGCTGCCGCGCCGCCTCCGGGGCGAGGCAACGCTCCGCGAGGCCCATCACCCCGCTGAAGCTCCACGGGTAACTGCCCGCGTCCCGCGCGATGTCGAGCGCGTCGATCACCGCGGCGCCCAGCGGCTCGGCCCACGGCACGGCGCAGACGCCGAGCAGCTGGAACGCCTCCGACAGGCCGTGCGCGGCGACGAAGGCGGCGACCCAGCGCGCCCGTTCGTCCGCCGGGAGCGTCGCCAGGAGCTGTGCCCGCTCGGCCAGGGACGAGGTTCCGGGGCCCGTCGCGGGCGGGATCGCGGGGGCGCCGAGCAGCGCGCGCGACCAGGACGCGTCCCGCTGCCGTACGGCCGCCCGGCACCAGGCGGCGTGCAGTTCGCCCTGCCAGTCGTCGGCGACGGGCAGCGCCACGATCTCCTCCGGGGTCCGGCCGCCGAACCGGGCGGGCCAGCAGGAAAGGGGCGCCGCCTCGACGAGCTGGCCCAGCCACCAGGAACGCTCGCCCCGCCCCGCCGGCGGGGTCGCCACGACACCGTCCCCCTGCATCGCCGTGTCGCACTCGTGCGGGGCCTCGACGGAGATCGTGGGCGACTCCGCCGTCCGGTCGAGGCCGACGCAGGTGGCGGCCCGGCCGGCCATCCGGCCCGCGAACGCCGAGGCGGGCAGGGCGGAGAGCAGCTCGGCGGCGGTGGCGCGGACGTTGCGACTGCGGTCGGCGAGGGCCGCCTCCAGGAACTCCTCGTCCGCGTCGGAGAGTCCGGCCCGCAGCGAGTCCAGGAACATCAGCCGGTCCTCCGCCCGCTCCGCGGACCAGGTGGACGCGAGGAGGGCGAGCCCGGCCGCCGGGTCCTCGGTCCGTACGGCCGCGAGCAGCGCGACCCGCTCGGCGAACAGGCCCTCGTCCCACAGCACCCTGATGCCTTCGGTGTCCCCGGGGGCCGGCAGGCGGCGGGCCGCGCCCGTGCCCCGCAGCGCGAACCGCCACTCGGGGTTGAGGCCGGCCAGCCACAGGCCGCGCGGTCCGGCGAGCCGGAGGGCCTGGGGCCGCAGATCGGTGCGGGCCCTGGCCGCGTCGAGAAGGGCGGGCAGGGTGGCCGGCGGCGCCTTGTATCCGCGCTCGTTGGCGAGGGTCAGCCACTGGGGCAGCAGTTCGGCGAGGTCGGGAGCGGCCCCGCGCCTCCCGGCGGCGGGCGACGGCGCGGCCCGCCCGGCGAGGAGCTGGTCGAGCCGCCGCCGGGCCGCCTCGGGCAGCGGCCGGCGCGGGTCCTCCGGTGCGGGGTCGAGCGGGGGCGCGGCGGGCCCGGGGCGAAGCCCCGCCCTGCGTCGTACGGTGTGCAGCGCGGCGGTGTCGAGCAGCGCGCCCGCCATGGCCGCGCCCGCCGTGCCCGATCCGGGCGTGCCCGATCCGGGCGTGCCCGATCCGGGCGTGCCTGAGCCCGCCGTGCCCGCGCCCGTCGTGCCCGTGCCCGGCGCTCCGGTGAGGACCGTGGGCGGCCGTCGGTCCGTGCCGAGCAGCGCGGAGGTGACGAGCTCCTCCCAGACGCGAGCGCCGTCGTCACCGTCACCGTCGGACCCCGCGGCGTACGGGACGGGTGAGGCCGGTGTGGTCGCGCGCGTGGTCATCGGGGTCCTCCGTGTGGTCCGGGGAGGTGGTGGGCCGTCATATGAGGGGGACCGTCTCGGCCGGGGCCTCCGGTGACCAGGCGGCGAGCGGGG
The DNA here is from genome assembly GCF_042268445.1 of Streptomyces sp. NPDC056169. Lineage (NCBI taxonomy): Bacteria > Bacillati > Actinomycetota > Actinomycetes > Kitasatosporales > Streptomycetaceae > Streptomyces > Streptomyces sp. NPDC056169. The sequence goes on along the minus strand of NZ_JBHJUO010000044.1, from coordinate 5,487 downwards.
TGAATCCCCGGTGGCCGCACTCCCCGAAGACGGTCAAGGGGGCGCCGCCGGAGAGGGCGACGAGGCGCCAGAGTCCGGGCCGGTTCTGCGCGGCGGGCGTCAGCGGCAGGGCCTCGCGGCCGTCCGCGTCGGCGAGCTGCCAGCCGTACTCCGCCCGCGCCGGGACGACCTGGCGCAGCGTCACGGGCCAGGAGTCCAGCCACGGGTCCTCGTGCAGTGCCCGTCCGTACGCGCCGAGGGCCTCGCCCACCGGTCCGCCCGGCGGCGGGGTGACGGGGGCGCCGACCGGGACGAAGTGCTCGCCCGGCTCCGCGCGCAGCCGCCCGGCGCCCGCGTGCGGGGTCAGCTCGCCGTCGAGGAGCGCGCCCACGGGAAGCGCCAGGCCGGGGGCCCGGCCGGCCGCGCCGAAGGAGAGGAGGAGCGCCGTCCGTCCGGTCGAGGTGCCGTAGAGCCAGACGCGCCGGGTGGTCAGCCGGGCGTCGGCCGTGTCGTACTGCGCGAGGACGAGCCAGTGGTCGCGCACCGGGACGCCGTCGGCCGGGGCGGTGAGGCCGACCCGGGTCCGCACGGTCGTGGCGAAGTCGGCGGGGAGCCGGTCGGCGGCGAGCCAGGCCCGGTCGAGGAGGTGGGTCAGCGCGCACTCCTCCAGGAGCCGCACGGGCCAGCCGGGGCCCGAGCCCGGTATCGCGCCCAGCTCCCGGACCCGGCCCGCGAGCCCGGGCGCCTGGGCGTCGACCATGCGGGCCGCGGTCTCCTCCCACAGTCCGTACCCGGCCTGCTCGGCCGTGGCCAGGCCGCCGCGCAGCAGATCGGCGAGCCGCTGCTCCAACTCCTGCGCGCCCGCGGTGATCCGCGCCGCCCTGCGCTCGGCCCTGCGGCGCGCCGCCTCGGGATCCGCCGTGGTCCCGGCGGCGCCGGCCCCGGCCGGCCGGGGCGCGCTCGCGGCACGCTCCCGGCGCTTCGCGAGCCACGGTCCCGCCCACTCCGGCGGGGTGCCCTCCGCCACCGCCGCCGCGTCGGACGCCTGGAGCAGCAGCAGTCCCAGGGCGTGCTTGCAGGGGAGCTTCCGGCTGGGGCAACCGCACAGGTACGCGGGCTCCGTGAGGTCGACGGCCGTCTCGTACGACCGGCCGCCGCTGCCCCCGCACAGGCCCCAGACGGCCCCTTCGCCCCGGCCCGTGCCCGACCACGACCCGGCCGTGCCCAGACTGCTCCCCGCTCTGCGTGAGGCGTCGTCAGGAGCCAGTGCCAGCACCTGATCAGCCGTCCAGAGCACCCCCATGGCATTCATGTCACCGACCGTAGACGCCGCCACTGACAACGCCCCTGGCCTCGGAAAAGGGATTTGACTTTACTCTTTCTTTACGATTCTCTGCGCGTACCGAAGATCAGCACCACATGTCCAGGGGGACCCCCTCATGAAGCGCACCGTCCGTACCGCCGCCTCGGCCCTCGCCGTCGCCGGGCTCGCCCTCGGCCTCGGGGCCTGCTCGGAGGCCGCGGAGAAGGCCGTCGACCAGGTCGACAAGGCCGTCACCGAGGCCTACGAGGTCACGTACGAGGTCAGCGGCAAGAGCATCGAGTCCATCGACTTCCACGCCGGCGACGGCAGCGCCGTGGCGCCGAAGGTCGAGTCGGAGAAGAAGCCCACCACGCCGTGGAAGAAGACGGTGAAGCTGCACGGCATCATGCCGCCGGCCGTCATGCCGATCTCGCTCGACCCCGCGAGCCTCACCTGCAAGGTCGTCTACCAGGGCAAGGTCATCAAGGAGTCCAAGGGCGAGCAGGCGATGGCGGGCGGCTGCGTCGCCGTCTCCCCGATCGTGGGCTGACCCACCCTCGGAACACCACCGACCCACCCTCGGAACACCACTGACACACCCTCGGCCCGTCCTCGACCCGCCCTCCTCGCAGGGCCGTTGACCAGCGGTGACGGCCGATTGTCAGTGGGATGGTGCACCGTGGATCGCACAACAGGTCGATCGATCTGGAGGGGGATCCATGACCGTGCCCGAAACTGTCGCGCAGCCCGGTTACGGTGTCGAGACGGACACCGGACCGGGCCTGCCCGAGGCCACAGCGGAAGCCCTGAGGCCGCACGCAGAGCACGCCTTCGCCGACGAACTCACCGCACTCGCCGCCGCCGACGACCGGCCGCGGCCCGCCCGCTGGCACCTCTCGCCCTGGGCCGTCGCCACCTATCTCCTCGGCGGCACGCTCCCCGACGGGACGGTGATCACACCCAAGTACGTCGGACCGCGCCGCATCGTCGAGGTCGCCGTCACCACGCTCGCCACCGACCGGGCGCTCCTGCTGCTCGGCGTGCCCGGCACCGCGAAGACCTGGGTCTCCGAGCACCTCGCCGCCGCCGTCAGCGGTGACTCCACGCTCCTCGTCCAGGGCACCGCGGGCACACCGGAGGAAGCCGTCCGGTACGGCTGGAACTACGCGCGGCTCCTCGCCCACGGCCCCAGCCGCGACGCCCTCGTGCCGAGCCCCGTGATGCGGGCGATGGCGCGGGGCATGACCGCCCGCGTCGAGGAACTCACCCGCATCCCCGCCGACGTGCAGGACACGCTCATCACGATCCTGTCCGAGAAGACCCTGCCGATCCCGGAACTGGGCCAGGAGGTGCAGGCCGTCCCCGGCTTCAACCTCATCGCCACGGCCAACGACCGCGACCGGGGCGTCAACGAACTCTCCAGCGCCCTGCGCCGCCGCTTCAACACCGTGGTGCTGCCGCTGCCCGCGACCCCCGAAGCCGAGGTCGACATCGTGGCCCGGCGCGTCGAACAGATCGGCCGCTCCCTCGCCCTGCCCGCCGTGCCGGCCGGCGCGGACGAGATCCGCCGCGTCGTCACCGTCTTCCGCGAACTGCGCGACGGCGTCACCACCGACGGGCGGACGAAGGTCAAATCCCCCTCGGGGACGCTCTCCACGGCCGAGGCCATCTCCGTCGTCACCGGCGGCCTCGCGCTCGCCGCCCACTTCGGCGACGGCGTCCTGCGCCCCGGGGACATCGCCGCCGGGATCCTCGGCGCCGTCGTCCGCGACCCGGCGGCCGACCGGGTCGTCTGGCAGGAGTACCTGGAGACCGTGGTCAGGGAGAGAGACGGCTGGAAGGACTTCTACCGCGCCTGCCGCGAGGTGAGCGCATGACGCCCACCACCACGGCCCCGGGCCCCGGACCCGGCCGTGGCGCGATCAGGGCCGGCGCCGGCGGGCGGCGCGGGCGGCCCCTGCTGCTCGGCGTGCGGCACCACGGACCCGGCTCGGCGCGCGCCGTACGGGCCGCCCTGGAGGCGGAGAAGCCCGCCGTCGTGCTCGTCGAAGGCCCCGCCGAGGCCGACGCGCTCGTCGCCCTCGCCGGGGACGAGGCCATGCGGCCCCCCGTCGCCCTGCTCGCCCACGCCGTGGACGACCCCGGGCGGGCCGCGTTCTGGCCGATGGCCGAGTTCTCACCCGAGTGGGTCGCGATCCGCTGGGCCCTCGACCGGGGCGCCGCCGTCCGCTTCGTCGACCTGCCCGCCGCCCACACCCTCGCCGCCGCCGACCCCACCTGGGCCGACGGCGAGGGGGCCGACGGGGGCACGGACGCCGACGCCGCCGGGCACCGGATCGACCCCCTCGCCGAACTCGCCAGGATCGCCGGGATCGCCGGGACAGCCGGCCACGACAGCGCCGAGCAGTGGTGGGAGGACGTCGTCGAACTGCGCGGCGACGACGACCCCGTCGCACCCTTCGAGGCCCTCGCCGAGGCCATGGGCGCCCTGCGCGAGGCGTACGGACACGGCGGCCACCCCCACGACCTCGTCCGCGAGGCGTACATGCGGCTCCAGCTGCGCGCCGCCCACAAGGAGTTCGGCGACGAGGTCGCCGTCGTCTGCGGAGCCTGGCACGTCCCCGCCCTCACCCGGAAGACCACCGTCGCCGCCGACCGCGCCCTCCTCAAGGGCCTGCCCAAGGTGAAGACCGAGCTCACCTGGGTCCCCTGGACCCACCGCAGGCTCGCCCGGCGCTCCGGCTACGGCGCGGGCATCGAGGCCCCCGGCTGGTACGGCCACCTCTTCACCGCCCCCGACCGGCCCGTCGAACGCTGGATGACCAAGGTCGCCGGACTCCTCAGGGCGGAGGACCACCTCGTCTCCACCGCCCACGTCATCGAGGCCGTCCGCCTCGCCGAGACCCTCGCCGCCCTGCGCGGCCGCCCGCACCCGGGACTCGACGAGACGACGGACGCCGTCCGCGCCGTCCTGTGCGAGGGCTCCGACGTGCCGCTCGACCTCGTCCGCGACCGCCTCGTCGTCGGCGACGTCCTCGGCGAGGTCCCGGCCGGCGCGCCCGCCGTACCCCTCCAGCGCGACCTGAGCCGCCTCCAGCGCTCCCTGCGCCTCAAACCCGAGGCGCAACAGCGCGAGCTCGACCTCGACCTCCGCAAGGAGACCGACGCCGCCCGCAGCCGGCTGCTGCACCGGCTGCGACTCCTCGGCGTCGACTGGGGCACCCCGGCCGCCGGACGGGCCGGCACCGGCACCTTCCGGGAGACCTGGCGGCTGCGCTGGGAGCCCGAACTGCACGTCCATGTCGCCGAGGCCGGAGTCTGGGGCACCACCGTCGAGGCCGCCGCCATCGCCAAGGCCGAGTCCCGGGCCCTGGCCGCGACCGCCCTCGCCGACATCACCGCCCTCGCCGAACAGTGCCTCCTCGCCGGACTCGCCGACGCCCTGCCCGTGGTGATGCGGGCCCTCGCCGACCGGGCCGCGCTCGACACCGACGTCACCCACCTCGCCCAGGCCCTCCCCGCCCTGGCCCGCTCCCTGCGCTACGGCGACGTCCGCGGCACCGACACGGCCGCTCTCGCCGAGGTCGCCGCCGGGCTCGCCGAGCGGATCTGCGTCGGCCTGCCGCCCGCCTGCGCCGGACTCGACGCCGACGCCGCCACCGCCATGCGCGACCGGATCGACGAGGTCCACCAGGCCCTCGTCCTGCTGCCCGACACGGCGCGGCCGGCCGACCGCTGGGCGGGCGTCCTGCACCGGCTCGCCGGACGCGACCGCGTGCCCGGCGTCCTGCGCGGCCGGGCCGCCCGCCTCCTCCTCGACGAGGGACGGCTCACCGAGGACGAGGCCGCACCGCTCATGAGCCGCGCCCTCTCGCCCGGCGCCCCGCCACAGGACGCCGCCGCCTGGATCGAGGGATTCGTCGGCGGGGCGTCCGGCGGCGGACTGCTCCTCGTCCACGACGAGCGCCTGCTCGGCCTGGTCGACACCTGGCTCACGTCCGTACCGCCCGCGGCCTTCACCGACGTCCTGCCGCTGCTGCGCCGCACCTTCTCCGGATACGAGCCGGGTGTCCGCCGCACCCTCGGCGAGCTCGTCGCGGGGGGGCCCCGCCCCCCCCGCCCCGGGGGCGCGGCCCCCCGCGGGGGGCCCCCCGGGGGCGCCCCCCCCACCCGGGGGCGGGGGGGGGGGGGCCGGGCCCCGCACC
>NZ_JBHJUO010000043.1:0-22184 GCF_042268445.1 Streptomyces sp. NPDC056169 | reverse complement strand
CAACCTCCGGGCCGCCGCCCCCCCGCCGTACGGGTGTTTTTTTTACTATTTGTGGTTCTCCACAAAATTCTCCCGGGGGGGGGGGGGGGCCGGCCCCCCCCCCCCCCCCGGGGGGGGGGGGGCGCCCCGCCACCGCCCGCACCACCGCACGCATCGACCCTGGAAGGACGCCCCCGTGGCCACCTCCGTTCGGGCGAGGCCTGACGGCTCCCCGCCGCCCGCCGCACCGCCCTCCTCCACCGGCCCCCGGAGCCACCGCTCCGCCTCGGGCGGCTGGCGCAGCACCCTCTACCGCTGGGACATCAAGGCGACGCCGTACGTCTTCATCGCCCCCTTCTTCCTCACGTTCGCCGCCTTCGGCCTCTTCCCGCTGATCTACACGGGCTGGCTCTCGCTCAACCGGGTCGAGCTCGGCGGTGAACCGCAGTGGAAGGGCCTGGAGAACTACACCGACCTGGCGACCAGCGAGTTCTTCTGGAACGCCCTCGGCAACACCTTCACCATCGGGGTCATCTCGACGGTCCCCCAGCTGCTCATGGCCCTGGGCCTGGCGCACCTGCTGAACTACAAGCTGCGCGGCCGCGGCTTCTTCCGGATCGCGATCCTCGCCCCGTACGCCACGTCGATCGCGGCGGCGACGCTGGTCTTCGCCCAGCTGTTCAACACCGACTACGGGATGATCAACACCGTCCTCGACTGGATCGGCGTCGGCCCCGTCCACTGGGAGTCGTCCAAGTGGCCGGCGCAGATCGCGATCTCCGTGATCGTCACCTGGCGCTGGACCGGCTACAACGCGCTGATCTACCTGGCCGCCATGCAGGCCGTGCCCCAGGACCTGTACGAGGCCGCCTCGCTCGACGGGGCATCGCGGTGGCGTCAGTTCCTCAGCGTCACCATCCCCTCGATCCGGCCGACGATCCTCTTCACCGTCGTCGTCTCCACGATCGGCGCCACGCAGCTGTTCGGCGAGCCGATGCTCTACGGCGGCAGTGTCGGCATCAGCGGCGGCAGCGGCAACCAGTTCCAGACGCTGAGCCTGCTGATGTACGAGAAGGGGTGGGTGAACAACGCGCTGGGCCAGGCCTCCGCCATCGCCTGGATCATGCTGCTGCTCCTGCTGATCGTCGGCGGTGTCCAGGCGCTCGTCTCCCGTCACAACCGCACGAAGCTGGGAGGCTGACCCCATGGCCCGCACTCTCGACACGACGCCCCGTTCCGGGCGCCGTTTCCGCCAATCGGCCGGCCGCCAGCACCACGCGGGGCCCCTGACCTACGTCCTGCTGACCGTGGCCGCCGTGGTCTCGCTGTTCCCGCTGTACTGGAACCTGGTCGCCGCGTCCCACAGCGGCGAGCGCGTCGTCCAGGCCCCGGCGCCGCTGCTGCCGGGCCCGCGCCTCCTGGACAACCTCAGCTTCGCCTGGAACCAGGTCCACATGGGCGAGGCGCTGGTCAACACCACGATCGTCGCCGGCCTCGTGGCCGTGTCCACCGTCGTCTTCTCCACGCTCGCCGGCTTCGCCTTCGCCAAGCTGCCCTTCCGGGGGCGCGGCATGCTGCTCTCGCTCGTGGTCGCCACGATGACGATCCCGCCGCAGCTCAGCGTCATCCCGCTGTACCAGATCATCACCGACCTCGGCTGGTTCGACCAGCTGCAGTCGGTCGTCCTGCCCTCGCTGGTCGCCGCCTTCGGCGTGTTCTTCATGCGCCAGTTCCTCGTCGAGGCCCTGCCCGTCGAGCTCGTCGAGGCGGCCCGCATGGACGGGGCGCACAGCCTCCGGGTGATCTGGCACGTGGTCTTCCCCGTGGCCCGGCCCGCGATGGCCGTGCTCGGCATGCTCGTCTTCGTCCAGGCGTGGAACGACTTCTTCTGGCCGTTCATCGCGCTCACCCAGGACGGCAACCCGACCCTCCAGGTGGCCCTCGCCGGCCTGGGAGCGGGAAACCACACGGTGGACCACGCCGTCGTCCTGACGGGCGCCCTCATATCCACCGTGCCGCTGCTGCTCGTCTTCGCCTTCCTCGGCAAGCACATCGTGGGCGGCATCACGGCCGGCGCCGTCAAGAGCTGACCGGCCACGCCCTCTCCGTACCGCACGTACCGAACGTACCTACCCCGTACCCGCGTTGGGAGCGCTCTCCTATGACCGCGTCCGAAACCCGGCCGCTCACCGCCACCCGCTCGTTCCCGTCCGACTTCCTCTGGGGCGCCGCCACCGCCGCGTACCAGATCGAAGGGGCGGCGGCGGAGGACGGCCGCACCCCGTCCATCTGGGACACCTTCTCGCACACCCCCGGCAAGGTCTTCGAGGGCCACACCGGTGACGTGGCCGTCGACCACTACCACCGGTTCCGCGAAGACGTCGGCATCATGTCCGAACTGGGCCTGAACGCCTACCGGTTCTCCGTCTCCTGGTCCCGCGTCCAGCCCACCGGCCGGGGCCCGGCCGTCCAGCAGGGCCTGGACTTCTACCGGCGGCTCGTCGACGAGCTGCTCGCCGCCGGGATCGCCCCGGCCCTGACGCTCTACCACTGGGACCTGCCCCAGGAGTTGGAGGACGCCGGCGGCTGGCCGGAGCGGGCGACCGCGGAGCGGTTCGCCGAGTACGCGGGGATCGTCGCCGACGCCCTCGGCGACCGGGTCACCCGGTGGACCACGCTCAACGAGCCCTGGTGCAGCGCCTTCCTGGGGTACGGCTCCGGGGTCCACGCCCCCGGCCGCACCGACCCGGTCGACTCCCTGCGCGCCGCCCATCACCTGAACCTGGGGCACGGCCTCGCCGTCCAGGCCCTGCGGTCCGCCCTCCCGGCCGACCGGCAGATCGCGGTCTCCCTCAACCTCCACGAGGTGCGCCCGCTGACCGAGTCGGCCGAGGACCGGGACGCGGCCCGCCGCATCGACGCCGTCGGCAACCGGATCTGGCTGGGCCCCATGCTGGACGGCGCCTATCCCGAGGACCTGCTCGCCGACACCGCGCACCTCACCGACTGGTCCTTCGTCCGGGACGGCGACACGGCGACGGCGCGGCAGCCGCTGGACCTCCTGGCCGTCAACTACTACACGCCGACGGTGGTTTCGCAGGTACCGGAGGGTGCGGAGAAGCCGCAGGACGACGGCCACGGCAACAGCGAGCACTCGCCGTGGCCCGGCGCGGACTCCGTCGCCTTCCACCGCGCACCCGGGGAGCGGACGGCGATGGGCTGGCCGGTCGACGCGAGCGCGCTGTACGACCTGCTGCGCCGGGTCTCCGCCGCGTACCCGGACCTTCCGTTGGTGATCAGCGAAAACGGCGCCGCGTACGAGGACGAGGTCGCCGCGGACGGCTCGGTGCACGACCCGGAGCGCGCCGCCTACGTGCACGCGCACCTGGAGGCCGTGCACCGCGCGCTCGCGGACGGGGTGGACGTGCGCGGCTACTTCCTCTGGTCGCTGCTCGACAACTTCGAGTGGGCGTACGGCTACGCGAAGCGGTTCGGCGCGGTGCGGGTGGACTACGACACCCTGGAGCGCACCCCGAAGTCCAGTGCCCGCTGGTACGCGCGGGTGGCGCGCTCGGGCGAGCTGCACCTCCCGTACAGCGACTGAGACGGAACCCCGACCAGGCCGTGCCGGACCACCGGCACGGCCTGTCACTGTCCCTGGGCATCCCGTTCGTCCCGGAGGCATCCCGACAGAGCGGCGGGACAGATCCAACTCGCCTTCTCCCGACGAGAATTCGACTCGGCCCGGCAGCCACGGACGTGAGGTGCCGTGAAGAAGAGGCGGATCATCGCCGCGGTCCTGAGAACGGTCGTCGTGTCGACCGGCCTGACGGCCTGCGGGTCCTCCGCACCGGGTCCGAAGGACGCCCAGGCAGTCACCCGGCAGTTCAAGGACCTCTACGCCTACTCCGCGTGCATGGCGCCGGTGGAGGCGGTACGCGAGCCGTTGCTCATCGGTCGCCGCACCGCCTTTCAGGCATCGCACCGGGACGAGCTGCTCGCGCTGCGACGGACGGTGATCCCCCGCATCCACGAGTTGGAGCGGCGCTACGGAATCGGTTTCGCCCGGCCGGTGCCGTGAACCGGTCAGCTCCTGTCCGGCATGTCCTTGACGAAGACGAGCCCGTCGCTGTCCGCAAGGTGGTCCGGGTCGAACGGGGCGTAGCCGAACCAGGGGGACACGCGGGGTGCGGGGCGGGTGTCGCCGAAGGCGGCGGCCAGCCGTCGGGCGTCGACGACGCAGCGGTCCTCGGGGAGCGCGTACAGGAGTCCTTCGAGGGTGTCCGGCGGCGGCGTGTCCACGCCCTGGTGCCGGATGGTGCCGAGGGCCGTGGCCACGAAGGCGTACTCCTCGCCGAGTTCGGCGCTCACCAGTGCTCCGGCGCTCCACCATTCCAGCCGCATCCCGGCCATCCGCATCGAGCTCTTCTCCCGCTGGAGATGGGCGTTGTGGGCGTGCACGAGTGCCGGGCCGCGTGCGGTGACGGCGAGGAGGTTCTCGGCCATCATCCGGTCCCGCAGGCCCACCAGCCGGTTCAGGCGGCCCGGTGAGGTGTCGGCCATCCAGTGGTGGTAGCGCAGCAGGCCGGTGCCGGTGCGCCCGGAGAGGCACGCGCGGTCCCATTCCTCCCGCGAGGTCGCGGCGCGCAGGAGAGGTCGCTGCGCGTCGAGGAGGGCCACCAGGTCGTCGGCGAGCAGCCGCAGCTCACGGGCGTCGGCCGACTGCCCGATGGACCGGGACGGGTCCATCATGGCGGCGGGTTCGGTCCACCGGCCGTCGGCGCCGAGCAGGCGGTCGAGGGTGTCCGCCGTGCAGGGGAAGAGGTCCGCGTCCACGTGGGCCGCGAGGTAGTCGTGGAGTGCGGTGAGGGCCTGCCGGGGGCTCGCGGGGGCGGCGGTCTCCAGCGGGCCGTCGATTCCGGCGAAGCGGACCCGCTCCGACGCGGGCCGGCCGTCGTTGTGGGCGCGCATCCAGCGCACGAGCTCGCGGTTGGCGGCGGAGGCGCCCCAACCGTGGCTGAATCCGTGCTCCATGACCTCGTCGAGGGTGCCCGTGCCCGAGGTGACGTGGTCGTCCACCATCAGGCCCTTCATGCAGTCGCTCTCGATCGCGATCGTCCGGTAGCCCTCCTGCTCGACGAGCTGCCGGAAGAGGTCGTTGCGCACGTCGAGCAGAGCGTCCTCGCCGTGGGTGGGCTCGCCCAGGGCGAGCAGTCGGGGCCTGGTCGGGAGCAGCCGCATGACGGCGGCAGCCTCGACGGCATGGACGGTGTCCTTGATGTCGGTCGCCATGCCTCAACGCTATCGTTGAACACTCGATTGAGACTTTTCCCCGATATCGTCCGTTGCATGGGGAGAAAGCTTCAAAGCGGTGAGCGGCTCAGGCCGATCGATCTGGCGCGCGGGCACGGTCTGTCCACGCAGGCGGTCAGGAACTACGAGGAGGCCGGCATCCTTCCGGCCGCCGACCGCACGGCCCACGGCTATCGCACCTACACCTCGGTGCACGCGGTGGCCCTGCGCGCGTTCCTCGCGCTGGTGCCCGGTCACGGTCACGCGACGGCGACGGCGATCCTGCGGGCCGTGAACCGGGGCGCGGTCGACGAGGCGTTCCGCCTGATCGACGAGAGTCACGTCCAGCTCTTGGACGACCGGCGGACCCTGCGGGCGGTGGAGGACGCTCTGCGCGACCTGGACCCCGCCCCGGCCCCCGTGTCCGGCGGCCTGTTCATCGGGCCGCTGGCGGGGAAGCTCGGCATCCGGCCCGCGACGCTGCGCGCCTGGGAGCGCGCCGGGGTCGTGCACCCGCGCCGCGACCCGCTGACCGGGTACCGCGTGTACGACGAGGCCGATGTACGGGACGCCCGGCTGGCCCACCAACTCAGGCGCGGGGGCTATCCGCTGGAGCGGATCGCCCCGGTGATCGCCCAGGTGCGGGCGGCCGGCGGGTTGGAGCCGCTGGAGGCCGCGCTGGGCGACTGGCACGGCCGGTTGTCCGCCCGCGGGCGGGCGATGCTGGCCGGGGCCGCGGAGCTGGAGGCGTATCTGCGCGAGCGCGCGTGAGGGCCGGGGGTCGGTGAGCGGTGTCGGTGATCGGTGTCGCCGATTCGTCGGGCGCGGTCCGGTGTGTGGTTTCCTCGGCGTCACTCTCCGTACCTAAGCTGTGCGTTCATGAACGACGGACGAACGACCGCGCCCCGGTCCCTGCGCCCCGGGCGCGTCACCTACGGTTCGACGGCGCTCGCCGCCGTTCTGGTGCTGGCCGCTCCCTCCGCCCTCTTCGCCGAGCCGGTCGGCGATTCCGCGGGGAAGTCGGCGCCCGGGGCGGCCCCGACCGTCATCGCCCACCGGGGCGCGTCCTCCGCCGCCCCCGAGAACACGCTGGTCTCCGACGAGGTCGCCCGGCGGGGCGGGGCGAAGTGGATCGAGAACGACGTCCAGCCCAGCCAGGACGGCGTGCCGTACATCCTGCACGACACGACCGTCGACCGGACGACCGACGGGACGGGCCCGATCCGCTCCCTCACCGCCGATCGCCTCGACGCGCTGGACGCCGGCTCGTGGTTCGCGCCCGCCTACGCCGGGGCCCGGATCCCGACGCTCGCCGCCCAGTTGGCGGACCTGCGCGAGCGCGGCGGGAACCTGCTCCTGGAGATCAAGGGCCGCCACAGCCACGCCGAGGTCGCCCGGATCGTCCAGGACGTCCGGGAGCAGTCCATGAGCAGCCGGGTCTTCGTCCAGAGCTTCGACATCCCGTCGCTCAAGCACACCCGCGACCTCGCGCCCGAGCTGCCGGTCGGGCTGCTGCGCTCCACCCTCGACGCGGACCCGGTCGCGCTCGCCCAGGAGCTGGGCCTCACGGCGTACAACATCTCGGACACCGCGCTCGCCACCCGCCCCCAGGTGGTCGGTGAACTGCACGCCGCGGGCGTGGCCGTGAACGTCTGGACGGTCGACAGTCCCGCCCGCTGGAAGGCGCTGGACGCCCTCGGTGTGGACGGGATCATCACCAACCGGCCGGCCGAGCTCACCGGATGGATCGCCGGTCGGACCCCTACGGGGTGACCTTCATGTCGTCGACGAAGGCCCTGGTCATCACCGCGTTGGTGAAGATGACGGTCCCGGGCTTGATCAGTCCGCCCTCGCCTCCCTCGCCCTCGACCTGGACCGTGCGCTCCCCCAGGAAGGTCAGGGTCTTGCTGTCGAAGATCCATTCCGTGCGCACGCCGCTGCTCTCGTCGAGCCGCGCGACCGCGACGCCCTTGCGGCCGGCGGCGTCGGTGGCGCTGTCGACGGTGACGACACCGGGGATCTTCGCGGCGGCGCGGTAGAGGGCGGCGGTCAGCTTGGGCGACGGCCAGCTCTCGACGAGGAGGTCGCCGATGGCGGTGAAGGCCTGCTGGTCAGGACCGCTGCCCTGGCCCGCGGTCTCCTTGTAGATCTTCTTCAGCAGCGCGTCGGGGTCGGTGGGCAGCGCGGCGAGGTAGTCGTGCGTGGGCGCGCCGAGGTGCGGCTTCGGGGCGTTGCCGGTCTCGTCGGGTCCGGCGAGCGTGATGCCCTCGGGGCCGGTGGTGCCCGGTTCGATCAGCCAGCCCTCGCGGCCGTCGGGGGACCGCCAGGACTTCCGGGTGTGGAGGGGCTCGCTGACGAGGGTGCTCTCTCCGTGGTCGGTCCGCACGTACGTGTTCGCGGACCGGGTCTCGATGTAGACGTACTGTCCGGCGTGTCCGGTCGGGGCGTCGACCTCGGCGGCGGCCAGCGAGATGCGGTCCAGGAGCCGGGGTGCGCCCTGCGGGTCGACGGCGCCGATCCGGGTGGTGAGGGCGGGGCCGGTGGCGCGGTCGTCCCCGGCGCCGGGGGTGCCGCCGGGGGTGAGGACGAGGACACCGACCGCGAGGGCGCCCGCGAGCGCGGTCACGGCAGGGAGGAGGATCGCCTTCCGCAGGAAGGGGTTGCGCTCGCGCGGGGGGCGCGCGGTGCGTGCGGCCTGTGCTTCGGCGGTGGTGCGTCGGTCGTCGTGGATCTGGCTCATCAGGCGCTCCTTGTGGAACTGGTGACGGCCCGGAGGAAGCTCGCGCTCCTCGATGGGCGGGAGGTCACCGGCCTCGTGCCGGGGTGCCGTGCGGGGGTCGGTCGGGTCGGGGTTCATCGGATTCCCTCCTGTGCGGGCCGGACCGCGTTCGTGCGATCACCTGTTGTCTGTCGGATGCGAGGAGCGGGTTCCCGGATTTCCCGGGCGAGTTCTTCCTCGGCTCCGGTACGGAGCTTGGCGCGGGCGCGGGAGAGCCGGGAGCGGACGGTGCCGACGGGGACGCCCAGGGCGGCGGCGACCTCGGTGTAGGCGAGGCCCTCCCAGAGGCAGAGCACGAGGACTTCGCGTTCGGGGCGGCGGAGCGTGCCGAGGGCCCGGAGCGTGGCCGCGATGCGGCGCCGGTCGTCGATCCGGCCCGCGACCTCGGAGGCGTGGTCGGGCATCGCGGCCCCGGCGGCGCCCGCCGCGGCGTACGCGGAGGCCGCCGCCCGGTACCGCCGGTTGCCGCGGCAGTGGTTGCGGGCGACGTTGGTGGCGACGCCCAGGAGCCAGGGCCGGAGCGATCCCCCGTCGGGGTCGACCTTCTGCCGCAGCCGCCAGGCCTCCAGATAGGTCGCGGCCATCACGTCCTCGGCGACCGACCAGTCACCGGTCAGCCGGAAGGCGTGGTTGTAGACGCTCCGGGCATGGGAGTCGAAGAGTTCGGCGAAGGCCGAGGGGTCCCCGGCCCTGATGCGTGCGCGTGTGTCGGTGTTCACGACTGTCGTCTGTCCGGCTCACGGGACGGGTTCCCGTGACCTGGGTCACACCTGAGGGGTGGTCCGGGTGCGGAGCTCCGCCAGGAGGGCGGGGTTGACGACCGTCAGGATCGTGGCGATCCGTGCGGCGTCGGCCCGCGCCCACAGGATGTCCCGCGCGCCGCGGTACTTGGCGGCGAGCCGTTCGCGGCGGGCGGGCGGAAGCTCGGCGGCGCGGTCCGGGCGGCTGTTGTGCGCGTTGTCGGCGATCTTGACGAGGGTGGCGTCGGGGTCCTCGGCGATGAGGTGGAGCTTCGCCTCGTAGGAGACGCCCGGCCGGTTGGTGACGGCCTCGACGACGGCGACGACCCGGTCGGGGACGCCGGCGGCCCGGAGCCGCTCGGCCGTCCACGGGGTGTCCTCGATGACGTCGTGCAGGAGACCGGCCATCACGAGGTCCTCGCCGAAGGGTTCGAGCCCCGCGGCGACGGCCCGGACGTGCTCGACGTACGGGACGCCGATCAGGTCGACCTGCCCGGCGTGCGCCTCGGCGACGAGTGCGTCGACCTCCGCGAGCGTCGTCATCGCCACCTCAGCGCTCGCCCATGAACAGCTTGGGAAGCTGCATGGTGCGGTTCTGGTCGCCGGGAAGCGCCCGGGGGCCGTTGGCCCACTCCATGGTGACGACGGGGGTCGCGCCGCTGCCCGCGTCGACGGTGGCCCCGGCGAACCGCTCGCCGGAGGCGGTGGTGGCGCGCAGCTTGTCGGCCGTGCGCGTGGCGCCCGCGGCGGAGGCGGTCAGCGCGCACAGCCGCTCGCGTGACGTGCCGTCGGCTGTGGCGGTGGCGCCGATGGCGTACAGCGTGACGTCGGGCGACTGGCCCTCGCGGCCCTTGCCGTAGAAGGTCGCGTAGTACGTACCGTCGCCGATGCAGCGGGCGACGGCCCGGTAGGCGGCGTCGTCCGCGACCGATGCCTTCGGCGCGGCGAGCGCGGGCGGCGGCGCGTCCTGCGACATGGACAGCGAGCGTACGGATGCCGATACGGCGACCTGTCCGCCGTCGGGGTCCTTCAGGAGCACTCCGCCGTCGGTCGCGCCCTCGGTGTACCCGAGCTTCTTCATGCCGTCGGTGACGGCGTTCACGTCGAAGCGGCCGGTGAGGCGCCAGCGGTCGGAGCCGATCTGGAGCGAGGTGTTCACGTCGTTCTCGTCGAACCCGTGGGTCTCCTTCAGGGGGCGCTTCTCGTAGCCCGCCTGCGCGACCTCGGGGATGCCGTACGTGGCGAGGCCGCCGTACAGCTTCTTGTCCTGCTCCACCAGCCGTCGGGTGGCCGTCACGTCCGTGTAGGTGAGGATCCCGCCGGCGTCCGCCTCGGGTGCGGTGCCGAGCGCGGCGGTGAGTCCGGTCCGCGATCCACCGGCCGCGTCCGCGGGGTCGTCGCCGCAGGCGGCGGCTCCGGCGCCCAGGACGCCGACGAGCGCCGTCGCGACGCACCCTCGCAGGGCCCTTCGCCCGTTCCCCGTCATTCACAGCCTCCGATGTCGGTACCGGCGATCCGGGTGGTAGGGATCGCCACAGAAGGGTAGTGGGTCAGCCGGACGGCCCGTACGGAGGCCGTTCCGGCGGGCCACGGTGCGAGGAAAGGGAAGCGGCGTGCGGGAGAACGGTGCGGAGCCGAAGACGTTGTCGGCGGCGGAGTTGTTCGACGGTATGGGGATCGAGTACGAGCGGGCCTTCGGGCACCTTCCGGCGCAGCTGGAGGCGGTCGAGTGGCTCACCGGCCGGCTGGACGCGGGGGCCCGTGTCCTCGACGTCGGCAGCGGCACCGGCCGCCCGGTGGCCGACCTGCTGGTCCGGTCCGGCTGCGACGTGACGGGAATCGACGTGTCCCGGACGATGGTCGAGCTGGCCCGCGAGCAGGTGCCGGGGGCGCGGTTCGAGCAGTGCGGCGTCCACGACTTCGAGGCGCCCGAGGGCACTTTCGACGCCGTGTGCGCGTTCTTCCCGCTGCTCGTCATGAGTCGGGCGGAGGTGTCCGCCGCGCTGCGCCGGATGGCCGGCTGGCTGGCCCCCGGCGGCTACCTCGTGACGGCCACCGTCCCCGCGGACGTCGAGGACGTGGAGATCGAGTGGATGGGACGCCGGGTCAGGGTCTCCAGCTTCTCGGCCGAGGAGTACGTGCGTCAGGTCCGCGAGGAGTGCGGGCTCGACGTCCTCCACCACGCCGTCTCCGTCTTCCAGCCGGACGACGCACAGGCGGGTCCTGAGGAACACGTCTTCTGTTACGCCCGCCGGGCGGAGGAACTGCCCGGCGGGTGAACCCCGTTCCCGCGTCACTCGTCCCAGGGCGGCTCGAACTCGTCCATGTCGGCGGGCGGCTCGTCGAGGTCGAACGGCGGCTCGTCCTCGTACCGCGCCCCGCGCCCGGCCGCCGCGCGCGGCGCGGGAGCGGGGGCAGGGGCGGAGGCGGGGGCGGGGGCGGGGGCGGGGGCGGGGGCGGCGGCAGACTCTGCGGACGAGACGGCCCCGGTCGCCGGGGCGCCGCCCTCGCACTCCGCCAGGGTGGCGAGGACACCCTCGGCGTACTTCGTGAGCTTGGCCTCGCCGACACCGCCGACCGTGCCCAGCTCCGCGACCGTGCCGGGGAACAGCGTCGCGATCTCGCGCAGCGTCGCGTCGTGGAAGACGACATACGCCGGGACGCCCTGCTCGCGGGCCGTCGCCGCCCGCCAGGCGCGGAGGGCCTCGAAGACCGGCACTGCGGCGGCCGGCAGGTCGACCGGCACGCGGGCGCCCTTGCCCGAGCGCGCCCCGGACTCCTTGCGGGACGGAGCGGCGGGCGCCTTCTCCTTGCGCATCGGGACGCTGCGCCGGCCTCCCAGCACCTCGCCGCTGTTCTCCGTCAGCACGAGCGTGCCGTAGTCGCCCTCCACGGTCAGCAGACCCTGGGCGAGGAGCTGACGGACGACGCCGCGCCACTCCGCGGTGCCCAGGTCGGAGCCGACGCCGAACACCGAGAGGCCGTCGTGGTCGAACTGGATGACCTTGGCCGTCTTCTTGCCCTGGAGGATGTCGATGATCTGGCCGGCGCCGAACTTCTGGCGCCGCTCCTTGGCCAGCCGCCACACCGTGGACAGCAGCTTCTGCGCCGCGACCGTCCCGTCCCAGGACTCGGCCGGGGTCAGGCAGGTGTCGCAGTTGCCGCAGGGCTCGCCCGACTGCCCGAAGTACGCGAGGAGCCGCACGCGGCGGCAGTCGACCGTCTCGCAGAGCGCGAGCATGGCGTCCAGGTGCATGCCCAGGCCCCGGCGGTGCGCCTCGTCGCCCTCGGAGCCGTCGATGAGCTTGCGCTGCTGGACCACGTCCTGGAGGCCGTACGCCAGCCAGGCCGTGGCCGGCTCGCCGTCACGGCCGGCGCGGCCGGTCTCCTGGTAGTAGCCCTCGACCGACTTCGGCAGGTCGAGGTGGGCCACGAAGCGCACGTCCGGCTTGTCGATGCCCATGCCGAAGGCGATCGTCGCCACCACGACGACCCCGTCCTCGCGGAGGAACCGGGACTGGTTCGCGGCACGCGTACGGGCGTCCATGCCCGCGTGGTACGGCACGGCGTCGATGCCCTGCTCGACGAGGGCCGCCGCGGTCTTCTCCACCGAGGACCGCGAGAGGCAGTAGACGACTCCGGCGTCCCCGTCGTGCTCGGTCCTGATCAGGTCGAGGAGCTGCTTGAGCGGGTTGTTCTTCGGCACGATGCGGTACTGGATGTTCGGCCGGTCGAAGCCGGCGACGAAGTGCCGGGCGTCCTCCAGGCCCAGTCGCGCCGCGATCTCGGCGTGGGTGGCCTCGGTGGCCGTCGCGGTCAGCGCGATCCGCGGCACCTTGGGCCAGCGCTCGTGGAGCATCGAGAGGGCCAGGTAGTCGGGCCGGAAGTCGTGACCCCACTGGGCGACGCAGTGCGCCTCGTCGATCGCGAAGAGCGACACCTTGCCCCGGTCGAGGAGCCGCTGCGTGCCCTCGGTCCGCAGCCGCTCGGGGGCCAGGTAGAGCAGGTCGAGCTCGTCCGCGAGGAAGGCCTGCTCGACAGCCTGCCGCTCGTACTGATCCTGCGTCGAGTTCAGGAATCCGGCCCGCACCCCGAGGGCCCTGAGCGCGTCCACCTGGTCCTGCATCAGGGCGATGAGCGGCGAGATCACGACGCCCGTGCCGTCTCTGACGAGCGCGGGGATCTGGTAGCAGAGCGACTTGCCGCCGCCGGTCGGCATCAGGACGAGCGCGTCGCCGCCGCCGACGACCTGCTCGATGATCTCCTGCTGCTCCCCGCGGAAGGAGCTGTAGCCGAAGACGCGGTGGAGCACCTGCGAGGCGTCGGAGACCTGGGCGGATGCGTCGGAAAGGACCATTCGTGAAGCCTAGCGGCCTCCACCGACACCCCGGCGCCGTCCGCCGGAACCTGTGGACAACCCCGACCCGCGCGGGGCGGCGGAACCGTCGCTCAGCTCAGCACCAGGAACACCGCCAGGGCGACGAGCAGGGAGTCGATCCGGTCCAGGAGGCCTCCGGAGCCGGCCAGCCACCGGCCGGCGTCCTTGGCACCGGCGCCCCGTTTGACCATCGACTCCAGCAGGTCCCCGAGCGGGCCGCCGACCGCCACGGCCACCGCCGTCTGCCAGGTCAGGGACGACAGCACGGCGAGCGCGCCGAGACCGGCCGCCGCCCCGGCCAGCGTGCCGCTCCACCGCTTGGCGGGCGACAGCGGGGAGAGCCGGGGGCCGCCGAACCGGCTGCCCGCCGCGTACGCGACGATGTCGGCGATCGACACGGCCACGAACAGGACGAGGCCGAGGGCGCCCGCCCGCACGAGACCGGCCAGGGCCCCCAGCCACACGAGCCCGAGCAGCCCCGCGCCCAGGCGGCGCAGTCCGTGCTCCGCGTCGCCCGACAGCAGGGGCACCCCGGCGATCGCGAGCGCCCCGACCGCCGCCGCCCGGGGCACCTCCCCCGGCGCCAGCCAGGCGGTCAGGACGAGCCCGACGACCGCCGCGCCGAGCACCGCCCGGTCCACCGGGCCCAGCCGCAGCAGTCCGCCGAACTCCGCCACCGCGACGACGGCGACCACGGCCGCGAGGGCCGCGATCCCCGGTGGGCCGAGCCAGAACGCGGCGGTGACCAGGGGTACGCCGAGCGCCCACACGCACCAGCGGATCATCAGCTCGCGCCGCCGGGTCGCCGCCACCGCGAGCCCGCCGACCGCCAGGGCCCCGCCGAGGTACGGCACGAGACCGGCGACGGTCGTCACCGGGACCGTCACCGGGAGCCCCGCCCGCCCGGCACGCTCAGCGCGTCCCGGGCATCCCGGGCGTCCAGCTCGCCCCGTACATCCGGCTCGCCCCGTACCTCCAGGGCTTCCAAGGCTTCCAGGGCGCTCCGGCAGGCCGCCACGATCCGCGCGTTCTCCGCCGTGTCGCGGACGGCGACGCGGACGGTCCGCCCCTCGTACGCGGGGGACATCGGCGACAGGTCCCGCAGGTACACGTCGTGGCGGCGGCACTCGCGCACCAGCCGGGCCGCGCTCGGCCCGTCCGGCCGCAGGGTCACGGTGAGGAAGTTCGCCACCCCCTCGTCGACCGAGGAGAACCCGTCGAGCTCCGCGAGCCCGGCGGCGAGCTCCCGGCGCAGCACGGCGGTGCGCGCCCAGCGTTCCGCGTAGTACGCGGGGTCGCGCAGCGCCGTCACGGCGGCCAGCTGGGCCGGCAGACTCACGGGCCACGGCGGCGTCCAGCGGCGCAGCTCCCCGGCCGTGTCCGGGGCGGCCACCAGATACGCGGCGCGCATGCCCGACAGGGCGTACATCTTCGACAGCGAGGTGCAGACCACGACCCGGGGGTCGGTCGAGGCGAGCCCGGCCAGGGAGTCCGCCGGGTCGACGTAGCCCAGGTACGCCTCGTCGATCCACCAGCGGGTCCGCGCGGGCGAGGCCTCGATCACCGCGCGCAGGGCGTCGGCGGGGGCGTGGCGGCCGGTGGGGTTGTTCGGATTGACCACCACGACGAGGTCGTACCGTCCGTCGCGGGTCGCGGCGGCGAGCCGGTCCGGGTCGAGCAGCCAGCCGTCCTCCCTGCTCAGCCGGAGCCGGTCGACCCGGCAGCCGATCACCCGCTCGGTGACATGGGCATACTCGCCGTAGCTCGGATCGAGCAGCAGCACCCGGCTGCCCGGCGTGAGCCACCGGCCGAACGCCCGGAAGATCAGGTCGGACGAGCCCGCCCCGACGACCAGTGAGCTCTCCGGGAGGCCGCGGACCCGGGCGATCTCCGCGATCAGCCCTTCCGCGCCGGTCGGCGGTGAGGTTCGTGCCGCCCACCCCGGGTCCTCCGCCAGGACGGCGCGGACCTCCGGGGAGGGCGGGTACCAGGCGTCCAGCACATCGGCCGCGACCACCTCGTGACGGCGGCTCAGCGTCCGGAAGTCCGTGCCGATCGCCGAGAAGAAGGCGCCGCCGTGCTCGCAGCCGTCCGCGCGCGGGGCGAACGGCACGTCCAGCCGCCAGTCGAGGTCCGCCCGCAGCCGCTCCAGGGTCCGGCCGTGGCGCTCCCCGACCGTCCTCGTCAGCTCGGCCACGGAGCCGCTCAGCACCTCGAACGAGACGGCACCCGAGCGGACCGTGCGTCCCACCGGACGCAGCCCGGTGGCGAGGTACATGCCGAGCAGCTCGGTACGTCCCATGGCCACCACCCGGCGGCCGCCGCGCGCCGCGACCCAGCGCAGCGCCGCGTACATGAGGAGGGGCGCCGCGGCGGTGGACCGCCGGCGCGGCTCGACGGTCAGGACGCGGATCTCGAACGGCGCCTCCTCCGTCAGGACGGGCAGCTCCTCGCGCGTCAGGTACTTGTCCAGCGCGTAGCGGCCGACCCACGGCGGGGTGAGGCCGACGAAGCCGATCCGCGTCTCCCCGCGCGCGGCCACGAGGTACACGTTGTCGCCGTCGAGCGCGTCGCTCAGCCGCCCCGCCGGATTCACCGGGTGCTGCCCCAGCTCCTCCGCGTACACGCGATGGCGCAGTTCGTGGATCCAGTCGAGATCCCGAGGCGTGGCGGCGCGCAGCTGTAAGGCGTGGTCCATGTGTGTCCCCCTGAGACGGTCCGGCTTCGCGCACCAGCATGGAGGAGTCCGGTGGGCGGCACCTGAGTACGCGTACTCACCCCGGTGGCGGGGCCGCGGCGGCGCCGTCCATCCGGCCGTAACCCCTCGGCCACCCGCGGCTGAGAGGCTCACGCCCGAACGAAAGTTGTCTGTACAACTTGGAGATCCTCATGGTGTCACTCGCCTCCGCCTCCCCCCTCTGGCTGCGCGACAACTGCCCCTGCGCGGACTGCCGGGACCCCCGCAACGGCCAGAAGCTGTTCCAGATCACCGAACTCCCCGGCGCGCTCGCCGTCGACGCCGTCCACGACGTCCGCACCCCCGACGGCTCCCCCGCGCGCGAGGTCGTCTGGTCCCCCGACGGACACCGGTCCGTCTACCCCGACGCCTGGCTGGGCGAGCACCTCCCCGGGGCCTCCGCCTCCCCGGGTGACGGCCGCGCGGAGGACGACAAGGAGACGTGGGCCGCGAGCCGCTTCGACGGCGGGCTGCCCGAGGCCGACTGGGACGCCTACAGCGGCGACCCGGCCGTCCGGGCCGCCGCCCTCGACTCCGTCCTGCGCCTCGGCTTCGTCCTGCTGCGCGGGGTCCCCGTCCGCGACCGCCAAGTCCTCGATGTGGCACGCACCTTCGGCTACGTCCGCGAGACCAACTACGGCGAGCTCTTCGAGGTGCGGGTCGAGGCCGACCCCAACAACCTCGCCTTCACGGGTGCCCGCATCACCCCGCACACCGACAACCCCTACCGCGACCCCGTCCCCACCCTCCAGTTGCTCCACTGCCTCGTCAACGCGGCCCAGGGAGGCGACTCGGGGCTCGTCGACGGCTTCCACGCGGCGGCCCTGCTGCGCGCCGAGTCACCGGAGGCGTACGAGATCCTCACGCGCGTCCCCGTCCCCTTCGCGTTCGCCGACGAGCACACCGAACTCCGCGCCCACCGACCGCTGATCGGCACCGACCCGGACGGCCGGATCCGCGAGATCCGCTTCAACAACCGTTCCATCGGCACGCTGCGGCTGCCCGCCGACCGACTCGACGCCTTCTACGCCGCCTACCGGCGCTTCGGCGAGCTGCTGCTCCGGGATGAGCTCCAGCTGGACTTCCGGCTCGCGCCCGGCGACTGCCTGATCTTCGACAACACCCGGCTGCTGCACGCCAGGACGGCGTTCGCCGAGTCGGGCGACCGCCACCTCCAGGGCGCCTACGCCGACATCGACGGCCTCGCCTCCACCCTCGCCGTCCTGCGCCGGGAGGCGAGCGCGAAGTGACCACGACCCCGGTGGACCCGCTCGATCTCCTCGCCCGGCTCTTCGAGGGCGAGGGCAGCGCCGAGTACCTCGGCGAAGCCGTCACCCAGGCCGAGCACATGCTCCAGGCCGGCGCCCTCGCCGAGGCCGCGGGCGCCGCGCCGCACCTGGTCGCCGCCGCGCTCCTGCACGACGTCGGCCACTTCCAGGGCGCCGTCACCGGCCGCGACCTGATGGAGAACGGCACCGACAACCGGCACAGCCACACCGGAGCCGACTGGCTCGGCCGGTGGTTCGGGCCCGACGTCACCGAGCCCGTACGGCTGCACGTCGCCGCCAAGCGCTATCTCTGCGCCGTCGAACCCGGCTACTTCGCCCTGCTCTCCGAGGCGTCCGTCCACACCCTGGCCGTGCAGGGCGGGCCGATGACCGAGGCGCAGGCGCGCGCCTTCGAGGCGCACCCGGGGGCCGCCGACGCCGTGGCCGTACGCCGCTGGGACGAGCAGGCGAAGGACCCGGACATGGACACCCCGGGCTTCGCGCACTTCCGGCCCCTGCTGGCCGGGCTGCTCACCCCGTAGCGGCCGAAGTACCCCGTGGCAGGCGCCGGGGCGCCGGTTCAGGACCCGAGCCGGCGTCCCAGCGCGCTCGTCGCCGTCGAACTCTGCATCGTGAACGCCACCGTCCCCGGCAGATAGCGGTCCTGGGACCACTCCACCGGGGTACCGGCCGGGTCGGTGGAGTGCCGCCGCTCCCGCAGCAGCGACTCGCCGACCGGGCAGCCGAGCAGCTCCGCGTCGTCGGCGTCGGCCGGCACGAGGTCGATGGTGTGCCGGGCGTCGGAGAACAGCACGCCGTGCAGCTCCAGTTGCTCCGAGTGCGAGACCGTGTCCAGCGGCATCCCGGCCACCAGCTCCCCGATCCGCTCCGGGTACGTCGTCCGCTCCACCATCACGGGCGTGCCCGCGAGCGTCCGCAGCCGCCGCACCCGGTAGACGGGCGCGCCTTCCGCGACGCGGAGCTTCTCGGCCTCCTCCGCGTCCGCCGGGACCCGGTCGACGGCCACGATCCGGCCGCCGGGCGTCTCGCCGAGCGAGCGCGCCCAGCGGGTGAACGAGCGCAGCTCGCCGAAGCTGTGCAGCCGGGGCCCGCCGAGCACGACCCGGCGGGAACCGCGGCGTGAGGTGATGAGCCCGTCGGTCCGCAGCGCGGCCAGCGCCTGACGGACCGTCCCTCTGGACACGCCGTACCGGCGGGCCAGTTCGTCCTCGGCGGGCAGCTTGGCCCCCGAGCCGTACTCGCCCGCCGTGATGGCGGTCCGCAGATCGGCGGCGACCTTCAGATACAGCGGCGTCCTGGCCCGTCCCTCACTCACACTCACACGCCCCACCCTGTCACGGACCGGGCTCAACGAACCAGGGAGATCAACATCTCGGGGTCCACCTCGGTCAACGAGTCCGCGAGCGTGACGCCTTCGGTCCCGGCGAAGTCCGCGAGCGGTTCCGTCGACGGCACGGCGAGAACCCGGCAGCCCGCGGCGACCGCCGAGGCCACGCCGGTCGGGCTGTCCTCGACGGCGACGCACCGGGCCGGTTCGACGCCGAGCGCCAGCGCGGCCGCCAGGTACGGGTCGGGCTCGGGCTTCGTGCGGACGGTGTCCTCGGCGCCGAACAGCGCGTCGAAGCGGTGCCCGTCCAGGGTGCCCGCGACCTGGGCGACGACCGCCCGGGGCGAGGCCGACACCAGGGCCGTCGGGACCCGGCGGGCACGCAGCGCGGCGAGCAGCCGCAGCGCGCCCGGCCGGGGCACGGCGGCCACTTCGAGGCGTGCGGCGAAGTCGGCGCCCAGCTCGGCGGCGAGCTCCGCCGCCGGCGCTCCGAGGTGGTCCCGGAGCAGGGCGGCCGTGTCCTCCACCGAGCGGCCGGTCACCGCCGTGCGGTGCTCGGCGTCCAGGGTGCGGCCCCGGCGCGCGGCGGCCGCCTCGACCACGTCGAGCCAGACGCCCTCGGTGTCGACGAGCGTCCCGTCCATGTCGAAGAGGACGGCCTGGAGTCGGGTCATCGGGCACCGCCCGCGGCGGCGAGGACGACGGGCCGCCGCACGGGCCGTACGGTGACGGCCGTGCCGGGCGTGAGCGCGGTGGCGGCGTGCGTCGGCACGTCGGCCTTGACGTCCGTACCGTCGGCGAGGGCCACGCGCACGCGGGTGGTGGGGCCGTGGAAGGAGGTGGCGACGATGCGTCCCGTACCGCCCTCCTCGATCTCCAGGGCCTCGGGGCGGACGAGTGCGGTGACCCGGCCGGAGCCGGCGGGGCCGTCGACCGGCAGCCGCACCCCGAGGACGTCGACCGAGCCGTCGCCGTCGGCGTGGCCCGGCAGCCGGTTCATGGTGCCGATGAACTCCGCGACGAAGTCCGTCGCGGGACGCTCGTACAGCTCGGTCGGCGAGGCGCACTGCTCCAGCCGGCCGCCGTTCATCACCGCGACCCGGTCGGCCATCGACAGCGCCTCCTCCTGGTCGTGGGTGACGAACACGGTGGTGATGCCGAGCTCCAGCTGGAGCCGGCGGATCTCCTCGCGCAGCGTCAGCCGCACCCGCGCGTCGAGCGCCGACAGCGGTTCGTCGAGCAGCAGCAGCCGGGGGCGGAGCGCGAGCGCCCGGGCGAGCGCGACGCGCTGCTGCTGGCCGCCGGAGAGCTGGTGCGGGAAGCGGTCGCCGTGCCCGGCGAGGCCGACGAGTTCGAGCAGTTCGGCGGCGCGCGTCCGGCGTTCGGCGGTGCGGACCTTGCGCATCCGCAGCCCGAAGGCCACGTTGTCGGCGGCGGTGAGGTGCGGGAAGAGGCTGTACGACTGGAACACCATCGCCGTGTCGCGGCGATCGGCGGGCACCGGCACGATGTCCTCGCCGTCGAGCAGGACCTGGCCCTCGTCGGGCCGCTCGAATCCGGCGAGGACGCGCAGCGCGGTCGTCTTGCCGCAGCCGGACGGGCCGAGCAGCGCGAGGAGTTCGCCGGGGGCGACGTCGAGGTCGAGGCCGTCGAGCGCGACGGCGGAGCCGAAGGACCGGCGCAGGCCACGGATGCGGAGGTCGGCGCCGGTGCGCACCGGCTGGTCGAGCACGGTCATCGGGAGGTCTTTCCTCGGGAAGCCGCGGAGGCTTCGGACGGACGGGAGGAGCGCGGTGCGCGGCGGCGGTTGCCCACGGTCGTGAGCGCGAGCAGCAGCACCCAGGTCAGCAGCAGGCTCAGCAGCGAGACGGCCACGGAGAGCCGGGCGTCCGAGCCGGACGCCTGCACGATCCAGACCGCGAAGGGCTGGAAGCCGAGGAGCGAGGCGACCGTGAACTCGCCGAGCACCAGCGCGAGCGTCAGGAACGAGGCGTTCAGGAGGGCGCCCCGGAGGTTGGGCAGGACGGCCGAGACGAGCGCGCGCGGCCAGGAAGCCCCGCAGTCCCGCGCGGCCTCGACCAGGGTGCGCACGTCGACGGAACGCAGCCCGGCGTCGAGCGCCCGGTAGACGAAGGGCAGCGCCATCACGGCGTAGGCGAGGACGAGGACGAGGGGGAAGTCCGGGTTCTGCACGGCCACGAAGGTCTGGTAGAGCGGGGTCGTCGACAGTTTCTCGGGGCCCCAGCGCAGGACGGTGCCGAGCCCGGCGGTCAGCGCGACCGGCGGCACCACCAGCGGCAGGGTGCAGACGACCTCCAGGACCGGGCGCAGCCGGGGCGCCGAGAGGCGCGCCGCGACGGCCGCGGGCACGGTGACGAGGAGGACGAGGGCGACGGTCGCCGCGGCGAGCCCCAGGGAGAGCAACAGGCTGCCGGTGAAGCCGGGCGCCGTGAAGATCCGGGTGTACGAGGAGAGGGTGAGGCCCTGTCCGGGGACGTTCACGGTGAAGACGGTGGAGGCGAGCAGCGGCACCAGGAAGTAGACCCCGGCGAGCAGGAGGACGAGGAGCCGTCCCAGTCCCCGCGAGCCCGGCCGGATCGGCGAGACGTCCCCTAGGCGAGCCATCGGGTGCTCCTTCGCTGGAGGGGGAGGTGGACGGCCATGACGAGCGCCGCGACGACGACCATGTCGAGGCTGAGGGCGAGGGCGACGTTCTCCTGGCCGACCAGGACGTTGCCGGAGAGCGCGTCGGCGATCTGGAGCGTCACGAGGGGGACGGAGCTGCCGACCATGGCGGCGGCCGTCGCGTACGCGGCGAAGGCGCTGCCGAAGAGCAGCACGAACCCGCCGAGGAGGGACGGCAGCAGCGCGGGGAGGCCGACGTGGCGCCAGTACTGCCAGGCCGAGGCGCCGCAGTCGCGGGCGGCCTCCCGCCACTGGACGCGCAGCCCGTCGAGGGCGGGCGCGACGGTCAGCACCATGAGCGGTACCAGGAAGTACAGGTAGGTGAGGGCGAGTCCCCAGAAGCTGTACAGCGACCAGCCGTGGTCGCCGAGGCCGAGGCTCGTGGTGAGGACGCCGGCGTTGCCGAGGGTCGCGACGAACGCGAAGGCGAGCGGTACGCCGCCGAAGTTGGCAAGCACGCCGGAGGCGGTGAGCACGGCCTCGCGCAGGGCCCGGCCGCGCGAGGAGACCACGGCCTGGGCGAGGAGCAGCCCGAAGAGGGTGCCGACGGCGGCGGTGAGCGCGGAGAGTTCGATGCTGCCGAGCAGGGCGGTGCGGTAGGCGCCGTCGACCGAGCGGGTGAGGTTGTCGAGGCCGTACGAGCCGTCGGCGACGGTGAAGGCGCCGTCGGTCATGGCGAGCGCGGGCAGCCCGAAGGCGAGGGCGACGAGGAGGAAGAGGGGCAGGGCGGCGAGCCAGCCGCCGGCGCGCGGGCGGCGGGCCCGGCGCGCGGGCGCGGTCCCGGCCTTGCGTCCCGCGGTGCCGGACGGGCGACCCGGGGTGCCGTCGGTCATGGGGGAACCGGCGGTCCCGGGGCCCGCCGGGGCCGGGCGGCCCGGGGGGGGGGCGGCCGGCCCCCCCCGGGGGGGGGGGGGGTTGGGGGGGATACAACATGGTAGTTTTAAAAAAAAACGCAGCCCACCACAAAACAAATGTAGA
>NZ_JBHJUO010000042.1:0-26255 GCF_042268445.1 Streptomyces sp. NPDC056169 | reverse complement strand
GCCCTCCGCCTCGCGCCCGCCCCGCCCCCGCGGCGCCCCACCCCCCGTGCGCCGCCCCCCGCTCGCCGGGGGCGGGGGGGGGGGGGGGCCCCCCCCCCCGCCCCCCCCCCCCACCGCCGTGTCCGTTCCACGGACCGCGTCAGTCCGGCAACTGCCCCAGCATCGGGAAGCTGCCCGTGTTCGTCGGCGCGTGGTCCGGCAGCCACAGCACCGCGATCGCGCCGCCGACCCCCTCGGGCCCCGTCGCCGAGGCCACGTTCCGGAAGGTCAGCCGGGCGCCGAGCACCCGCGCCTGGCCCGCCGCGATCGTCAGCCCCAGACCGTGGCCCTGGCCCGCGCGGTCGCTCGTCCCCGTACGGAAGCGGCTCGGGCCCTCCTTGAGGAGCGCTTCGGGGAAGCCCGGACCGTGGTCGCGGACCCGTACGACCCGGCCCTCGACGGTGACCTCCACCGGCGGCTTGCCGTGCTTGGCGGCGTTCGCCAGGAGGTTGCCCAGGATGCGCTCCAGGCGGCGCGGGTCGGTGTTCACCCAGGACTCGTGGACGACCCGGACGACCACCTCCGGATCGAGCGACCGCACCCGCCGCTCCACGAACTCGCCGAGCGCGATCTCCTGGAGCTCGGCCCGCTCCGACGCGCTGTCGAGCCGGGCCACCTCCAGGACGTCCTCGACCAGCGTCCGCATGGCCTGCGCCCGGTCCCGTACGAGCTCGGTCGGACGCCCCGGCGGCAGCAGCTCGGCCGCCGTGAGCAGCCCGGTCACGGGGGTGCGCAGCTCGTGCGCGATGTCGGCGGTGACCCGCCGCTCGGCCTCGATCCGCTCGTTCAGGGCGTCGGTCAGGGCGTCGACCGCCCGGGCCAGCTCGTCGGTCTCGTCCCGGACGACCCCGCCGATCGCGTCCCGTACGCGGACGTCCGTATTGCCCTGGGCGACCCGCCCGGCCGCGGCGGCGGCCTTCCGCAGCCGCCGCGAGAGCTGGCCGCCGATGAGCACGCCGAGCGCGCAGCCGCCGAACACCACCGAGACCGAGCCGATGACGAGCGCCCGGTCCAGATCGGTCATGATCGCCGCGCTGCGGTCGGCGAAGGGGATGTGCAGCGACAGCACGTCGCCGTTGGCGAGCGGCACCGCGGCCCACACGTCGGGCGGCCCGCCGTGCCGGTGCTCCTGCACGAAGGTGCCGCGCCGCCGGTCCTGCATCAGATGGTCGAGCTGGGGCGGCAGCGCCGGGTCGTTGATCTTCGTGCCGAAGCGGGGCTCCTTCGGCTTCGACGTCTCGTACATCCGCTGGGCGAAGAGCAGCCGCTCCATCTGCACCTCGCGCGCGTTGTCGAGCATCGAGATGCGGGCGGCGTTGTGCACGACCACGCTCAGCGTGACCGCGATGAGCGCGCCGACCGCCGCGATGGCGACGGCGATCTTCCAGCGGACCCCGGTACGGAGCGCGCGCGGCTTCACGGGTCGGAAGGACATCGGAAGGAGACCGTCCCCTAACCCTTGAGCTTGTAGCCGAAGCCCCGGACCGTCTCGATCCGGTCCTGGCCGATCTTGGCGCGCAGCCGCTGGACGTGGACGTCCACGACCCGGGTGTCGCCGCCCCAGCCGTAGTCCCAGACCCGCTCCAGGAGCTTGTCCCGGGACAGTACGGTGCCCGGCGCGGACGAGAACTCCAGGAGCAGCCGCATCTCGGTCGGGGTCAGCGCCACGGGCGCCCCGTCCTTGCGGACCTCCATGCCGTCCGTGTCGACCTCCAGGTCGCCGAAGGCGAGCAGCCCGCCGCCGTCCGCCGACTCGTCCCCGCGCTCGCCGGCGCCCGGCCCGCCCGCGTGGCCGAAGCGCCGCAGGACGGCCCGGATGCGGGCCATGAGGACGGAGCCGTCGAAGGGCTTCGTGACGTAGTCGTCGGCCCCGGCCTCCAGGCCGAGGACGACGTCGATCGAGTCGGCGCGCGCCGACAGCATGATCACCGGCACGGTCGACTCGTCGCGGATGCGGCGGCAGAGGCTGACGCCGTCCATGCCCGGCAGCATCACGTCGAGGAGGGCGATGTCCGGCCGCTGCGCCCGGAAGGCGTCCAGGCCGGAGAGCCCGTCGGGCATCGCCGTGACCCGGAAGCCGTCCCGCTCCAGGGCGAGCTGGGTGGCCTCACGGATCACGTCGTCGTCCTCGACGAACAGGACATGGGTTTCGGCCATCGTGCGTGCCCTTCGGGTTCTGTGCTGCTGCGGTGCTGCGGTGCTGCGGTGGTGCCGTGTGGTGCTGCTGTGGTGCTGCTGTGGTGGAGGCGGGACTCAGTTCGAGGCGGGTTCGCTCGGCGCCGGCTCCACGGCCGCCTCGCCGTCCCCGACGGCGCGGCTGTAGTCGTTGTGCACCCAGTCGTGCTGGGTGAACCGGTTCCCCGCCCAGCGGTACGTGATCACGTCCTCGCCCGAGGGATACGCGACCGGGTCGCCCTTCGCGTACACCTGCTTGGTGACGATCAGGTCGCCCCGGTCGATCGTGGCGTAGACCGCCGCGTCCTCCGCCATGAACACGTTCACGTACCGGTCGCTCTGCTTCCGGTAGACGTACGTGCCGATGCCGACGGCATCACCGCAGGTCATCACATTGACGACGACATCGGGAGCGGCACTGCCGGTGAGATTGCCGTAGGAGGCGTCCACCGGGTACGCGTCCGCGACGCAGGGCTTCAGATCGTCCTTGAGCCGCTCGCCGATCTTCGGGTCGGCCTTGAGCAGCGCGATCGGATCCACGCGCTCGGCGGACTGCGGACCGCTGGGCGCGGCGGGGGAGGAGGGGCTGGGCGCCGCCGCCGCGGTCTCGTCGACGCGGGCCGCGCCCTCGTCGCGGGAGCCCGTGCCGCCGGTGGAGCAGGCGGCCACGGACAGCCCGACGGCGACGAGCCCGGCCACCGCCGTGACGCTCGCCGCCTTGACCGTACGGCGAGGGCGGCGCCGCCCGGTGCCGTCCCGGTCGCCGCCGCTGCCTCTGCCGCCGGGTTCTCCGCCGTCGGTTTCTCTACCGTCGGCTCTTCTGCCGTCGGTTTCTCTGCCGTCGGCTTCTCTGCCGTCGTCGGAATCGGCGTCTAGGCCGCGCACCGCCCCCGCCCCCCTTCGTCACCTCGTACGTCCGCCCGCTCTCCCGTCCGCCCCAGGGCGCGGGCGTCGAGGTCGCGGCTCTCCAGCTCCTGGCGGAGCCGGGCCAGCGCGCGGTGGAGCGTCGACTTCACCGTACCCGTCGACATCCCGAGCGCCGCCGCCGTCTCCTCGGTGCTCATCTGCTCCCAGTGACGGAGGACGACGACGCTGCGCTGCTTCGGCGCGAGGACCTTCAGGATGTCCATGAGGAGGGCCCGGTCGGCGTGCTGCTCGGTCGGGTCGTCGACGCTCGCGTCGGGCAGCTGCTCGGTGGGCACCTCTTCGAGCTTGCGGGAGCGCCACCACTCGGTACGGGTGTTGATCATGACCCGGCGCAGGTAGGCGTCGGCGAGGGACTTGTCGGCGATGCCGTCCCAGCGGCCGTACGTCCGGGCCAGCGCGGTCTGGAGGAGGTCCTGGGCGTCGACCGGGTCGGGGACGAGACGACGGGCACTGCGCAGCAGCGCGTCCTGCCGCGTGCGTACGTACTCCTCGAAGTCGAGCACCTCTCCGTGCCTCATCCGAACCGCCTCCATCCCCGTGACCAGCCATTTCCTCGTGTCGTGGACGACGCTACGGAGGAGTTGTCACGGGGCTGTGCGGGGCAGCCGTCGGTGGACGCACGGCTACCCATCGGTTGTGTAACAGCGGGAACGGAGAAGGTTTCGCGGCGGCCGCGTCAGGAGAGCGGCAGGCGGTAGCGCCCGCCCTCCAGAGGCTCGACGAGACCGTCCGCGACCAGGCCGTCCAGGGCCCTGGTCCGCTGCATCGGCTCGTCCCAGACCGCGTCCAGAGCGGCCTGCTCGACCGGATCCGTCGACTCGCGCAGCACCGCGAGGAGCCGGCCCCGCACCTGCCGGTCCGTGCCCGCGTACGTCTGGCCCCGCCGCGGCGGGCCGTCGTGCGCCGGCTTCCCCGCCAGCTGCCACGCGCAGCGCTCGGCGATCGGGCAGCTCCCGCAGTCCTCGTTGCGCGCCGTGCACACGAGCGCGCCCAGCTCCATCGAGGCCGCGGCCCAGCGGGAGGCCGTCGCCTCGTCCTCCGGGAGCAGCGCCCGGGCGAGCCGGCGCTCGGCGGCCGTGGTCGCGTTCGGCGGGTACTGGACGCCGGTCGCCGCCCGCGCGAAGACCCGGCGCACATTGGTGTCCAGGACCGCGTGCCGCTGCCCGTAGGCGAAGGAGGCCACCGCGGCCGCCGTGTACTCGCCGATCCCGGGCAGCGAGAGCAGCTGGCCGTGGTCGCGGGGGACGTCGCCGCGATGCCGTTCCGTTATGGCCGTGGCCGCCGCGTGCAGGCGCAGCGCCCGGCGCGGATAGCCGAGCCTGCCCCAGGCGCGCACCGCCTCGCCGGGGGCCTCAGCGGCCAGGTCGGCCGGGCGCGGCCAGCGCGCGAGCCACTGCTCGTACACCGGAAGGACCCGGACGACGGGGGTCTGCTGGAGCATGAACTCGCTGACCATCACCCCCCAGGCTCCGGCTTCGGGACGGCGCCAGGGCAGGTCACGGGCGTGCCGGTCGAACCAGGCGAGGACGGGCCCGTGCAGCTCCGGGGGAAGGGAGGGAGCTACGGGGGCCGGGGGACCGGGGGGAGTGTCGATGGAAGTCATGGCACCCCGATCCTGGCACGTCCGCGGCGGGATCAGCGCGCGCCGTGGCGCGCGCGCTCGGACCGGTCGGCGTGTACGGAGGCGTGCGCGGCGGAGTGCGCCGCGGCGTGCGCCCGGGGCCCGCGCCCCGCGCACCACACGACGGCCGAGCTCCGGCTCGACCTCGCCGTCTCCACCAGGGACCGCACCGGCCGCTCCGCCGCCCGCATGACGACGAAGGCGACGAGGGCACCGAGCAGCAGGCCGACGGTCACGTCGTGCGGGTAGTGCACGCCGACGAAGACCCGGGAGAACGCCATGAGCAGCGCCATGGGCACGGTCAGCCAGACGATCCCGCGCCAGGACAGGGCGAGCGCGATGGCGGCGGCGCCCGCGATGGCCGAGTGGTTGCTCGGGAAGGACCAGTCGCCGTACGGCGGGCACTCCACGAGCGCGGCGGGCGCCCCGACGACCGCGCGGCACGGCCGTTCCTCGTCGACCAGCGACTTCAGCGCCTCGCTCACCACGTAACCGAAGGCGGTGGCGAGCGGGGCGAGCAGCGCGAGCGCCATCATCCGGCTCGATCCGTCACGGGAGCGCCACCAGCCGGCCAGGAACAGCACGCCGAAGAGCAGCAGTCCTGCCTCGGTCCACACCTCCGCGAGCCACTGGAACCAGTGCGGGGTGGAGTGGGCGAAGTCGGCGACGTCGAGGTAGAGCCGATCGGAGAGGTCGAGGAGGGAGTCCATGGTGGACGACGCTAACCGGAATTAGGAGCCCGCCGCCCCGGGCCAACGGCCAGAGCGACCCCCGACGAAAGTGGGGGGCCCGCCGGAACCCGCTGATTCCCCGCCGCTTCAGGCCTGTTCCGGAAAAGTTCCCGGCGCGGACGGATGTGATCATCGGCAAAACTTGCCGCCTCGGGCGGCGGGTGGGGCGGGAGTTGAGCCGGATCTCTCGTAAGGTTCGGGTCGTGGGATCTTTGCGCAATCCGGTCGGGCCGCTTCCCTCCACCATCTACTGGCGACGGAGGGCGGTGGCGCTGTGCCTGGTGGCGGTTCTCGCGCTGCTCGCCGTCTGGGCCGTCAGCTCGGGTGACGGCGGCGGGAAGAAGGCGAACGACGCCGCCAACGGCTCGTCGCCCACACCCCCTTCGATCACTCCCGGCCCCTCCGGCACCGGCCCGGCGATCAGCCAACAGCCCGGCGGCCGCGACGAGTCGGGCGAATCCGGCGAGACGTCGGGCGACGGCGGCAGCGGCGGCGACGGTGGTGACGGCGGCGGCTCGGCCGGCTCCGGTACGGACACGGGCTCGGGCTCCGGTTCGGGCGCCGACGGCGGTACGGACTCGGGCTCCGGCGGCACCGGGAAGAACGGCGACACCGACGGCGCGGGCGGCGACGGCGGCGCGGGCACCGGCGCGGGGCAGCAGGTTCCGGCCGACTCTCCGCTCCCGAACTGCCCCTCCGGAGCGCTCCAGTTGACGCTGCGCAGCGCCAAGCTCTCCTACGAGGCCGGCGAGAAGCCCCGCTTCCACCTGGTCGCCAAGAACACCTCGAAGGCCGCCTGCAAGGCCGACTTCGGCCCGCGCAGCGCGGTCCTGACGATCAGTGACAAGCAGGCCGACGCGGTCTGGGCCTCCGACGACTGCCCGCGCCCCGGCAACCCGCTCCTCCTGAGCGTCCCCGCGGGGGCCACGGTCACCCACACCGTGGAGTGGGACCGCGGGCGCAGCGCACCGCGATGCGCCACCGCCCCGGCGGGCCAGGCCGGCCCCGGGACCTACCTGGTGGAGGCGACGATGGCGGGCGCGAAGGTGCCCCCGGCCTCGTTCACCCTGGCCAAGGACTGAGCCGGGCCCGTTCCCGTGCCGTACGGCACGGGAACGGGCCCGCGGGATTCAGACGGCCGCCGCTCCCCGTACAGGCCCCGGAGCCCCAGGGCCTGTACGGCGGATCAAGGCCGGACAGGCCCTAGACGTACCGCTCCAGGATCGAGGACTCCGCCAGCCGCGAGAGGCCCTCGCGGACGCTGCGGGCGCGGGCCTCGCCGACGCCGTCGACGGTCTGGAGGTCGTCGACACTCGCCGCGAGGAGCTTCTGCAGCCCGCCGAAGTGCTCCACGAGCCGCTCGATGATCGCGCCCGGCAGCCGCGGCACCTTCGCGAGGAGCCGGTAGCCGCGCGGCGAGACGGCCGAGTCGAGGGTCTCGGGCGAACCGCTGTAGCCCAGGGCCCTCGCCACGACGGGAAGTTCGAGCAGCTCGGTGTGGGTGAGCGCGTCCAGCTCGGTGAGCGCTTCGGCGACCGTCCGCGAGCGCTTGGCCGTCGGCTCGGGCACGTAGTCCCGGACCACCAGCTCGCGCTCCGGCTCCACACCCGCGATCAGCTCGTCGAGCTGGAGCGACAGGAGCCGTCCGTCGGTGCCGAGCTCGACCACGTACTCGGCGATCTCGGTGGCGATCCGGCGCACCATCTCCAGTCGCTGGGCGACGGCGGTGACGTCCCGGACCGTGACCAGGTCCTCGATCTCCAGCGCGGAGAGCGTGCCGGCCACCTCGTCGAGCCGGAGCTTGTACCGCTCCAGCGTCGCGAGTGCCTGGTTGGCGCGGGACAGGATCGTGCCCGACTCCTCCAGGACCCGGCGCTCACCGTTCACGTACAGCGCGATCAGCCGCATCGACTGCGAGACGGAGACGACCGGGAAGTTGCACTGCTTGGAGACCCGGTCCGCGGTGCGGTGGCGGGTGCCGGTCTCCTCGGTGGGGATGGAGGCGTCCGGGACCAGCTGCACGCCGGCGCGGTGGATCTTGGTGATGTCCTTGTCGAGGACGAGCGCACCGTCGAGCTTGCACAGCTCGCGCAGGCGCGTCGCGGCGAACTCGACGTCCAGCACGAAGCCGCCGGTGCACATCGAGTCGACCGTCTTGTCCAGGCCGAGCACGATGAGCCCGCCCGTGTTTCCCCGGAGGATCCGCTCCAGGCCGTCGCGCAGCGCGGTGCCCGGGGCGACCGCGCTCAGGGCGGCACGCATCAGCGCTTCATTGCCGGAGCCCGCGCCGGACTTCCCGGGAGCTGTTGCCCCGTCCTTCGCTGCCACTGCACTCCTCCGGCTCGTACGGATGGGCGAGACCAGGGCAAAGTCTAGCGACACCACCCCGCCACCCTCCGCCGCGCGCCGGTCAAGGGTGCGGCGGAAGATCCCGAAGAGACCCTGTCGTGCCCCCTCGCCTACCCCTCAGGCTCCCTCGTCTACCCCTCGGGAAGCCCCCGGGCCACACCTCAGCCGTCTCCTGACCCCGACTCCGACGCCGCGAATCCCCCCGCTCCGGCGCCGTGAGTCCCGCGCTCCGGTGCCGTGGGTTCCCCAGCTCCGACGCCGCGAGTCCCCCACTCCGGCGCCGCGAGTCCCCCACTCCGGCGCCGCGAGTCCCCCACTCCGGCAGTCCCCAGGCTTACTCCTCCGCGCTCTTGGAGCGCGGTGCGCGGCGGCCGCGCGGCAGGACGAGCAGGGCGTCGCCCATGTCCGCGACCTCCGTCACCTTCATGCCGGCCGGGACCTTGCCCGGGTCCGGCGGGACCAGCGCGTGCGTGAAGCCCAGCCGGTGCGCCTCGGCCAGCCGGCGCTGGACGCCCGTCACCCGGCGGACCTCGCCCGCGAGCCCGACCTCACCGATCGCGACCAGGTTCTTCGGCAGCGGGGTGTCGCTCGCCGCGGAGGCGAGGGCCAGCGCGATCGCCAGGTCGGCGGCGGGCTCGGAGAGCTTCACGCCGCCCACGGTCGCGCTGTAGATGTCCCGCTTGCCCAGCGCGCTGATCCGGCCCCGCTGCTCCAGGACCGCCAGCATCATCGAGACCCGGGAGGTCTCCAGACCGGAGACGGTCCGGCGCGGGGAGGGGATCTGGGAGTCCACGGTCAGCGACTGGACCTCGGCGACGAGCGGCCGGCGGCCCTCCAGGGTGACCGTCAGACAGGTGCCCGGCACGGCCACGTCACGCCGGGTCAGGAAGAGCCCGGACGGATCGGCCAGGCCCGTGATGCCCTCGTCGTGCAGCTCGAAGCAGCCGACCTCGTCGGTCGCCCCGTACCGGTTCTTCACGCCCCGGACGAGGCGCAGGCGCGCGTGCCGGTCGCCCTCGAAGCTCAGGACGACGTCGACCAGGTGCTCCAGGAGCCGGGGCCCCGCGATGGCGCCGTCCTTGGTGACGTGGCCGACGAGGAGCGTGGACATGCCCCGCTCCTTGGAGGCCCGGATGAGGGCTCCGGCGACCTCGCGGACCTGTGCCATGCCGCCGGGCGCGCCGTCGATCTCGGGGGAGGCGACCGTCTGCACCGAGTCCATGATCAGCAGCGAGGGCTTCACGGCGTCGAGGTGGCCGAGGACGGCCGACAGATCGGTCTCGGCCGCGAGATAGAGGTGGTCGCTGAGCGCGTTGATCCGGTCGGCGCGCAGCCGGACCTGGCTCGCGGACTCCTCGCCCGTGACGTACAGCGTGCGGTGCTCGTCGCTCGCCGCCTTGGCCGCCACGTCGAGCAGGAGCGTGGACTTGCCGACGCCGGGCTCGCCGGCGAGCAGCACGACGGCGCCGGGCACCAGGCCTCCGCCGAGGACCCGGTCCAGCTCGTCGACGCCGGTCGAGCGGGCGGTCGCCTGCCGGCCGTCGACCTGTCCGATGGGCACGGCGGCGGTGGAGACCCGGCCGGCCGCGGTCGTCCGGACGGCGGGCGCGCCGTATTCCTCGACCGTCCCCCAGGCCTGGCACTCGGGGCAGCGGCCGAGCCACTTGGCCGTCTGCCAGCCGCACTCGGTGCAGCGGTAGGACGGCCGGTCCTTGGCGGTTTTCGTACGGGCAGCCATGGTCCACACCGTAGCGGCCCCCACTGACAGCGACGGCCCGGCCCGAGCCCGTCCTCGATCGAGTGACGGAATGTGAGGTTCCTGTCCCCTTTCGAGCGATAGCTTCACCCGTAAGAATGAGAACTGTTCAACCGGTACGAAGAGTCCCCCTTGCCCTGCCTACCGTCGCCCCGTGACGAGCAGCAGGCTGGATTCCCCCACACGCACCACCGGCGCACACCGGGCGCACCACGGCGCCGCGGAAGCGGAACAGGGACCGCGCACGCTCGGCCGGCGGCCCCCCGCCCGCTACGAGGCCGCCCTCGACGGCCTCTACACGTACTGCCTCTCCGTGCTCTGCGAGCACGACACGGCCACCGCCGTCCTCGGCGACGTCCTCGCCGTCGCCGAGCGCCACCACGGCCGCTGCCCCTCCGACGAGGAGGGCCGTACGGCCTGGCTGTACGCGCTCGCCCGCTGGGCCTGCCTGCGCAGCCTCGGCGAGCAGCGCCGCAAGCGCCAGGGCGCCCACACCGGCCGCCCCGCCGTCACCGCGCCCGAGCCGCCCCCGGTCTCCGAGGAGACCGCCGAGCGCCGCCGCGCCGAACTGGCCCGGCTCGCCTGGCCCGAGGCCGCCGGCACCACCCCCGAGCAGCGCGAGGCCCTGGAGCTCGCCGTCCGGCACGGCCTGAGCCACCGCCAGGTCGCCGCCGTGCTCTCCCTCGACCCGCTCGCCGCCCGCGAGCTCCTCGCCACGGCCGCCTGCGAGGTGGAGCGGACCCGCGCCGCCCTCGCCGTCGTCGAGACCGGCAGCTGCCCCACCGTCGCCCGGCTCACCGGCGACCACCGGGTGCTCCTCTCCGCCGCCCTCCGCGCCGAACTCGTCCGGCACGTCGACGACTGCCCCCGCTGCCGCAGGGCCGCCGAGCGGGTGGGCGCCACCGGGCCCTGGCCCGGCGCCGCGGCCCTCCCGCCGGACCGGCTGCCGCTCGTCGAGGCGCCCCGGGCCGCCGCGTACATGGCGATGCTGCACGTCCCCCGCGCGCGTGCCGGCGCCCCGCGCTTCTCGCCGACCGGTTTCCCCATGGACCCGAAGGACCACACGGCCCGCCGCGACCGGCTGCGGGCCCGCGCGGTGACGACCACCGTCGTCGCGGCCGTCGTGGCCGCCCCGGTCCTCGCCCTGTGGACCTCGTACCGCGGCACCCCTGTCGCCGACGAGGGCACCCGGGACGGGACCAGGATCAGCGCGCGCGAGGCGGACGAGCCGGTGGACCCGGACGGCCGCCCGTACGACCGCTACGAGAACGCGGGCAACGCCCGGACCACCCCCGAGCCCCGCTTCACCCGCGGCAGCCGCTCCCCCGACGTCTCGGTCGAGGTCGTCAGCCCCGGCGGCCCCACGGGTTCCTCGGGACCCTCACGGCCCGGCGAGCCCGCCCCCGGCTGGCTCACGGTCGGCGCGCGCGGCTCCGGCGACCTCACGATGCTCACGCTCACCGCCGACGGCGGCTCGCCCGTGGCCTGGTCCCTGTGGACGGACGCCCCCTGGCTGTACGTGAGCCGGGCCTCCGGCACGCTCCGCCCGGGGGAGACGGTCACGATCGTCGTCCGCGTCGACCACGGGCGCGAGCCCGCGGGCGCGTGGAGCGCCCGCGTCGGCGTGAACCCCTCGGGCGCGGTGGTCAGGATCGACGGACAGGGGCCGACGAACCCGCCGTCGGCCACGCACCCGGGCACGCCGCCCCCGACGACGACCGACCCGACCACGCCCCCGACGAGCCCGCCGACGACGGATCCGACCACACCCCCGCCGACGACGACCGACCCGGGGACCACGCCCCCCACGACACCACCGACGAGCCCGCCGACGACGGACCCGACGACACCCCCGCCGACGACGGAGCCGACCACACCGCCACCGACGACGGACCCGACGACCCCGCCGACGACCGACCCGACGACACCCCCGCCGACGACGGACCCGGGCACGACGGACCCGGGGACACCCCCGCCGACGACGGACGACCCGCCGCCGTCCGGCCCCTGAGAGACCGGGGCGGCCAAAAGACCGGGTCGGCCGGGTGCGGGGCCACCAGCGGCAGCTGCGAGGCCAGCCGGGCCTCGCACAGCCCGACCAGGACCTCGTACGCCTCCTGGCCCATCATCTCCGTGAGCTCCGGCCGGTACGTGACGTAGACGGGCTCCCCGGCGCCGTGCGCCGAGGTGGCCGAGGTGCACCACCAGTGCAGGTCGTGGCCGCCCGGACCCCAGCCCCGGCGGTCGTACTCGCCGATCGACACCTGGAGGACCTTGGTGTCGTCGGGCCGCTCGATCCAGTCGTACGTCCGGCGCACCGGCAGCTGCCAGCACACGTCCGGCTTGGTCTCCAGCGGCTCCTTGCCCTCCTTGAGGGCCAGGATGTGCAGCGAGCAGCCCGCGCCGCCCGCGAAACCGGGACGGTTCTGGAAGATGCAGGACCCCTCCCAGCGGCGGGTCTGCCGGTCGCCGTCCTCGTCGAGCTGCACCCAGCCCGAGTCCGTACCGACGTCGTGGAACTGCCACAGCTCCGGCGTGAGCCGGGCCACGTGCGACGCGACCCGCTTCTCGTCGTCCTCATCGGAGAAGTGCGCGCCCAGCGTGCAGCAGCCGTCGTCGGCCCGGCCCGCCTGAATGCCCTGGCAGCCACTGCCGAAGACGCACGTCCAGCGCGAGGTCAGCCAGGTCAGGTCGCAGCGGAACACCTGCTCCTCGTCGGCCGGGTCGGGAAACTCGACCCACGCCCGTGCGAAGTCCAGCCCCTTCTCGTCCGGCTCCACGCCCTTGCCCTGCTTCTTGGCGCTCTTCACGGCCTTCTCCGCTTTACCGGCCTTACCGGCCTTCACACCGGTCCCACCGCTGCTGTCCTTGCCCGGCTTCGCCTGCTTCGTCTTTGGCACAACGCCAAGCGTATGCGGGCCGGACCAGTAGCGTT
Source organism: Streptomyces sp. NPDC056169 (assembly GCF_042268445.1). NCBI lineage: Bacteria > Bacillati > Actinomycetota > Actinomycetes > Kitasatosporales > Streptomycetaceae > Streptomyces > Streptomyces sp. NPDC056169. The sequence goes on along the minus strand of NZ_JBHJUO010000042.1, from coordinate 13,722 downwards.
CCGCCCATGAGACTCGGAGTCCTCGACGTCGGTTCGAACACAGTGCACCTGCTGGTGGTGGACGCCCACCCCGGCGCCCGCCCCCTGCCCGCCCACTCCCACAAGGCGGAGCTGCGGCTCGCCGAGCTTCTCGACGAGCGGGGCGCGATCGCGCCCGACGGCGTCGAGCGGCTCATCGCGACCGTCCGGGACGCGCTCCTGGCGGCCGAGGACAAGGGGTGCGAGGAGGTGTTGCCCTTCGCGACCTCGGCAGTGCGCGAGGCCACCAACGCCGACGCCGTCCTCGCCCGGGTCAAGGACGAGACCGGGGTCGACCTTCAGGTCCTCACCGGCGAGGAGGAGGCCCGGCTCACCTTCCTCGCCGCCCGCCGCTGGTTCGGCTGGTCCGCCGGCAAGCTGCTCCTCCTCGACATCGGCGGCGGCTCCCTCGAAGTCGCGTACGGCATCGACGAGGACCCGGACACGGCGGTCTCCCTGCCGCTCGGCGCGGGCCGGCTCACCTCGGGCTGGCTGCCCGGCGACCCGGCCGACACCGCCGACGTGAAGGCGCTGCGCCGGCACCTCCGTGCCCAGATCGCCCGTACGGTCGGAGAGTTCAGCCGCTTCGGCCGCCCCGACCACGTCGTGGCCACCTCCAAGACCTTCAGGCAGCTCGCCAGGATCGCCGGCGCGCCCGGCTCGGGGGACGGCCTCTACGTCCAGCGCGTGCTGTCCCGCAAGTCCCTGGAGGAGTGGGTCCCGCGCCTCGCGGCGATGACCGTGCCCGAGCGCGCGGCGCTGCCGGGCGTCTCGGAGGGCCGCGCCCCGCAGCTCCTCGCGGGCGCGCTCGTCGCGGAGGGCGCGATGGACCTGCTCGGGGTGGAGGAGCTGGAGATCTGCCCGTGGGCGCTCCGCGAGGGCGTGATCCTGCGCCGCCTGGACCACCTGCCGGAGGAGTAGCCCGGGGGAGGAGCGGAGGGGGGCCGGAAGCGGCGCGCGCGTGTCCCCACTCCCCTCGCCGCCGGGCCCCCATTCCCCCTGCCGCCGGGCCCCCACTCCCTCCGCCGCCGAGCACCCCACTCCCTCCGCCGCGCGAGCACCCCAGTTCCCCCCCCCGCCCCCCGCCGGGCACCCCACTCCCCCCGGCCGGGCCCCCGCGCCCACCCGCCCCCGCACCGGCGTGACCGGAACCACCTCCCGGGCCCCCGGCCCGCCCCGTACCCTGTCGGGGTGGCAGAACCAGTGGTGCGCATCCCGGATGCGAAGGTCGCCCTGTCGACGGCCTCGGTCTATCCGGAGTCGACGGCGACGGCCTTCGAGATCGCCGCGCGCCTCGGGTACGACGGCGTCGAGGTCATGGTGTGGACCGACCCGGTCAGCCAGGACATAGAGGCGCTGCGCCGCCTCTCCGACTACCACCGGGTCCCGATCCTGGCCGTCCACGCCCCCTGCCTCCTCATCACCCAGCGCGTCTGGTCCACCGACCCGTGGGTCAAGCTCCAGCGCGCGCGGGCGGCGGCCGAGAAGCTCGGCGCGTCGGCGGTCGTCGTGCACCCGCCGTTCCGCTGGCAGCGGCAGTACGCGAAGGACTTCGTCACCGGCATCTGGCGGATGGCGGACGAGACGGACGTCCGGTTCGCCGTCGAGAACATGTACCCGTGGCGGTACAAGGACCGCGAGGTGCTCGCGTACGCCCCCGAGTGGGACGTCACGAAGGACGACTACCGGCACTTCACCGTCGACCTCTCGCACACCGCGACCGCCCGCACCGACGCCCTCGCGATGATCGACCGCATGGGCGACCGCCTCGGCCACGTCCACCTCGCCGACGGCAAGGGCTCCGCCAAGGACGAGCACCTGGTCCCGGGCCGGGGCACGCAGCCCTGCGCCGAACTCCTGGAGCGGCTCGCGCTCACCGGCTTCGACGGCCACGTCGTCATCGAGGTCAACACCCGCCGCGCGATGTCAGCCGCCGAACGCGAGGCCGACCTCGCCGAGGCCCTGGCCTTCACCCGCCTCCACCTCGCGTCCGCCGCGGGCCGCCCCACCCGGGTCCCGCGCCCATGACCGAACCGGCCCCGCGCCGGCGCGGCCGCCCGTCCCGTACCGGGGAGGACAGCGGACCGGGCGCGCGCGAGCGCATCCTGGAGGCGGCCCGTACGCAGTTCGCCGAGCGCGGGTACGACAAGGCCTCGGTCCGCGGCATCGCCAAGGCCGCCGGTGTGGACCCGGCGCTCGTGCACCACTACTTCGGTACGAAGGACGAGGTCTTCGCCGCCGCGATCGAGGTCTCCTTCGAGCCGGCGCTCGTCGTCCCGGCGATCCTGGGAGGCCCGCGCGAGGCCATCGGCGAACGGCTCGCCCGCTTCTTCATCGGCGTCTGGGAGAACCCGGTCAGCCGCGCCCCGCTCCTCGCGATCGTCCGCTCCGCGCTGACCCACGAGGCCGCGGCGAAGGTGCTGCGGACCTTCGTGCTCCGCCGCCTCCTGGAGCGGATCGCGGCCGAACTCGACGTACCGGACCCGAGCTTCCGGGCGGAGCTGGCCGCCTCCCACATGATCGGGATCGTGATCCTGCGGTACGTGATCGAGGTCGAGCCGCTGGCCTCGGCCGACCCGGAGGAGATCGTGGCCCAGGTGGCCCCGACGCTCCAGCGGTACCTGACCGAGAGCTGAGAGCGTCACCCGACGGCAACCGCCGGAACCTGACCGAAAGCTGAACACGCCGTCCGCCATACGGACAGGCTGTCCAGATCTTGGAGCGTCAGCGTACGCTCGAAGGCAAGCACACCCATCACGAGGAGCGAGCGACGATGCCCGAGCTGAGGTCCCGCACAGTCACCCACGGCCGCAACATGGCGGGCGCACGCGCCCTTATGCGCGCCTCCGGTGTACCCGGCGCGGACATCGGCCGGAAGCCCATCATTGCCGTCGCCAACTCCTTCACGGAGTTCGTCCCCGGCCACACCCACCTCCAGCCGGTCGGTCGGATCGTCTCCGAGGCCATCACGGCCGCCGGCGGCATCGCCCGCGAGTTCAACACGATCGCCGTCGACGACGGCATCGCGATGGGCCACGGCGGCATGCTCTACAGCCTCCCGTCCCGCGACCTGATCGCGGACAGCGTGGAGTACATGGTCGAGGCGCACTGCGCCGACGCCCTGATCTGCATCTCCAACTGCGACAAGATCACCCCCGGCATGCTGATGGCCGCCCTGCGCCTCAACATCCCGACGGTCTTCGTCTCCGGCGGCCCGATGGAGTCCGGCCGCGCGGTCCTGGTCGACGGCACCGTCCGCACGCTCGACCTGGTCGACGCGATGTCCGACGCGGTGAACCCGAAGATCTCGGACGAGGACATGCTCCGGATCGAGGAGAACGCCTGTCCGACCTGCGGGTCCTGTTCCGGCATGTTCACCGCCAACTCGATGAACTGCCTGACCGAGGCCATCGGCCTCTCCCTCCCCGGCAACGGCTCGCTGCTCGCCACCCACACCGGCCGCAAGGCGCTGTACGAGAACGCTGCGCGCACGGTCGTCGACATCACCCGCCGGTACTACGACGAGGACGACGCCTCCGTCCTGCCGCGCGCGGTCGCGACCCGCGCCGCCTTCGAGAACGCCATGGCGCTCGACATCGCCATGGGCGGCTCGACCAACACGATCCTGCACCTGCTGGCCGCCGCGCAGGAGGCCGAGCTCGACTACGGCCTGTCCGACATGGACGAGGTCTCGCGCCGGGTGCCCTGCCTGGCCAAGGTCGCGCCGAACGTCGCCAAGGACCGCACGTACTACATGGAGGACGTGCACCGGGCGGGCGGCATCCCGGCCATCCTCGGCGAGCTCTACCGCGCGGGCCTCCTCAACGAGGACGTCCACTCGGTCCACTCCCGCTCCATCAAGGAGTGGCTGGACGCCTGGGACGTCCGCGGCGGCTCCCCGTCGGAGGAGGCCGTCGAGCTGTTCCACGCGGCCCCCGGCTGCGTCCGCTCCGCGACCGCCTTCTCGCAGTCCGAGCGCTGGGAGGCGCTGGACGTGGACGCGGCCGGCGGCTGCATCCGCGACGCGGCCCACGCGTACTCGAAGGACGGCGGCCTCGCGGTCCTGCGCGGCAACCTGGCCGTGGACGGCTGCGTCGTGAAGACGGCCGGCGTCGACGAGTCGATCTGGACCTTCGAGGGCCCGGCCGTCGTCTGCGAGTCGCAGGACGAGGCCGTCGAGAAGATCCTCAACAAGCAGGTCACCGACGGAGACGTGGTCGTCATCCGTTACGAGGGCCCGCGCGGCGGCCCGGGCATGCAGGAGATGCTCTACCCGACTTCCTTCCTCAAGGGCCGGGGCCTGGGCAAGACCTGCGCGCTGGTGACGGACGGCCGCTTCTCCGGCGGTACGTCGGGCCTGTCCATCGGCCACGCCTCCCCGGAGGCGGCCTCGGGCGGCACGATCGCCCTCGTCGAGGACGGCGACCGGATCCGTATCGACATCCCGAACCGCACGATCGAGCTCCTCGTCGACGAGGCCACCCTCGCGGCCCGCCGCGAGGCGCTGAACGGCGTGTACGCGCCGAAGAACCGCGAGCGCAAGGTGTCGGCGGCGCTGCGGGCGTACGCGGCGATGGCGACGAGCGCGGACAAGGGCGCGGTCCGGGACGTGTCGAAGCTGGGCTGAGCCCGGGAGACGAACGACGGCGGGGAGCGGGTACGACACCCACTCCCCGCCGTCGTGCGTACGGGTCCTACCGGCTCACCAGGACGCGCGCCCGGCTATCGCCTCACCAGGACTCGGGCTCGCGCGCGTCGACCGCGAAGACGGAGCCGTCGGGCGCCGTCCCGAACACCCGGTCCCCGGCCACCAGCGGCTCCGGAACCAGGGGCGCGTAGCCGAGCCGCCCGTTCCGCAGCCGCGGCCGGGTCTGGCCGATGAGCGCCCCGCGCTTGGTGTTGACGGCGAGCAGCCGCCCGTCCTGGACGGAGAAGTAGAGGCGGTCGTCGCCCCCGAGGACCGGTACGGAGACGTTTCCGGCGCCCGTCTCCAGCTCCCACAGCACCTGCCCCTTCGGCGGGGCGGTGTCGAAGGCGGTGAGGTGCCCGTTCGCGTCGAGGATGTGGACGACCGAGCCGCGCACGGCGACGCCCCTGACGTCGATCCGGTGCGGCAGGGCCAGCCGCCGTACGGAGTCCGCCGAGCCGTCGGGGCCCAGCAGGACCAGGCCGTCGATCAGCGGGTCCTGGTAGTGGTCGGCGAGGAGGAGCGCTCCGTCGCCGGTGCGGCCCAGCGGGGCGAGATCGCCGTCCAGCTTCCGCTGCCAGACCACCTCGCCGGTCCGGGGGCGGACCGTGCCGACCCGCGTGCTTGTCCCGTCGGCCGAGGTCTCGGCGACCGACAGCAGCCCGGAAGAGGCGTCGTACGCGCCGAGCTGCGGGACCCCGAAACCGGTCAGGCCGTGCCGCCAGAGCTCTTTCCCGCTGTGGCTGTCGAGGGCCCGGAACCCGCCCCGTCCGTCGGACAGGACGACGGCGCTGCCGGCCGCCCGGTACAGCTCGGGGGCGCCCTCGGTCTCGGCGACGCTCCAGCCGGGCGCGCCGCCGCCGGCCGCGTACGCCCGCAGCGGGCCCGTGGGCGCGGCGGCGCCGACGAGCCCGTCGGCCAGGAGGACGGGGGCGGTCGGGGTCTCCGAGTCGATGGGCGTGGTCCGCGACCAGAGGACCCGGCCCGTGACGGGGTCGAGCCGGGCGATGCCGACGCCCCGGGCCACGCAGTACAGCGCGCCGCCGCCGTGCGCGCAGGCGGGGGCGGCCGTCGGGCCCCGCTCCTGGAGCGATGTCCGCCAGCCCGCGAAGGCCGTGGCCACCTCGTCCGGGCGGGCGGGCGTCTCGGGCCCGCCGTCGGCGGGCGTGCTCAGCGCCCCGTAAAGCCCCGCGCCGGTCAGCGCGAGCACGGCGACGACGGCGGCGGTCAGCCGCGGCCGGATCCGCGGACGTCGCCGGCGCGGGGGTGCCACGGTGGTCGTCCGTACCGGCGTGTCCGCGTCCCAGGCGGGGGAGACACCGGGCTCGCCGCCCTCCGGCAGCGTGGGGCGCCGCCGCTGCGCCGGTATGAACGCCTCCGCCTCGTACGAGGGCGGCAGCAGCCCCGACATGATCTCGGCGGGCGTCGGCCGCCCGGCGGGGTCCTTGGCGAGGCAGCGCGCGACGAGCGGCGCCAGCTCCTCCGGCACGCCCGACAGATCCGGCTCGTCGTGGACGACCTGGTACGCCACGATGTACGGGCTGTCGGAGTCGAACGGGCCGTGTCCGGTCGCCGCGTGCACGAGGACCGAGCCCAGCGCGAAGACGTCCGCGGCGGGCCCGACCTCGCGCGGCCGCTGGAACTGCTCCGGCGCCATGAAGGGCGGCGACCCGATGAGCTTGCCGGTCTCGGTGTGCAGGTCGCTGTCGACGGGCCGGGAGATGCCGAAGTCGATGACCTTGGGGCCGGTGTCGGTGAGCAGGACGTTGCTGGGCTTGAGGTCCCGGTGGACGACCCCGGCGCGGTGGATGTCGCGCAGCGCCTCCGCGAGCCCGGCGGTGAGCCGGCGCAGTTCGGCGGGGGACAGGGGGCCGTTCCGCTTCACCTGGTCGGCGAGGGTCGGCCCGGGCACGTAGAGCGTGGCCATCCAGGGGCGTACGGCATCGGGGTCGGCGTCGACGACCGGCGCCGTGAAGGCCCCGCTCACCCGCCGGGCGGCCGCGACCTCCTGGCGGAAACGGGCCCTGAACTCGGGGTCCTCCGCATACCGAGCGTGCACGACCTTGACCGCGAGCCGCAGGCCGGAGGCCGAGGCGGCGAGGTGGACGACTCCCATGCCGCCGGACCCCAGACACGCCTGGAGACGGTAGTCGCCCGCGTACTCGGGCCCCTCCGCATCCCGGTCGGCACCGGTACTGCGCAACGGTGGCATCGCCCACCCCCGTGTGATTCCCCGTCACATCACGCGCGTGCGCGACCCGACGGAGCCTAGTCCATGGTGCCCGCGATGTCGGAGGGGCTTGCTAGCCTGCGCGTCGCAGAGAGTGAAACTCGGCGTAGCGCTTTTGCGCCACAGGGGGAGGACACGATGGGAACCGACGACAAGCAGGTCACCGCGGACCTGACGGCGACGGCGACGAGCGCGGTGAAGCGCTACGCGCTCGCCCCGGGCTACCGCGTCAACGTGCGCTCGGGCCCGAGCACCCAGTACCCGATCGTCCGGTCGCTGGCCGCCGGCTCCACGGTGCCGATCCACTGCCAGAAGCCCGGCGAATGGGTCAACGGCCCGTACGGCACCACCAACCTCTGGGACAACATCGCCCCGGGCGAGTACATCTCCGACGCCTACGTGAAGACGGGGAGCGACGGCTACGTCGCACCGCGCTGCGCCTGAGGCCCTCCTCCTCCGCTCCGGGGATAATCGACCTCGTGAGCGACGACGAGCAGACCCCCGGCCCGGAGCAGACCCCCAGCACGACGGCAGGCGGCCCGCAGCCCGAGGAGATCCGTTTCTTCGGTACGACCTGGGTCGACCACACCGGCCACTACGCGCTGCGCCGCGTCGGCGTGGCCGCCGGCTCGCTGGCCGCCGCCGTCGCGGCCTGCTTCGTGCTGCGCTTCGCCTACGAGGGCCTGGAGATCGCGGACATCGGCGGCTTCGTGAACATGCTGGTCGTCGTCATGTTCGCGGTCTGCAGCGCCATCGCCTTCCGCAAGACCTGGGAAAACTTCCTCCGGCGGCCCGCCGACCCCGGCCGCGAGGAGTCCCTGCGCAGCCTGAAGGCGATCGGCTTCATCGGCTCGCTGCTCGCCTACTTCTTCCGCTGCTTCACCGAGGCGCCCGGCGAGAAGCTGCGCCGCGCGGAGTACGAGACGTCCCGCGCCCAGTACGAGAAGCGCCGCGGCACCCGCACGGGCAACCCGGCCGCCCGCAAGAAGCCCAAGCGCAAGTAACCCCGGCGCAAGCACCCACGCCTCCACCCTCACCCCCACCCCCACCACCGCCTCGCCCCCACCCCGCCCCGCCCCCGTCACCCGCGCCCGGATGCTTGACGGCCGGCACCCCCAGGAGCACTATTCATCACATGATGAATTCCCCGACGGGCGCGACAGGCTCGACGGAACCGGCCCGGGCACCCGACGCCACCGCCGCCATCACCGCGCACTCCCTCACCGCCGTCCGCGGCGAACGCACCGTCCTCCGAGGCCTCGACTTCACCGTCCCGTCCGGCCGCATCACCGGCCTCCTCGGCCCCTCCGGCTGCGGCAAGACCACCCTCATGCGCGCGATCGTCGGCACCCAGGCCAAGGTCGGCGGCACCCTCCAGGTCCTCGGACGCCCCGCGGGCGACCCCGCCCTCCGCTCCCGCATCGGCTACGTCACCCAGGACCCCTCGGTCTACGACGACCTCACCGTCCGCCAGAACCTCGACTACTTCGCCGCCGTCCTCTTCCCCGGCCGCGCCCTCCGCCACGACCGCCGCACAGCCGTCGACCGGGCCATCACCGACGTCGACCTCACCTCGCACGCAGACGCCCTCGCAGGCAGGCTCTCCGGAGGCCAGCGCAGCAGGGTCTCCCTCGCCGTCGCCCTCCTCGGCACCCCCGAGCTCCTCGTCCTCGACGAACCCACCGTCGGCCTCGACCCCGTCCTCCGCCGCGACCTGTGGAACCTCTTCCATCAGATCGCCGCCGACCGCGGGACGACGCTCCTCGTCTCCTCCCACGTCATGGACGAGGCCGAACGCTGCCACCGCCTCCTCCTCATGCGCGAGGGCGAGATCCTCGCCGAGGACACCCCCGAAGCCCTCCGCCGCCGCAACGACACCGCCACCGTCGAGCAGGCCTTCCTCCACCTCGTCGACGCGGCCGCCGCCCGAGCCGGCCACCCCGGACCAGCACCCGCCCACGAGGAGCCCCGCTCATGAACGGCGCCCGCACCCTCGCCACCGCCGCCCGCGTCCTGCGTCAGCTGCGCCACGACCCCCGCTCGATCGCGCTGATGCTCCTCGTCCCCTGCCTGATGCTCTTCCTGCTCCGCTACGTGTTCGACGGAAGCCCCGGCACCTTCGACAACATCGGCGCTTCCCTCCTCGGCATCTTCCCGCTCATCACGATGTTCCTGGTGACCTCCATCGCCACCCTCAGGGAACGCACCTCCGGCACCCTGGAACGCCTCCTCGCCATGCCCCTCGGCAAGGCCGACCTCATCGCCGGATACGCCCTCGCCTTCGGCCTCCTCGCCGTCCTCCAGTCCACCCTGGCCACCGGCCTCGCCGTCTGGTTCCTCGGCCTCGACGTCGTCGGCTCCCCCTGGCTCCTCCTCCTGGTCGCCCTCCTCGACGCCCTCCTCGGCACCGCCCTCGGCCTCTTCGTCTCCGCCTTCGCCGCCTCGGAGTTCCAGGCCGTCCAGTTCATGCCGGCCGTGATCTTCCCCCAGCTCCTGCTCTGCGGCCTCTTCACCCCGCGCGACCGGATGGCCCCCGCCCTCGAAGCGATCTCCGACGTCCTGCCCATGTCGTACGCCGTCGACGGCATGAACCAGGTCCTCCGCCACCCCGAGATCACCGGCGACTTCGTCCGCGACGCCCTCGTCGTCGCAGGCTGCGCGGTCCTCGTCCTCGGCCTCGGCGCCGCCACCCTCCGCCGCCGCACGGCATGACCGCCCCTCGGACACCCGCGCACCGCCCCGCCCGCCGGTGAAAGGATGACGACACGTACCCCCCTCCGGCGAGGTGAACAGAGCCATGACCCAGACCGTCGCAGTCCTCGGCACCGGCAAGATCGGTGAAGCGCTCCTCAGCGGCATGATCCGTGCCGGCTGGCGCCCCGCGAACCTCCTCGTCACCGCCCGCCGCAGCGAACGAGCCGAGGAACTCCACGCTCGCTACGGCGTCGAGGCCGTCACCAACGCCGAGGCCGCCAAGCGCGCCGACACCCTCATCCTGGCCGTCAAACCCCAGGACATGGGCCGTCTCCTCGACGAGCTCGCCCCCCACGTCGCCGCCGACCGCCTCGTCATCAGCGCCGCCGCCGGCATCCCCACCTCGTTCATCGAGGACCGCCTCACCACCGGCACTCCCGTCGTCCGCGTCATGCCCAACACCCCCGTCCTCGTCGACGAAGGCATGTCCGTCATCTCCGGCGGCAGCCACGCCACCCCCGCGCACCTCGTCCACACCGAGGAGATCTTCGGCGGCGTCGGCAAGACCCTCCGCGTCCCCGAGTCCCAGCAGGACGCGGCCACCGCCCTCTCCGGCTCCGGCCCGGCGTACTTCTACTTCCTCGTCGAGGCCATGACCGACGCCGGCATCCTCCTCGGCCTGCCCCGCGCCCAGGCCCACGACCTCATCGTCCAGGCCGCGATCGGCGCCGCCGTGATGCTCCGCGACAGCGGCGAGCACCCGGTCAAGCTCCGCGAGGCCGTCACCTCCCCGGCCGGCACCACCATCAGCGCCATCCGCGAGCTGGAGAACCACGGCGTACGGGCCGCCCTCATCGCCGCCCTCGAAGCCGCCCGCGACCGCAGCCGCGAACTCGCCTCCGGCAACAGCTGACGCCCGCCCGCCGGGGTCACCGCACCCCGGCGGAAGCCGAAGCCCCCTCCACCACGTCCCGCGCCGTCACGACCTTCGCGAACCCTCCCCCGTGCAGCGAGACCGCCGTGGCCTGCGCGAGCTCGTCGGCCGTCCGCGACCAGCCGAACGGCCCCTCCAGGTCGAACGTGTGCATCGCGTCCAGCGGGAACACCACCTCGTACCCGAGGTTCCCGCCCATCCGGGCCGTCGTCTCGTTGCACATGTTCGTCTGGATCCCGACGATCACGATCTGCGCGACGCCCAGCCCGGCCAGCCACCCGTCCAGCGACGGCTCACCGTAGAAGGCCGAGTTCACGGACTTCGTCACCAACAGCTCGGGGCCCGCACCCTTTCCCCGCCGCGCCTCGACGAAGTCCTTGAAGTCGTTCCCCACGTACCCCTTCCGCAGCGGTGAACCCGAGCCCAGGGAGTCGTGCCGCACGAAGGCGACCGGCCGCCCCGTCTCCTGCCACAGGTCGATCAGCGCCGCGATGTTCTCCTCCGCGGCCGGGTTGTTCCGCTTCCCCCAGAACTCCTCCTCGAAGCCCTTCTGCACGTCGACGACCACCAGCGCTGCGTTCTCCGCGATCTCCATACCGACGATCCTGCCGCCGCACAGCACTCGCTCCCAGAGGGATGAATGCCGGCGATCGATGGTTTACTGCCACCCGTGGAGCCGACCCCCGCACCCCGCCCCCAGCGCATCGCCCTCCTCTCCTTCCCCGGCATCCGAGCGTTCGACGTCTCCGTCATCAGCGAGGTCTGGGGCAGCGACCGCACCCTCCGCGGCGTCCCGCCCTTCGAACTCCGCAGGGTCGCCACCGACCCGCACACCCCCGTCCCCCTCCGCGGCGGACTCACCCTCACCCCCGACCGCCCCCTCGCCTGGCTCGACGAGCTCACCACCACGGACCTGGTCCTCGTCCCCGGCATCGAGGACCCCGACGCCGACCTCCCGGCCCCCGTCCTCGACGCCCTCCGCCGCGCCCACACCGCCGGCATCCCCGTCGCCTCGCTCTGCGCGGGCGCCTTCGTCCTCGCCCGCGCCGGACTCCTCGACGGCCGCCGCGCCGTCACCCACTGGCACCTGGCCCGGACCCTCGCCGCCCGCCACCCCGCGATCCAGGTCGAACCCGACGCCCTCTTCGTCGAGGACTCGGGCATCTGGACCTCGGCCGGCACCGCCGCCGGCATCGACCTCTGCCTCCACCTCGTCCGCACCGCCCACGGAGCCGAAGCCGCCGCCACCGTCGCCCGCTCCATGGTCACCGCCCCCTTCCGCACGGGCACCCAGGCCCAGTTCATCGAGCACCCCACCCCACGCGCCGACCGCGACGCCGACACCCTCGCCGCCGTCCGCGCCCACGCCCTCGCCCACCTCGACGAGCCCCACACCGTCGCGAGCCTCGCGGCCCACGCCGCCATGTCCCCCCGCTCCTTCGCCCGCCACTTCCAGGCCACCACCGGAACCACGCCCCTGCACTGGCTCATCGCCCAGCGCGTCGCCGCCGCTCAGAAACTCCTCGAACGCACCGACCACCCCCTCCCCGAGGTGGCCCGCCGCGCGGGCTTCGGCAGCGAGGTCACGATGCGCCAGCACTTCGCCTCGCACCTCGCCACCAGCCCACGCGACTACCGCAGCGCCTTCCGTCACCCCGCGGGCAACAACCCGATCGCGCGATAGGCCCTGTCCACCAACGGCCGCGCCATCCCCCGGGCCCGCTCGGCCCCGTCCCGTAGCACCTGATCCACATGGCCCGGATCCGCCGCGAGCTCGGCATGACGCTCCCGCAGGGGCCTCAGCAACTCGACGACGGCGTCCGCCGTGTCCTTCTTCAACGCTCCGTACGATGGATATACACCGGCCAGCTCCTCGGGGTTCCCATCCGTCGCGGCCGCCATCAGATCGAGCAGATTTGCGATCCCCGGCTTGACGTCCCGGTCGTACTCCACGTCCCGCCCGCTGTCGGTCACGGCCCGCATGATCTTCCGCCGCACGGTCTCCGCGTCGTCCAGCAGATAGACGATCCCGGCCCCGTTCGCGTGCGACTTCCCCATCTTCGACGTGGGGTCCTGGAGATCCATGACCCGCGCGGCCACCCGCGGCCGCGTCGCCCTCGGCACGGTGAACGTGTGCCCGTACCGCTGGTTGAACCGCACCGCCAGGTCCCGGGTCAGCTCCACGTGCTGCGTCTGGTCCTCACCCACCGGCACCTCGTCGGTCCCGTACGCCAGGATGTCCGCCGCCATCAGCACCGGATACGTCAGCAACGACAGCCGCACACCCTCCCCGGCGGCCCGCGCCAGCACGCTCTTCTCCCTGTACTGGATCATCCGCCGCAGCTCGCCGTCCGTGGCCGTGCACTCCAGCAGATACGAGAGCCTGGCGTGTTCGTCCACATGACTCTGGACGAACAGCGTGCAGAGCTCCGGGTCCAGCCCCGCGGCCAGCAGCAGCGTCGCCGCCTGCCGGCTGAGCCGCCGCACCCGCCCCGGATCGTGCTCCACGGTCAGCGCGTGCAGATCCACGACGCTGAACAGCGCCTCCGCCCGATGCTGATCGACCTCGACCCACCGCCGTACGGCCCCGAGGTAGTTGCCCAGCGTCAGATGCCCGGTGGGCTTGACCCCGCTGAAGATCCTGGTCATGGCGTTCCTTCTCCCTCGACTACGGGCCGCCGGCCCGACGGCCCGGCTCCCGGAGGGGGATACGCGAACGGCCGCCGAGACGGCGGCCGCTTGGTGCATGCGCGAGTGCGGGCCGCCGGTCAGGCGGCCCACCACTGGGTGGTGTGCGCATGCGTACTCATACGGAGAGCCTACGCCCGAGGACGGGGGTTGACACGGGATTACCCGGTCCGTAGTGTTCTCCGAGTTGTCCGACGTGAGCACCGGCCCCGGTCGGCCCCGGACAGCCATTCCGCAAGACCTACAGAAGCTGACGACGCTTTGCCGTGCCGTCTGGATTTTCGTGTGTTTTTGCGAAATGAGGAATCCGCGTTCGAAGGTCTGAGCGCAAGCCGCCCGATTAGCGTCGGAGGCAGGAATTCGCTAAAGTCTCACTCGTCGGAACGGCCCAACAGCCGGAAAGACAAACCCCGCTGACTGGGGGTCAGACGCCGAAAGGATCTGATAGAGTCGGAAACGCCGGAAGGGCCT
>NZ_JBHJUO010000041.1:0-29857 GCF_042268445.1 Streptomyces sp. NPDC056169 | reverse complement strand
GCCCTGCGCCTCAGCCTCCTTGGCCAGACGGTTGAAGGCCTGCGCCGCCACGTCCGGCGCACCACCGTCGACGAGACTCCGCAGGGCCTCGTCGACGGCGTGCAGCTTGTCGCGGGCATCGTCCAGGCCGGCAGAGTCCGACCCGAGGTGGGTGATCGTGTAGAGGCTGTCGCCGATCCGGTTGAGGGCGCTCGGGTGGGCGATGCGTGCGACGGCCTCGCCGAACCCGTCCAGGTCCTGCCCGAACGTCTTGACCAGCTCGCCCGCTGCCTTCCCCGTCTTGGCGAAGTTCAGCAGGGCGTTACCCATGGCCGTGATGTTGGGCGGGGCGTCCCGGAACTGGGCCTCCAGCTTCTCGACGCCCCAGGAGATGGCGGCCAGGCCAGCGACCACAACGCTCAGCCGTCCGAGGCCCATCATGAGCGCCCGGGTCCGGGCTGCGGTGATGCCCAACTCAGTCAGCGCGGTGCGGGTGGCAGCGATCCGCGGCAGCAGCAGCAGGAACCCGGCGACGGCGAGGCCTGCGGCACCGCCGATGCCTGTCATCAGGGTCACGGTGTGCTGGAGCTCGGGCGGCAGGTCGTTGTAGGCGGCCACCAGCCGAGTAACCCACTGGGTCATCGTGCGCAGCGCACCGTTCGCGGCGCTGCCGCCCTCGATGAGCGCGACCTCGATCGCGGCGCGCAGCATCTCCAGGTCGCCCGAGAGGTTGTCGACCTGAGTAGCGGCCATGCGGGCCGCGGCCCCGTTGTCGTCGACCGCCTTGGTGTACTCCCGGACACCCTCGGCGCCAAGTTCGTACAGGATCGTCGCCGAGCGGACAGCGTCCGAGCCGAAGATGGTCGCCATGGCGGCGTTGCGCGCCTCGGGCGTCAGCTTGCTGAAGCTGGCCTTCATCCTGCCAGCGACTTCTTCCAGGCCAACGAAGTTGCCCTGAGCGTCGTAGGCCGAAAAACCGATCTTGTCCATGGCGCGCTGCGCTTCGGCGCTTTGAGGTACCAACCTCTGGAGCATGGTTTTCAGCGACGTACCGGCGTCCGAGCCGATCAGGGCATGGTCGGCGAACGCGCTGAGAGTGCCGACCGTTTCCTCAAGGCTGAGGCCTGTCTGGTTGGCGAGGAGGCCGCCCTGCCGCAGGGCGATGGCCAGCCCGTTCACGTCCGACGCGCTCTTGTTCGCGCCAGCCGCCAGCACGTCGGCAATGTGGCCCACGTCCTTGCCCGCGAGGCCGAACGTGTTCATGGCCTGAGCGCTGATGATCGCGGCGTCCGCCAGGTCGACTTGCCCGGACGCCGCCAGCGCCAGCGACCCACTCAGCGCGCCGCCGATGATGTCCGAGGTCGAGATACCGGCGCGAGCCAGCTCGGCCTCAGCCTCCGCGGCCTGGGTGGCCGTGTAGATCGTCGTCTTGCTGGCGTCCAGAGCCGCCTTGCGCAGCTGCTCGTACTCCTTGCCGGCCGCGCCCGTCACGGCGCGGACATTGCTCATCTCCTTGTCGAACTTCGCGGCCGACGCGGCCGCGACCGCGAACCCGGTGAGCAGAGCCGTGCCCACCCCTGCGCCGACCTTGGCCAGCCGCGACGTGTTGTCGGCAGCCTGTCGCATGCCACGGGTGTACTGGTTGATGTCCGCGCGCAGCCGGACAGTGACGGTACGGGACGCCACGGCACCTCCCGTCGTCTATGTGGTTCGTTCGAGGTGGACGTGCAGGCCCTCGGAGGCCCCGCCCTTGTCCTGGTAGGCGCGCACCGCGGACGCTGAGGTGGTGCAGGCGTGGCAGCGGATCAGCTCAGCCCGGTAGGCGAACTCGTTGGCCTTGTCGGTGGCTTCGCCCCAGGGCTGCCCGCAGTCCGGGCACGCGTCCGCCTCGACTTGGAGCAGGGCGAGCGCCCAGGCCCGGTCCTCGGGCAGCCACAGCGGTTCGCCGTCGGCGACCACGCGGCCCATGAACACGGACCTGGGCACCCCCCAGGCGCGGGCTGCTTCTAGCTCTCGCCGCCAAGGGCCGCCAGGAGCGCGGAGGCGGCCAGCGAGAAAGGGACGATCTCGCTGCTGTTGTGGACGTCCCACGCGGCGTCGAACAACCGCTTGATCTCGCCCTGGTTGAGCTTCTCGAACAGGGCGGTTGCCTGGTCCTCGGTCATCACCGGGTCGACGCACGACGCGGCGACCAGGGCCTTGGGGAAGGTGTCGCTATTGAACGCCTGGCTGTCGTCGCCCGAGGGGTGCGCGGCGAGCAGGTCGCTGTACGCGCGGTCGCCGATGTACCGCAGCGTGAACGGCACCTCTGCCCCACGGGTCTGCTCCCGCACCGCCTTGAGCCGCGCCGCGATCGTCCGGCCCGGGTGCTCCTCGGTGAGGTCGCTCGGCTCCCAGTCCTCACTGACCTTGGCCAGCTCGTCCGTGAGGCGCTCCGCTTCCCCGGCCAGGTCGCCCCGGATGCACACCATGACCGTGCGCTCCCGGGGCTTCGCCTGCTTGAGGATGTCCTCAATGCTCGCCATCAGGCGACCGTCGCGGCGGTCGCCGGAGCGTCCGTCACCTTCTGCGGCGACACGAACTTCATGACCTCGTTCGCGGCCGGGCTGGAGTTCTGCGGCTCGCCGCAGGTGGACGGGTAGACCTCCAGCTTCTGGCCAGAGGCCCACGCGGCGGAGTAGGCCAGGCCGCGGCGCACGGCCAGGAAGCCGCTGACGCCGTACTTCAGGGTGGAGTACGGGGCGTCCTCCTGCGGGGTGTCGCCCCGCTTGAACGTCAGCTCGTTGTCGAATCCGACGCGGCCGACGGTCTTCGTGTCGAAGGTGCTCGCCAGGGACGAGGTGTCGACGTCCGCCGTGGACGGGTCGATCTTCAGACCGTCCGGGGTGATCCGCTTCGTGAGGTCGAGGCCCGCGTTTAGCTCGGACACCGTCGGCGCGTTGATGTTCGCGACGGAGGTCAGCCACACGACGCGAGTCTTGCCGTCGCTGATCAGGTCAGCCATGAGGCCCTCCAGGGCATGAGAAAAGCCCCGGCCGGATGGCTCAGGGCTGGCGGTGGATGGGTGAGGGTCAGATGCGCAGCGCGGCGACGGTCACGGTCGTCGAGGCGCTGTAGCCGATGGCGCACAGGCTGTCCGTCGGCGACTGGAACAGGTCCGGCTGGAGCGGGCCGATCATCCGCTCGCCGGAGGCCGGGACGGAGACGGTCACGTTGGAGACGGACTGCCCGCGCACGGACGCGGTCGCCGTGAGCGTCACGGTCACGGCGGAGGCGGAGCCGTTCTTGACGTGCAGGAAGTTGCGGTCTCCGACCTCGCACTTGTCGCCGCTGCTGGCGGCGTTGGCGTAGGTGGGGTTCAGGCCGGCCAGGGCGATGGCCTGGGTTCCGAGTGTTGCCATGGGGTGCCCTCCATTAGGCGGGGGTTGAGCGGATGCGGTACTGGACCGGGACGTACCAGAGCGGCGGGGTGACGTCGTCGTCCCGCTGCACGGGCGGCCCGCCCAGGTCCTCGGGCGGCCAGCAGGTGCGGCCCTCCACGGGCAGGGGCGCGGCGAGCGCCCGGCGGACGCGGCCGGCGACCCACAGCGCTCGGACCACGTCGCCGCCGACGCAGGTGACCTGCATCGTCGACTCGATGTCCGTGCGCTCGTCGGCGAGGGACTCGCGGCCGGCCATTCCCGGGTCCGGGTAGAGGACCGCGTACTTGTCCGGGGGCGTCCAGCGGCCCGCGGGCGTGCCGCCCACGTAGACCGTGAGCCCCACGTCCTCAAGGGCCTTCTGCACGGCGTCCAGGTGGGGCAGCGCATCGGGGGTGGCGGGTGCGGGCATCCGTCACCACCAGGCCAGGCCGCGCTCGGCGAGCAGCTGCATCTGCGCCTCGAAGCGGGGCAGTTCCGCGTCCAGGGCGCGGCCGCCGTCGTTGTGCGGCGGGTTCTTCACCGAGCCGTACTCCAGCAGGTTGCCGAGCGCGCCCTGCGGGCCGCCCTTGTCCGGGCCAATCGTGGCCATGAACAGGTCCCGGCCGTAGGCAGCGAAGTCGTAGCTGATACTCCGCGGGTACAGCCTGGCGTGCTTGCCGGCGGTCCCCCTTGCGTTGGCCCGCCAGTCCTTCTTGATGTTCATCGCGCCGCGCATCGTGACCGCGCGGGCCTCCCGCCGCAGCCGGGGAATACTGCGGGTCAGGTGCCGCTCCAAGCGGCGCACCTCACCCATGTCGAACTGTGCACTCATGACCGGTCCTCCGTGCTGAGCCGCCAGGCCGTGGCCTGGTCCGAGTACGCCACCCCGATCACCCACAAGATCAGGCCGACCATGCGGGCGTCCTCCGACTCCAGCACCTCGACTTGGGAGCCCGGCGTGACCAGCACGTCGGGCGGCAGCGGCGTGGACCACGGCAGGTGCACCTCGTAGTCCCGCAGGGACACCCGCCGCTCAGCCGCCGACACGTGGTCACCAGCCGCCTGCATGACCCGCTTCACCCGGCCCCGGCCCTCGTACAGCGTCGTCCGCGCGCCCGGCACCGTGGCCCCGGGCTCCCGGTCGAAACCGTCCGGTGCCTGCGCGAACAGGCGGACCCTGTCCCGCATCCGCCACTCGGCCGAGGCCCGGGACCGCGCCAGCAGCCGGTCCATGCCACTCACGGCCTGGACCTCGGCGCCGAGGGCGTGATGCTGAACGCCGTGGTGAGCACAGGGCGCAGCATCTCCGCCTCAGCGTCGCTGATGTACAGCTCGCCCGCAGACCGGGCCGCATCGTAGGTGACCTGATAGTCGTCGATGGACTCCTGCCGCAGGCCCTGCGGGTTTTGGAGGACCCGCAGGACCATAGCCCGGCACACCGCCTTCGACGTCGCCGTGGGCTCGGCCGCGTACCGGGGGAACCGGTCCACGATCATCGCCGTGGCGTCGTCCAGGAGCGCGGTCGCCTGGCGGGTCTCCTCCGGGGTCAGGTCACGGCCCAACCGGTCTGCGATGTCAGACAGTTCCGCCAGTGCCACCGCTGCCCCCTACTTGCCGTCGCCGCCCGAGCCACCGTCGGTTTTGGCCGGTGCCTTCACCTCGGCGACCTCGTACTCGTCGGGCAGGGCCCGCAGCCGCTTGATGACTGCGGCGTCGGACGTCTCGCACAGACCGTCCTCGAACTTCGCCCAGACGCCCTTGTCGTCCTGGAGGACCAGGCCCCGGTACTTCGTGCTCTCGAACTGCGCCATGACGGCGGTCTCCTTACTTCAGGTCCGTGATGAGGCCGTGGTACGACTCCGGCCCGTACTCCAGGCCCACCTCGCCGTACAGCTGCCACTTCTCCGAGGCGCCGACCTTGGCGAGCGGCTCGGCGAACAGCATCCCCTTGCCGGGGATCTCCAGCCACACCGGCGCGCACACGGACAGGTCGACGATCGCGATCTGCCCGGCC
Organism: Streptomyces sp. NPDC056169; assembly: GCF_042268445.1. Classification (NCBI taxonomy): domain Bacteria; kingdom Bacillati; phylum Actinomycetota; class Actinomycetes; order Kitasatosporales; family Streptomycetaceae; genus Streptomyces; species Streptomyces sp. NPDC056169. Next base: position 24,463 of record NZ_JBHJUO010000041.1, on the reverse strand, counting down.
GGCATCCACCGGTCGACCATGATCCCGAAAGTCCCGAAGTCCGTGACCAGCGTGTCGACCGCGACGCCGCCGATGTTGCGGGACGCGGTCGGCTGGTTCAGGGTCGGAGCGCTGTACAGGTTCGACAGGGTGACCTTCTGGCCCGGGCCCGTCATGAAGACGGTGGTGTCCTGCGGCAGCCGGGCGCCGTTCCCGAACATCGTGGCCAGTTGGGCGTCGATGATCGCCTTGGACAGGTCGCGAGCGGTGCCGCCGTTGGCGTTCACGTTGGTGCTGATCGCCTTGAGCAGGCCGCGGGTCTTCCGCGCGGTCGCGTTCGTGGTCGGCTTGGCGTAGGTGCCGTTCAGGAACGACATCTCGATGTCGACGGCCATCGCTTCGAGTTCGGCGGTGATCTGCATCGTCAGCTCGTCGTTGACCGGGTTGTCGTCGGCGCCGATGTTGATGCCGCCGTACATGCCGGTCGCGGCCTGGCGGGTGTAGGACACCTCGACCGCGGACTGGTGGATCTCGACGACGTTCGAGACAGCCGACCGGGACCGGGCCACACCCGTCGGGGCGTTGGCGCCCTCAAGGGCGCTGTTGTTCGCCGTCGACGAGCGGCGGTCCATCGTCTGCCACTCGAACTCGGTGCTCTTGGTCCTCTTGCCGCCGGACAGGCCGCCGATCGCGGCGAGGAACGGGGTCTCCGTCGGCGTGACCTTGTACAGGTCCCCGTGGTAGTTCGGCAGGTTGTAGGTCGTGCCCTGCCCGGTAACTGCGGCCATGAGCCGCTCCTTTCTGGGTGAGGGCGGCCCCCTGGCCTGCCCTACTTGCTGGGGGTCTTCACCTCGCGCAGCTGCTGCGTCTTCAGCGCCAGCGCGAGTTTCGTGTTGCCGGCCTTCTCCGCCTCGCCGATCTGCTGCGCGAGGTTCGGCGGGGTGCCCGGGCGGGCTCCCTGCGCCGGATCCGGGCGAGGAACACGAGGACCGGGCTCGGTCGCGGCCCAGTGCGGCTTGCGCGTCAGCAGGTCGTCCAGGGCCGCCGTGATGGCGTCCCCGTCCACGGCGCCGTCGTCGGTGACGTAGGAGCCGCCCTGGAGCGCGTCGACCGCGTCCAGCGGATCCTGGAAACGCCCGGCGGCCAGCGCCTCGACCTTGGACGACACGGCCAGCCGGGTTGCCTGCTCGGCACGCGTCTGCGCCTCCTTCAGCGCGTCCGCCTGCCGCTCGGCCTCGGTCTTGTCGCGGTCCTCGTACTCCTTGAGCCGCGCGGCCTGCTCCCTGGCCTTGTCCTCGGCTTCCTTGGCCCGCTGCTTCCAGGCCGTGAGGGCCTTCTCCCCGGCCGGGCCGAGGGGCGCGTCGCCGTCGCCGTCCTTCGCGGACGTGCCGGGCTCGGTGGCTGGCGGCGTCGAGGCGGTGTCCTGGTCGGCTCCGGTGTCCTGCGGGTTGCCCGCAGCCGGATCCGTGGTCGGTTCGGTGGGTGTGCTCATCAGGTGCTCCCGTTGCAGGAGTCGGGACCGCCGGCATTGCGCCGGGGTCAGGTCAGGTAGCCGAAGCGCTTCAGCATGGCGAGCGCCTCGTCCCGGCTCTCAGCGAGCCGGTAAATCTCCTCGGGCATCAGTCGCGGCGCCCGCATCTGGAAGCCACGGCCGGACGGCCCGACCTGGCCCCGGTCGATGGCCCGCTGCCGCTCCCGCCGGTAGAACTCACCGCGGCGGGTGGTGCCCTCGGTCGTGGCGGCCACGCGGCGACCGTAGGCGTCCGCTGTGGTCATGCCCCGCCGGGCGTTCACCACTGAGATCGGGTCGGCGCCCTCCCGGATCGCACGGGCGCCAGCCGCCCCAAACACGCGCTCCTGCTCGGCAGCGCTCAGGCTGTTGAAGTACGCCTTCGGGTCGATGAACCCGGACGCCCCACGACCGGGCCGGGTCGTCGGGGTGAAGCTGTCAGATCCCACCCGGCCGTGCTGCTGACGGGCAACCAGCGTCGTCGGCAGATGGATGCAGTCACACCGCGGATGCCGCTGGAAGCCCTTGTTCCAGCCGTACTCAGCGCCCGCCAGGATGATGCAGCGTGAGCACGCCGGAGGCTGCACCACTCGCACATAGCCCTGAATCGTCCGACGGCCCGCCATCGCCACACCGGTCGCGCCACGGCCCGCGTCAGCGACCTGCGTCGCGGTGATCCGCAGCGCGCTCGCCAGCGACCCGCGAAACGCGTCCTCCATCGACTGCCCGGCCGCCAGCCGCACCCGCCAGTCGATGACCGGCTGATACAGCAGCGAAACGAGCGGCCGCCCATCGGAGGCGATCCCCGCGAACGCGCCCGGGCGGACACGGCCGGCGGCCTCCGGGTCGGCGTGCTCGGCGGCCAGGACGGCGTCCAGGTACGGGTCCGCCAGCCGCGCCGCCTGGAGCTGCGCATCGGCCACGGCGCCCACCAGGAGCGGCGCCAGCTGCTCCCACGAGCCGCCGATATCCGACCGGCTGATCTGCCGCCACACCGCCTGTACGCGGTTGACGGCCTGTCGGACGATGACCTGCTGCCGCCGGTACTGCTCCAGCGCGATCGCGCGCAGCGCTGCGTCGACCACGGCCTACGCTCCCGGCTGCGGGACGCCGTCCCCCGGCTTCGGCCCGTACCCGGCGGCCAAGTCGCCGCCGAGGGCCCGCTGGAGAGCGTCGCCGTCCATCTGCCGCATCCGCTCCCGCTGCACCGCCGTGTAACCGAGGTCCTCGCGGCCCTGCTCGATGGGCAAGAGGCCCACCTGCACCAGCTTCGTGACCGCGTCCGCCTTCTGCGCGAACGTCGGCGTCGACGGATCCCGCCACAGCGTCTCCAGACGCGTCGCCCGCGGGTCCCATTCGCCGTCCCGGATCCGCAGGATCAGCTGGTTCATCCGCTCGTAAGAGCCGGAGAAGCAGCGCTGCCGCCGCTCGGCACGCTTCACCAGCCGCGTCTCAGCGCTGCGGATCGCGTCGGCGCTGGGCGGATTGTTCGTGTCCAAACCCAAAAAGTGGGCGGGCTGCCCGGACAGCGCAGCCACCAGGCGGGCGAGCAGCTCGATGGTGCTGTGGAAGTTGGACAGATTCGCCTCGGGGAACTGGATCACGTCGGCGCCGTCCTCGCCCCCCTTCCCCTTCGTCGTCGCCCAGATGCGGCCGGCCAGCCGGGACCACACCGACACCTTTTTGCCATCCGCGTCGACGAAATCGTTCTCGTCGACGCCGAACGCGACCCTTCTGGGCATCGCGTGGTACTCGGCGGACACCATCATGTCCGTGGCCACCTTGCAGGCCGCGTCCGAGATCGGGATGACGTCCGCCAGCTCGGAGACACCGCCTGGCTTCAGGGTGCGCGGCCGGTTGACCAGCGGCACCACGGGCGGCACCTCCAGGCCGTGCTCGTCCCGGTCAACCTCCTTCCAAGAGGTCGCCGTCGTCTGCTCGTAGTAGTGCGTCACCCCAGGGATGTAGAGAGCCGCGTACCGGTCCGTGATGGCGTCCGTGAGCGGGTCCTGCTCATGCCAGCGTTTCAGCGCCGCCCGGACAGCGCGCGTGCGCGGGTCCCAGTCGACCTGCATCTGCAGAGGTGACTCGACCGTCACCAGCGGCGTGGCAGCGTCCTGCTCGTTCGTGCCGGCCACGAGGAACGAGCGGCGCATCGCGAGGGCGTCGATGTGCCCCATCTGCGACTGCTCGTCCATGCCGTTCGCCTGCCAGATCGCCCACAGATCGTCGGCCGTCTGTTTGTTGTCCGCGTACCGGAACCCCTCGACGTCCAGGCGCTCCTCGAGGGCGTCGACGACCAATCTGGGCCAGTTGATGACCACTTGCCGCAGCTGCTCGCCGAGTTCCTCCAGGAGTTCGGGGTGCAGGTACGCGAGCGGCTGCTGGCCCTCGTAGTACCGGTTCAGCTCCTCCAGGCCGGGCTTCAGGCCCTCGTGTACGCGTGCGAGATGCCCCACCCACTCCTCGGGGCTGCGGTCCTTCGCCTGCACGGCCACACCCCCCTTCACATCACGATGACGCGACTCTTCACCCTGGGCTTGTTCAGGCCGGCGGCAATGCCGTCGAGCCGGGCCTCCCAGGACAGGCACCCGGCCATGGCCAGGTCGATCTTTCGCGGCGAGTCGTGGCGGTCCTTCTGGATCGTCCACATGGGCTTGCCCTCGTCGTCCTTGGCCCGGGCCGGCCGCTTCACCGCCTGGCCGATGTGCCGGGCGAACGCCTCGTCGCCGGCGTCGGTGAGGGGGCCGCCAGACATCGCCGTCCGGTACGCGCGCAGCGCGAACGCCATCTGCCGGTCCCGGTGCGTCCACCACTCGTTGACGACCTTCTCGCCGTACTTCCCCTGCCAACGGGCAACAGCCTGCTCGTACCAGGGCGGATCGGCGTAGACGCGCACCACCTTGTACGTGTCGAACGCCAACGCCAGGCACAGGTCTACCTCGCGCTCCGGAACCTCCCACTCCTCGGCCTCCTGCTTGTTCAGCGGCGCCTCCCACACCCCGAGCGGCCACTGGTAACCGGTCTCCAGGTGCGTCGCCACGAAGCCAGTGGAGTCCTTCCACTTCGCCCCGTCGAAGCCGATGACGATCGGATCGCCCTCCGGGACCGTGAAGTCCGGCCGAGCCAGCGCCACCCACTCGGCCTTGTCGAAGGCCTTCGCGGACGCCGTGCCCGGCTGGTTCAGGAAGTAGCGGCGCGCGTCGGCCGGGTCCGTGTCCGGCTCCCGCATGTCCGACGCGATGCGCTCCAGGTCCATCCACTTCGCGGCGTCCCCGTAGACGTGCTCCAGCGCTGGCATGAGCTGTGCGTCGTCGTGGAGGTCCTCGACGTGCGGGCCCTCCCGGTGGTCGAACAGCAGCCCGCCGTCCTTCACCCGGCCCGCCTTCACGGCCTTGGCGTACTCGTGCGTCGCCTCCGCCACGCTGTTGTCGCCGACCGCGTACATCGTCGACGTCTCCAGCGACCACGGTTCGGCGGCCCGCCGCTTCACGAGGTTGCGGCGTACCGTCTTGTGCATCGCCCGAAGTTCGGGCAGCACGTACAGGTGCGTCTCGTCGAAGACTGCGAACGTCTCCTTGCCGCCGTCCTTCGCAGCGCCGGACGACGTCGACGGGACGATCTCCCCGCCGCCCTCGATGTAGATCCGACTGGACGTCTGCGCGCTGCGGCCCAGGTCGATACCGGGGAACTCGTCGCCGAAGTGCTCAAGGAGGTGCTCGAGCATCGCCGTGACGTTGTCGTAGGTGTTGCCGGACTGGTTCTCCTCGGTCGCCAGGCACCGGATGTACGGGTACGTCTGCGGCCGGCCAACCGGCTCGCCGTCCGCGTCCCAGCCGTCGAAGCGGCAGGGGCCCAGGGCCTCGAAGCACACCAGGGCGCCCGCCAGCTCACTCTTGGCCCGACCCTTCGGCCGCGACAGGAACGCCCTGTTGACCTTGCGGCGGCCGGTCGCAGAGTCCAGTTGGTAGGCCTTGACGATGAACGCGGCCATCTCGTCGTCGATGACGAGCGGCTGGCCCTGGACGTCGCCGGGCCCGTGGCACAGGTACGTCTCGATCCAGTCGATAGCGGTGAAGCCGAGGGAGACGAAGCGGTCCGGGTCAGCCTTCGGTCTGGTCATCGACGACTCGAAGCACACGGTCGCGGCGGGAGGCTGCGGCCCTGCTCCGGGGCCGGGCGGGGCGGTCGGCGCCATCGTCCGGGTCAGCGACCGTCCAGCGCAGCCGGATGCGGTCCGCAGCCGTGCCGCCCAGCGCGGCCTCGTTCAGCCGGATCTCGGACAGCAGCTCCTTCTTCGGCTCCTGCCAGTACTGCTCGACGAGCTGGGCGAGCATGTGCAGCCGCCCCCAGTCCGTCGCCAGGAACGTCGAGGCCTGTGGGCTGGTCCGCCATGTCTCGTACCAGGACAGGGTGCGGGTGTCGTAGTCGTGGCCGCCCGGAAGGGCGGGGGTCGGGCCTGCGGGTCCGCCTGCGGGGAGCAACGTTCCGGGTACGGCGTCGGCGTTGCGCCGGCGTCGCTGGGACGGGTCCTTGGGGAGGGGGCCGGTGCCTGCCATGGGGGATCACCTCGGTGTGCCGTTGCGGCATCGGGCCGGGCCGTTGCGGTCCCGGCGGTTACTCGGTGTCACGTTCACCATGATCGTTTGAGGGTCGGAGACCCGTACACAGCGCGAGTTACCTCCCCGGCGGTCCTGAGATGATCTTGTTTGGGGGTAACCCCCCGGGGTCGTCAGGGGGTCGGGGTCACTTTGCGTGACAGTCGCCGCCTGCCGGAATGTCCAGATTGACCAGGAGCGGGGTCACCCGTTCGTCCTTCCAGGCCTCGTTGGGGTGGCGCGGGTCGACCAGCCGCCGGCCATCCTCGTTGACCCGGTGGGTCAGGTAGCGGATGAGCTGCTTGTCGCCGGCCCGCTCGATGCTGAGCCAGTCCAGGGCGACCGCCTTGGGGTCGATGCCGTTGCCCTGGAGCCACTGGGCGAGCGCCTCGCGGTGCTCCATGACCTCATCGTGGCGGAGCAGCCTGACCACAACAGCATCAGGCTCAGGAGCAGGAGACGAAGCAGGAGCAGGAGCAGCAGACGTGACCGCAGGCTGATGCTCGAATCGCGAAGGCAGTTGGCCGGGGCTGGAGGCGCGGCGTAGCCGGGCCGTGGCTGTGGCCGTAGCGTCGGCGCTGCTCTGGCCGAGGTCGCCGAGGTGTAGGTGGCCGTCGGGCTGGGCGTCCTGGCCAGTGCGCTCGGTGCCGCTCATGCGTGCCATCCTCCGGGTTGCTCGGCTGCGGTGTGGCTGCTGTGGCAAGGGCCGCAGAGTCCGCGGCCGTGCTTCGGGTCGTTGGGGTCCAGGCCGGCGGCGACGAGGGCGCGCCGGTCGGTGGGGTGGTGGTCGGCATGCCGGGACGGTTGCCCGCACGACTGTCCGTGTCCGTGTGCGGTGTCGGTGCACACGCACAGCGGGTCGCGTTCGAGGACGGGGCGGCGGAAGCGGCGTTCGTGGTCGCGGTCGTAGCCGCGCTGCCGGGCGCTGCCGCGCCGCTGTTCTGCCTGCCGGCGGTGGTCGTCGCACTTGCCGTGCTGGGTGTACTCGGGGCAGCCGGGCGCCGAGCAGACCCGCCAGCGCAGGGACTTGGGCATCGGTCGCTCCTGTCCTACGGTGACGGCCTACGACTGGAGGGGGTTGCCGTGGCTGGTGGACGTTCGGACTGGGCGCTTGGGGTGTTCGCGGTCGGGCTGCTGCTCGTGTTCGCGGCCGTCATCAAGGGCTGGTGGCTGTTGCTGCTGCCTGCGGCGTGCCTGATTGTGGGCGCGGTCGCGGGGACGACCAGGGCGCGGCGGTCGGGCCAGGCGCCGGATGTGACGGTGCGGCCGGGCGGTAGTGGCCGGCCGTGGCGCCGTGGGGATCGAGACTGAGGCACGGCCCGGACACGACGAAGCCCCGACCGGATGCCTGTGCGGTCGGGGCTTCGTCGTGCGTCTGTGGTGCCGGTTGAGGGCACAGTTGTTCACCGAGATCGTTACACGCGGCTGACCTGCGGTCAAGCGGCGGCCTTGCTGGCCCGCTTGGCGGCCAGGGCGGTGACCTCGTCCACGGCGAACCAGCGCTGTCGGGGGCTGCCGCCGACGTGGTGCAGCTGGCCGCGGTGCACGAGCAGCCGCACGCCGCCCAGACCGATGCCGAGCACGCGCGCGGTCTGGTGGGCGGTGAGGTAGCCAGGGCGGATGATCTGCGACTCCATGCCTCCATGATGCGGCAGCAGAACGGCCCCTGACTGGTGATGTCAGGGGCCGGTGTCAGGGGGCCGTCTGACACCCATTTCCCTAGGTGGGCGCGGTGTCAGGCGGCCGTGACGGTGTCAGGTGTCACGCGGGTGTCAGGGCGGGCACGATGCGCCAGCGGCCGGTCTGGCTGGTGGCCTCCAGGCGCCCGTCCAGGGCGGCCTCCTTGAGCCGCGCGGACACCCAAGGGCGGGAGAGGTCGTTGGCCTCGCACCAGTCCATGAAGTCCTTGGGGCCTACGACCATCTGTCCCTTCTGCTCGAACTCCGCCAGGGCCTGAGCGAACAGGCGCCGACCTTCCGCAGGGCCGGGCTTACGGCCGGCCCCCTGCCCGAACAGAGGGATGTCGTCGCCATCCTGCGCTTCGGGCAACTCGGCCTCGGGGTCGATGTCCATGTCTTCCGGGTCCACCAGGGGGCCGGTCATGGGCTCCCCTTCCTCGGCGGCCGGGGCCGCCTGCTCGTCGTTGGCTGTAGCCGCACGGTCGGTGTACAGCTTGCCAGCGACACCGGCGGCCGCGGTTGCGGTCACAGGGTCGATGCCCATGCGGATCGGCTCGAACGCGCGGGCCACCCACTCCAGGGACACCGGGTCGTTGCGAAACGTCCGGGACGGGGTCGACCACAGGTCGGCCTCGACGCCCGCGGAGCAGAGGTAGCAGTAGCCGGGCCGCTTGTTGCCCCAGGCTCCAGGGTTGGCGCCGGCGTCGAGGACCTCGGAGGGCAGGGCGAATCCGGCGTCCCGCTCGTCCACGCCGAAGCAGAGGGCGGCGGGCAGGCTCGCCCGGGTGTCGGTGCTGATCTGGTAGCCGGAGGCGCGCTGCATGGAGATGACCAGGCTGGCGCCAGCGCTCCGGGCTTCCTGCGCGATGCCGGTGAACACGTCGTCGTCGGTCGCGCGCAGGGTGTTCGCGGCTTCCTCGAACCAGGCGAGCAGGTAGGGCATACCGGGGCACTGGCAGGCCGCGCCCTTGCGGCAGGAGTGCGCCGGGTCGGTCTGGACCTCGGCGGCCGCAGGCTCCCATGACCGGTACGCGTGGTCACCCAGCCACTTCTGACGTGCGGGAATGGCGGCCTTGAGGGCCTCGATCATGATTTCTGCGCCGTCGCCGGTGTCCACTACCCAGTCGCAGGCCGGGAAGGCTTCGCCGAGGTCCTGGCCGCGCTTGGGGTCGGACAGCCAGACGGCGACGTCGCGGCGGGTCAGGGCCTCGCACAGCACGTCCATGGCGCCCTCGGTCTTCCCTGCACCGGTCACGCCCATGATGAGCAGGTGGATGGCCTGGGGCAGGGTGAGGACGAGGGGGCGGCCGTCGTCGTAGACGCCGATGACCAGCGGCTCAGCGATCGATCCGCCGGGGGAGGACGGGCCGGGCCACCAGATGACCTCCTTCAGCATGTCCATGGGCACCACGGTGAACGTGCCACGCCGGGCCGAGTCGGGGTCAGGCCGGTTGCGCACGGCGCTGGTCGGGACGTCGAGGGCAGAGGCGATGCGCGGCAGGGCCTTGGAGACGTCCTCGTGGGTGCCCTCTCCTGCCGGCAGCGCGTAGGGCACGGTGACCTTGTTGGGCTCGACCTTGACGTTTCCGATCTGCGTGCGAGCCAAGCCCACCTTCTCCAGCAGGCCCTTGTCGCTGCTCTCCCCGACAGCATCCGGGTTGCGACGCATGATCATGCGAACGTTCCAGGTCAGCGCCATGACGGGGCCGCCCATCAGGTACAGGTCATCGATCGGCCCTGCGGTCGGCCCAGAGATGCAGGCCGCGGTGACCCAGGCGGTTCCTGCGGCCACGGTGATGGCCGAGTGGAGGCGCCGCTGCGCGCTGGTCGACCTACCCGCCCACCAGGTGGCGCCGGTCAGCGCCACCGAGGCGAGGGTGAGGCCAGCACCGGCCCATGCGCTGTCGCCCCATCGCCAGTGCCCGAGGGCGCCGGCCACGCCCACGCCCGCAACGCCCAGCCAGGGCGGCAGGTGCGGCTTGGCCCGGTGCAGCAGGTACTTGCCCACGCCCCCGGCGTCGGAGGCGCCTCGCAGCTGCGCCTCATGCTGCTGGTCGGTGTTCTTCTCGGCCATCGCCGTGCCTCCTTACTGCTGGGACCAGTTGATGACGGGCTGCTGCGGGCGCCGGGCGCGGTGCCGGACGCGGTTGATCTCCTCCTCGTACTCCTGCTGGAACGTGGAGTACGCGGCGGCGGCGTTCTTCGCCGCATCCCGGAGGGCGTCGGCGGCCTTGTTGAGCTTGCGGGCGACCTTCTGGGCGCGGATGCGGGAGCCGAACGCGCGGCCCTGCGGGTCGGGAACGGCGGCCAGTACGCCCTTGAGGATCTCGGCGCCCATGGCGACCTCGATGGACAGGGTCACGGCGGCAGCCCGAAGGCTGTTGCAGTAGTTCCTGACCTCGGCCGGAGAGGTGAACTCCGGGGCGGGCAGCAGGTTCTGCGCGCTGGGCTGCCCGCCGCCCTGCCGGGCCGGAGCGCCGTTGGTGGTGCTCTTGCTGGCGTTGACGTTGACGGTAAAGCCGGGGGCGAAGGTACCGAAGTTCTTGGTGCCCTTGGCCTGCGATCCGTTGGCGCCGCTGGGCGCGGCCTTGGTGTTCGCCATTGGGGTGTCCTCCAGGACGTGGCGGCCGGTCAGCGGCCGGCGAGGTAGTCGCGCCACAGGGCGCGCAGGATGAGGAAGCAGCCGGTGGCGCAGGCCGCGGCGATGGCGATGGCGATGAACGCCATGGCGAACGCGAGGGCCAGGACGCAGGCGACGCAGGCGCCAGCACAGGCGAGGCCGCCGATGGTCCACCACTTGCGGGCATCGAATGGCGTGGGCTGCTGGTGGTCGTGCTGGCAGGTGTGGGGCTGTATGGCCTGGCTGATGGCCTGTGCGGTGAGCACGGCCTTGACCAGCTCCAGCTGCTGGGAGTCGATAGAGGCCTCGTTCGCGGCGGCGAGGGCCTTGTGCAGGGCGTCGTTGCTCATCGACGCCTCCCGCGGATCCGGGCGACGGCCCGGTGCCGCGGCCAGATGGCCGCCGCGACGCCGAGACCGAACGCCACCACAATCGGCTCCGTCACCAGGACCCCGACGAGACCGAGCAGGTTGGGGAAGGTGAGAACCAGGGCGAGCGCGAGGATGATCAGGGACCAGCGCATCACACGTATCCCCCGTTCCCCTCGTCGCGCTTCACCGGTGCCGGGGGCTTCTTCGCGGCCCGGGACAGGGCGGTGCGCACGTAGGGTTCGTCGACGACCAGGCGCCGGTGCCGGGCGATGTGCTCGACGATGTCCTTCGCCTTGGCGTCCGGTCCGAGGGCTGATGCGGCTTCCTCGACGGCGCCCTGGAGGTTCACGGGCGGCAGGGCGCTGACCTGCTGATGCGCGGGCGTATCGCTGCGCTGCACCTCGTACTCCGGGGGCCGCTGGCCGAGGACCAGGGCGACCGCGGCCGGGTCGATGGAGAACCCGTAGTAGGCAAGCACGGATGACAGCTCGGCGGGCGGCGCATCAGGTCGCGCATCAGCCGCGAGGCGGATCGCATCCACCGGGTCCATCCCAGCGAGGTGAGTACGGACCGCTTCGGTGGCCGACGGCAGGCCGGGCTTCGTGGGCGCTTGCTCGACGGCGGCCGGGGCGGCCGCGCTGAACATGCCGGCGAGCGCTTCATCGGCGCCTTCGGTGATGCGGCCGCGCTGCACCTCGACGAGAGCGGCGCCGAGGACCTGGTCGCCGACACCGACCTTCTCAGCGAGATCCCAGCTCTTACGCAGGGCCTTGGCGCGCTGCTTCTCGTCCGGGTGCCGGGCGGCAACCGCCTGGTGATAGGCGAGCTGCTGCACGGCATCCGCGTTCCGCCGCTGCGCCTCGGCGTCCACGCCGGTGGTGTAGACGACGACGCTCCGAGCGATGAACCCGAGGCCTTCGGCCGCGCCGGACATGGCGAGCGGGGTCACGGCATAGACGGCGGCATCGCGAGGACTGCTCGCGATGGTGACGCCGATGCAGGAAGCGGAGACGGGGGCGAGCCACATGCCGAGCCGGACGACCGCGGGGGACGACTGGCCGAGCATGGTCCGCCCAAGCATGATCAGCGCAAGGACGAGGGTGAGGCCCTCGCCAGCGGCGACGACGCCGGCCGCGGTGGCCTGCCGGTGGAACTCGGAGACGACGTTGGTGTAGGTGCCCGAGGCGCCGGCCGCGCCGACGGCGAGCATCAGCGCGGCAGCGGCCCCAAGGACGCCCATCTGCCAGCGGGTGAGGGAACGGGTGCTCACTGGCCACCGTCCTTGCGCTCGGCCGCCTTCTTCTCCTCGGCGTCGAGCCTGGCCCGCAGGAAGCTGACGTTCCAGGCAAGGTCCGCGGGGTCCTCGTCGAGGGCCTCGCGCACGGTGCGGGCCCAGCTGGCGCGCTCAAGGATCCGTCGGTCGTAGGCGGGGTCGTCGTGGGGGAGGGTGATCGCGTCGAGGACGGTAGTGAGGAGCGCGCGCAGGTCGCGGACCTCGGCGGAGGTGGGCTCGGTGCTCACTGGCGCTCACCCTGCTCGCTGTTGAGGAACGCGGCGATCTGGGGGAAATGCCGCTCGACGAAGTGGCGTGCCCGCTCCTCCTCGGTCTGCGGCTCGGCGCCGAGGGCGCGCAGCAGCAGGCGCAGGGATTCGCGGAGGGAGAGGACGCTGTCGCTGCCGAGCAGCTGCTGGGCGACGCCGATGGCGACGTCCAGGTCGCTGGGCACGTGCGGCTCGTCGTGGACGGGGCGCGCGGCGCCACCGGTGAGGGGCCAGGTGGGGTTCTGGCGCCGGAGGTGGGCCGTGCTGGCGTAGTCCGCGTCGGCGAGCTGGTGCAGCTTGGCGACGCGCTCCTGCGGGGAGCTTGCGCGCGCACTGGGGCGCGGGGAAAGATCGGTCATGCCGACTCCTGCTCGTATCAGGTAGTTCGGTGAAAGGCCGGGCGGTGCGCGCGCCGGGGACACCACTCCCCGAGCTGCTGCCCGGCCTTTCTTGCGTGCTCTAGCGTTCCATAGCCTGAACGCTTTGTACAGCCAATGGAACGCATCCGGTGCGCATCACGGCGAATCAGCAGGCTGGAAGGCCTGCAGCACCAGGTAGCGCTCAGGCCCGTAGGCGGTCCCGCACCAGCGGCATATCAGCGTCGTCTCGCCTGGCAGGCGGGAGATCACCGCCCCGCACACCGTGCCCTGGTCGTCCGTCACTGCCACACACGTGCCGATCCGCTGGGGCCTCGGCAGCGGGTCGCCGACGATGCTCCGGGCCTGGAGCTCCAGCTCCCTCACCTCGCGGGCGAGGTCGCCGGCCGCCGGGTACTGCGCCACGATCCAGTCGAGTTCCTGCGCCAGCCATCGGCAGTCCGCGGCGAGGCTTCCAGGCGGCGGTGCCCCCCGGTGGGGCCAGCGCACGCGCCGCACGTCCACCCGCCACAGGCGCATCGTCTCGGCCGCGCGGATCCAGGTGATCGTGTCGATCACGTCCTCATTGACCGGCGAGCGCGGGCCGGCCGCGCTCTTCGTGGCGACGATCTCGCCCCAGCCGGACCGGCGAGGCACCAGGCACTCGCCGACCTCGGCGTACAGGGCGGGTAGTTCTTGCAGCCCCGCGGCCAGCTGCTCCCGGTGCCGGGTGCACAGGTAGCCGCTGGCCGCGCGGTCGCACAGCTCGCAGGTGTTCACGGGGTGGTGCTCTCCTTGGGCTCTGCGAGGGCGTCGCGCACCCGCGCGGCGGGGACCTGCGCGTGCGTCCAGTCGTACGGGGCGACGGCCGCGCGGACGCGCTCGATGGTGGCCTGCGCCTGCTCCAGCTCCTCGGCGAGGCGGTCGCGGTCGACCTCGATCTCCTTCGCCTTGGCCTTCCAAATGTCGCCGCGGCGCCAGCCCTTGGAGGCGTTCGCGTACAACTCGTCCAGGGCGTCGTCGGTGGTGGTGCTGGCGGTGTGGCGCTTCATGCCGTCCTCCGCTGGTGCTCGTAGTTCTTGCAGGTGTGGTCATGGGCGGCGCCGGCGGATGTCCACCAGCGCTCGCAGCAGGCGGCAGCCAGGGCCGCGTCGACCACCTCGCCCGTGATGGGCCGGAGGCCGCAGGGGCGGGCGGCCCGCTCGGCGCGCACCGCGGCCGCGCGGCGCTCGTTGGCGGCGACGTACTCTCGGCCCGCGGCGACGGCCAGCAGCAGGGAGACACCGAACAGGCCGATGGCGTACCACCAGGCGTCTGCGCGGGCGCTGGTGACGGAGCAGTGGCCGGCGAGGGCGGCGGCGGCCAGGTACAGCCATCGCAGGGCGCGGTCGGGGAGGGTCACGGCTGGGCTCCGTTCTGCTGGGCCTCAGTGAGGTTGCTGTCGGGCATCTGTCCGCGGCGCGCTCTGGCGTCGGCTTCGGCCATCCGCTTCAGTGCCCGCTCGATGACCACCGCCCGCACCTGCCCCGCGTACACGGTGGCGAGGAGATGCTCCGACCGAGGGGTGAGGACCTCGCGGGCGGTGGGACGACGCTGCGGGCTCACCGGACAGCCCTCTCGGTCAGCCGCTTGAGCGCATCGTCGACGGTGAAGCCGTTCACGGTGACGAGGGGCGCCTGATCCCTGGCGAGCTTCAGCGCGGTGTCGAGGTCGAAGCGGTGAGCGTCCAGCCACTCGTCCTCGCGCTCGGAGGGGCGCATCTCGTACTCCCAAGTGCCGTCGGAGCCGAGGCACTGGGAGTGCCGCTTGACGGCCCACCGGCCATGGCCGCGGTATTCGACGGTGATCTCGAAGACGTGGGAGTCGATGCCGTCCTCGGGCAGGCAGTTCACGCTGTACTTGGAGGCCTGCACGATCGGCTCGCCGGGCTTCGGCAGCTCGGCTGGCGGCTGCTCGTCGGCCCACACGATCCGCGTCGCGCCGTTGTGCCCGTGGATGGCCACCGCGTCGCTCAGGCGGTCCCAGTGGACGGTTGACGGGCGGTCGCCTATCCAGCGCAGGGTTACGGTCCCATCGGGCCACAGGACGCCGTCGGCGATGTGGCCGGTGCCGGAGACGCCGCTCACGTCGTGGTCGCGTTGGAGACGAAAGAGACGGGGCTGGGTGGTCATGGTCTGTGTTCCTCCGTGGTGTGATGGGCGGGAGGCCGCCCCTGAATCCCGCAGGGGCGGCCGTTAGGCGTGGTCATCCGGAATGCGGCAGGGAGGCGCGCCAGGCCTCGACGACGGTCTTCGGGACGCGCCCGACCGGCGGGCAGTCGACACCGTTCGCTGCGGCCCAGGCGCGGACTTCGGCCGCGGGGTAGTCGACGGGCTTCCGCTTGGTCGGCTTCTTCTTCGGCGGCGCCAGCTCGGCCTCACGCGAACGGAGTTCGACGAGACGCTTCTCCAACTGCTCGGCCTCGGTCGTGATGGCGGTCAGCTCCTGGTCGGTGGCGTACCGCTTGCGGAGGCCTGCGAGGACAGCGCGGGCGCGGGCAGCCTGGTCCTGGACCTGGGGGTCGGGGTGTTCGTCGCCCCACTTGAGGAGCTGACCGACGGGGAGCGGCTGCGGTTCGCCGGCGGCGCGTGCCTTGAGGGGCAGGTCCGGGATGGAGGAGAGCTGCGGTACGGGCTGGGCCATGGGTGCGGGTCCCTTCTGGGCCTCGGGGAGGTGGAGGCGGTTCTGGCGGGCGGCTTCGGGGCCGCCCTGGGTGTCGATCTCGTCAAGCAGGCGGTGTAGGGCGGCGATGGTCACTTGTTAGCGAGCTCCAGCAGGACGTCGGCGTGACACGGTCGGCCGGGCGGGCACCAGCACATGAGGTCCCGGCCAGCCAGATCCCGCCGCATCACGTCGACCAGCTCCGGCCGCTCCGCGAGCCAGCGGCGGTACAGCTCGATCACCTGCTTCGGGGTGGCGTCCTGCACCAGGTGCCAGGTCACGGCGCCGTCGGGGTGGACGAAGGCGTGCCGCTGCCCCGACGCCTTGCCGAGGCGCCCTTCGTGCTCCCACTCGCTGCCGTCGAGCGCGGGCATACGAACCTGGGTGGAGTTGAGCGGGTAGGCGTTGCCCCAGCGGCTGCCGCGGCCGACGTAGACCGCGTCAGCGGGTGCGCGCCACCCCTTGGCGCGGCGGCGCTGGATCCGGCGGGGGGCGTCAAGGGTGATCTGCCGGTTCGTCATGCGTTCCTCCGTGGTGTGATGGGGGAGGTCCGGGCCTGATAGCGACAGGCCCGGACCGCTATGCGGCGGCGGGAAGGATGAGCTGGCCGAGGACGCGGCCGACGCGGTCCTGGTCGATGAGGTCGGCAACGTCGCCTGCGGTGCTGCCGCGCGGCACGTCGATGCCGATGCGCCGGCAGAGGCCCATCTGCTTCGAGGTCGGCTTCCCGGACCGCCACTGGGCCTGGCGTGCGACGAACGCGTGCGGGGCGAGGACCTTGGCCTGCTGCTCCAGCCAGGCCAGCGCCTCCGGCAGCGGGCGGGCCGTGTCGTCCTTGGGGGGCTGCACCCCGGTGCCTTCCGTCCAGCGGCGCATTCGGTACAGCCGGGTGCCGGGGTCGCGCTGGAGGAAGAGGAACATGGCGCCGGTCAGGCGGATGAACCACGTGCCCTCGGGGGTGCGCAGCCAGCGGATCGCGGACGAGCCGAACAGGTTGAACTCTTCGGCCTCGACCCGCGCGGTCAGGACCCTGCGCTTCTCGGCGGCCGCGGCCTCCTTGGCGACCTGGCGGAGCGTCTTGCCCTCCTCGGCCTGGCCGATCTCACGCTCGGTCAGGTCGACCATCGACGCGAGCTTGTGGCGGGTCGAGGCGCCCATGACGTCGAGCAGCAGGGCATCCCGTTTCCCGGGTGCCGGGCGCAGGGCGCGGCCGGCCATCTGGACGTAGAGACCCGGGCTCTTGGTGGGGCGGGCGATGACGGCGCAGGACGTGTGCGGGGCGTCGAAACCTTCCGTCAAGACCATGCAGTTGGTGAGCACCTGCACGTCCCCGGCGCTGTACCGGGCGAGCGTCGCGCGCCGGTCGTCCCGGCTCATGCCACCCCACACCGGGGCCGCCGTGATGCCGGCGGCCTCCAGCGCGGCAGCGGCGGCCTGGGCGGTCGCGACGGTCGGCGTGAAGACGACGCCCGGGCGGTCCCCGGCGTGGTCGACGTAGGCCTTGGCGATGGCGTCCAGCGCGCCCGAGTCCTCCAGCGCCTTACCCAGCTGCCCGTCGACCAGGTCGCCGCCACGGGTCCGGACCTTGTCCAGGTCCAGGCTGTCGACCGTGATGCGCTTGCCGCGGACGTCGCACAGGTATCCGTCGCCGATCATGTCGAGGATGTCGAGACGGAAGACGACGTCTTCCCAGACCTCGGCCAGGCCGCCGTCGGTGCGGGTCATCGTGGCGGTGAACCCGGCGACGGGAACCCCGCGCCAGGCGCCGAAGTGTTCGAGTACCTCCATGTAGGTGCGGGCCGCGGCGTGGTGGCACTCGTCCACGATGACCAGGCCGATGTCGCGGATGGCCTCGCGACGCTTGGCCACGGCCAGGGTCTGGACGCTCGCCACGATTACATCGGCGTCCGCGTGGTCGTCGCGCTGCGCCTTGACGATGCCGACCCGCAGCATCGGGTCGACGGCCAGCAGCTTGGCCGCGGCCTGCTCGATCAGCTCCTCGCGGTGCGCGATCACGAGGACGCGGCCGCCGTTGAGGGTGTCGAGCATCTGGTGTGCCAGGTGGGAGAAGACGACGGTCTTTCCGGCGCCGGTCGGGAGGACGACGGCGAGCCGGTTGGTGCCGGCGGCCCAGCCCTTGCGCAGGGCCTCGATGGCGTCGACCTGGTAGGGCCGGGGTGTGAAGGTCTGCGGTACGGCGGTAGCGGTGGCGGTGCTCACGGTTCACCTCGGTTCGGTTGCTGGGCTGTTGCGGGGAGTGCGGGGACTTGGCGGGAGTCCTGCGGGGACTCCCGCACGGTCCTGCGGTGGCGCTGATCAGCGGTTTTGCGGGGACGCGGGGACTTGCGGGGAGTTGGGAAATCCCTTGATGCCGGAGGCCCTCAGAACTGTCGTGCGACGACGTGCGGCACATGTGATGCGCGATGCATGCGAGACGCGCGCGCTATACAGGGGAGCGGGCCGAGTCCCCGCAAGTCCCCGCATCCCCGCATCCATGCAGGTCGCCCCGCATGCGGGGACCTGGCGAAGTCCCCGCACAGGTCCCCGCGAAGTCCCCGCACTCCCCGCAGGACGGCCGGTCACGACTCGTGCCCGCCGGTGCCGCGGTCGGCGTGGACCTCGACGCGCCACAGGTTCTGCTTCCTGTGGCTGTCGACGACCATCACGACCTTGTGGGTGCCGAAGTAGCGGCCAGCACGGGCCTTCAGCCAGATGCCCAACTGGTTCGCGCTCGGCGGCTCGTCGCCCTTGCGCGGCACGTGGGTGGGCAGTCCCTTGATGACAGCCCCCGTGGTCAGAGGCTCGCTGCCGTAGCTCTGCCGCCACATCTCCAGGAAGAGCGCCCACTCCTGCAGTTCGTCGTCCTGGTCGCGCGCCTCGTTGCGGTCGGCCATCCAGCCCTCGACGCCGAGGAAGTCGAGCAGGCCGGCCATGGTGCTGGCCCACTCGCTGTAGTCGCCTTTGCGGACGCGGACCTGGGGCGTCCCCGCGGCGACCCAGGCCCGGACGAGGGTGACGAGGGCGGCGACCAAGGTGGAAGCGTTGTGGCGCAGCCAGGGCCGGAGGTCGCCGACGGTGAAGTTGTCGCGCTGGTCAGGGTCGGGGCAGTCGGGGTCCAGGCGAACCCAGAGGACGCGACGGCCGTTGTCCCCGCCGGTGCGGAGGGCGTTGCCGGTGACGATCCAGAGGCGATCGTTCGGCATGGTCACCTTGGACGTGGCGCCCAGGACCCGGTCACCCCAGACCTCGGAGGTCAGCAGGGCGGACAGGACGGGCGACTTGATGATGCAGCCGTTCGGCAGGTTGTCGAGGACGACGACGGGCTGCCCGGTGCCGTACAGCTGCGTGGTGATGCTCTTCCGCAACTCGGTGTCGTTCTCGGGCCAGGCCGTGTCCGCGATGCCGTAGCAGTGCCGGAAGATGTCCTTCAGCAGGCTCTTGCCGGACCCGGCGGCCGTCGCGGTGAGCACGAACATCGGTGTCGGCCCGTGGAAGTAGGGCCGCAAGATCGGCGTCAGCAGCGCGCCCAGGTAGTGCGCGCGGTCGCTGGCCGCGACCCAGGGGAAGTCCTTCAGCACCTGGTCGAGGACGATGCTTTTGGCCCTGTCGAGGCTGTCCCGCGTCACCTGGGGGGCGAGGCGGCGCAGCGGCACCCGGGGCTCCAGGTACAGGCCGGTCGCCCGGTCGTAGCCGAGGGAGTCGAGCAGCGTGCCGTCGGGGCGGATGACCGGCGAGGTAACAACGCCCCGGAGGACGGGCAGGGGCCAGTCCTTCCGGCCGAGGATCGTGGAGCAGCTCTTGGGCATGAGCAGCTCGCGCTCTTCCTCCAGCTGCTCGGTGACCGGGTTTCGCTTCAGGGTGTAGCTGGTGAGGTGGTCGGCGAGGTAGGCGCGCAGGTTGTCGGTGCCCAGCTGCTGTACCACCGGGTCGTCGTTGTCGTCGCGGTACACCCAGCACGGCCCGCCGGACCGCTTGTACAGGTCGGGCAGACGGCCGTCGGCCATGAGTGCCAGGACGCCGTCAATGCCGTCGGCCTCGTTCGTGATGTCCAGCTCGGGACGGGACGACACAGAGCGCAGGTGGGGGCCGCCCTCGAATCCGCCCTCTTGGGGGTCGGGGGCGTGGTCGAGCGCCGAGGACCCGTCGGCGAAGTGCTGCGACTGCGCGGGCACGGAGGACAGGCGCCGGCGGGGCGGCTCGGTGCCGTACCCCTGGCGACGCAGCTCGGCGGCCGCGGCCTTGAAGTTGCCGCCGTGCTCCAGCAGCGTGTAGGCGCCGAACTTGCTGTAAGGCGTGTCGGCCTGGAACTCCGAGCCGGTGGCGAACACCCACAGGCGGTCTTTCTCCGGGTCGCGGCCAGTGGTGGCCTTGACGCTGCCGACGCCGTCGGCCCAGCCCCAGTAGGTGGTGTTGCCGCGCGTGATGATGGGCCGGAACGTGCCGCGCAGGATCTCGCCCCAGTCCGCGCGGGCCTCGTAGTCCTCGCCGGGCCGCAGGCCTCCGCCGGGCAGCGGCTCCGCCGCCTTGGGGGCCGTCTTCGGCGCCTCGGGCACGGGCATCTGGTCGACCATCCGGCAGATGTCCCGGATGGCGCCCATGGTGTCTGCGTCGAGGACGGGGATCGTGGCCGGCGAGCCTGCCACGCGGACGTAGGGACGGCCGGAGGCGTGGACGGCGGGGCCGGACGGCTCGACCAGGCCGTAACCGCCTTCACCGCGCGTCTCGATGAGGACGCGGACAATCTTCGTGTTGGGCTTCTCAGCGACCCGCTGACGCTCGTTGTCGTCCCACTCGTGTTCCTCGGCGAGTCGGGAGGCCAGCTTGCGGTTCGGCGGTACGGCGGCGCCGTCGAGGCGGACGCGGTAATGGCGGCCGCCGCTGGGCGACTCGGTCACCCAGCCGTTCAGGATCGCGGTCCAGGGCTCGCCGAGGCCGGAGGCCTCCATGATCTCGGTGACGTCGTTCAGCAGGCCCTCGCGGATGGCGAGGCCCTCGAACTCGATCAGCTCGACAGCACCGGATACGGCTCCGTAGACCACGGCGATGCCTCGCGGTCGGTCGCCGTCGAACCAGGCATCGTGTTCGGCGGGGGTGCTGCGGTTCACCTTGTACTGCATCCACGACACGGCCGGCCGCTTGCTGCCGTCCGCCTTGATGGGGAGGACGCACAGGCCAGCGTCGTGCAACTCGCGGGCGGCGGCCCGGAGATCGGCGGTCTGTGAGTCGGTCAAGGGGTGCCCCCGTGGTACGTGTTCAGGTGGTGTGTCTTGATGCCGGCGATGAAGTGCGCGACACCGAGGGCGCCGCGGCGGACCGGGAGGCCGTCGTTGCCCTCCAGGCGGTCGTTCGCGCAGACGGGGCCTTCCTTCGGCTGCGGGCAGCCGGGGCGGGTGCACTCGTAGCGGGCGCGGAAGTTGTCCATGTCCACGAACAGGGCGCCGTGGACGTGCTGGGGTGCGGCCGCACGGTCCGGGGTGTCCCGGGTGCGCGCGGCGGTGCTGCTCAACGCGCCGCCTGGGCGGCGGCGGCCTGGGACTCGGCGGTCAGGCGCTGCCCTTCGTAGAGCTCGGCGATGGCGGCGCGCAGCTGGGTGAGGGTGTCGGCGGGGTGCTGTCCCTGCGGAGCGATAGCCAGGCCGCCGGTAGCGGTCCAGATGACGATCGTCTCGGCCGGCTGCTCTTCCGCCGGCACGCGGGTCTCGTGCACGGTGATGCCGTGCTGCGCGGCGACCATCCGCAGGTCCTCGCGGCTGAAGACACGGTGGATCCAGGCGTAGACGGCCTCCGGGTCGCCGGTGCGTTCGACCAGTTCACCGATGGCGCCGAGGCACTCGGCCAGGGCGGGGTCGGTGGCGTCGGCGGCGGCCTGGGCGGCTGCGATGGCGCGCGCAGCCTTGAATGCGGGAAGCTGCTGCATGGGCTGCTCCGTTTCTCTACTTGCTGGTGAGGGCGGGCTGCTCGGACGGCGTCACCGGCTGGACCCCGGTGGCGCCGTCGCTGTGAGCGGCTGCTGCCGACTGGACCCCGGCAGTAGCGAGCAGGGAGAGGCCGAGGAAGCCGACCAGGTCGGCCTTCCGCACGCGCTTGGCGCGGCCGAACTCGAGCACCTCGATGGGGAATGCGCCCTGGCGGATCAGCTGGTAGCCGTTGCCTTCGCTGATGTTCAGGGCGGCGAACGCGGCCTTGACCGGGGGCATCGCGGGCAGGTCCAGGACCTGCTCCGGGGTCAGTGGCTCAACCTTCTTGACGCTCACACGGCCTCCTTCTGCGGCTGGGCCGGGATGAAGGTGCGGCCTGCGCGCTCCATCGGGATGAAGAGGACCAAGAGGTCGATGCCGATGGCGCGGGTTATCGCCTTGGCCTTGTCTTCGGGGACCAGGCGCTGGGTGCCGGACATGAGGGCGCCGATCGTGCCGTGCGCCACTCCGGCCAGGGCGGCGAGTTCGCGGCTGGTGACTGCCTCACCGGTGCCGGTGCGCTCCATGAACGTCTTGAGTCGGTCGCCACTGACGACCGCGTACATGGTGGGCGGGGTGGGGGTATCGCTCACGTTCACCTCACGGGACGGTCTGTTCATCGCACTGAACGGCGATGGACGTGAGCATTCCATGCGCTGAACGCTTTGTCTAGTCGATCGAACGTGCGCGGGCGCAGGTATGTAATTGGTCAATGACTCTCTGCGATCTGGCGTGATCGGCCGATGTGCTGAACAATCCGTCCAGTGCATGGAATGAACGGCCCAAGCGACCTGCCCGTACGTCTCTCTGGACAGTGCAGACCCTGAACGGCCCGTGAATACCTCTGACCGCAGGAGTGGCAGGATGAGCCCCATGGCCCCCAACGACACGTCTCCCGCTGGAACCACGCCAGCGCCTGAACGGCGGACACAGTTCGCCGACCTGATCCGGCGGCGGCGCGCGGAGCTGAATGAGGGGCTGTCCGCCTTCGCCGCCAAGGCGGTTGACGCGACCACGGGCACTCGGGTGACGCGCGGCTGGATCTACCGCCTGGAGACGGGCGAGACGATCACGCCCCCCCAGTATGAGGAGCTGCGCGCTCTCGCTGCGGCCTGCGAGCTGCCCGTGGAGACCCTCCAGGACGCGGCCGGCAGCCAGTTTTTCGGCGTCGACCCACTCATCGGCGGCTCATCAGAGGCCAAGGCCTACGTGCGCAAGCTGGACCAGCTGCCGACAGACCAGCGGGAGCGACTCCTGCGGCTCATCGACACCTTGGCTCCCCCGCATTCCCCCGAATGAGGAATGCATTCCGCATTGCATCACTCTGGGTGGCAGGCGTGAACCGACAGTAGACCTGTGGGACCTGTGATGCGATCATGCGGGTACCGCATCTACTGACCATAAGGTGCAGGTATGCGACCACATTCGAACGCATGAGCGATGGGTGGGGGAGGACTGCATGGCGTCAGCGCGTCCACGGGTCTGGTATGTCTTTTCGGACGACGTGCCCGACGGTGAACTGCTCGTACCGATCAGGACCGAACACGGATTGGCGGTCGCCGTGCGCCCCAATGCAGGCATGGACCAGTCGATGCTCGACCGGCTCAACGAGGTCGCGGACCATGTAGTGGGGGTGGGGCTGGTGCGTCTGGACGCCGGGCCGTCCGAGCCTCCCGAATGAAAGGAGTAGGCCATGCCGTCAGCGCGCCGCGCGGGGAGCGTCTACCGCCGATGTGAGTGCCGCGGGGGCGACGGCAAGCTGTTGGGTAACGCGTGCCCACAGCTGAAGAAGAGGGCCCACGGCTCTGTCGGTCTCCGTCAGGAGCTGCCGCCGGACGCCGAGGGCAAGAGACGCACATTTCGCAGGACCGGCTACGGCAGCGTGGCCGAGGCCCAAGGCGACCTGTCCCGCCTGCAAGCCATCCTCTCCCTACCGGGAGACGACGTGGAGGAACAGCGGCGCGTCGGCGACCTGCTCGCCGACATCGCAGCGCGCCGCGCTTCCATCCCAGAGATTTCTGAGGTGCAGCGGCGCCTCGGCGTGGGCGTACCGCTGGACGGTAAGGCCACCGTGGGGGAGTGGCTCGACCGGTGGATGGCCGGGAAGAAGACGCGCACCACGACGAACGCGGGCTACCGCTCCCACATCAAGGTCCACCTGAAGCCGCGGGTTGGGCACTACCGCCTCGACCGATTGAACGTCGGCCACGTCCAGGAGATGTTCGACGCCATCGCCGACGAGTCGGACACGGTCCGTGCTGAGAATGCGGCCCGCCGAGAGCAGGAGCAGCGGGCGAAGTGGTCCCGGCCCGGGCGGCCGCCGGCCAAGGAGCGCGACCGTCTGGCCGCTGAGCGCGCGAAGCTGGCCGAGATGAAGCCGTACCGGAAGACCAACGGCCCGGCCACAAGGCACGCCATCCGCCGCACCCTGCGCACGGCACTGAACGCGGCCATTGCCCAGCAGCTCATTACCTTCAACGCGGCCGCGCACGTCGAGTTGGGCTCCAGCGCACGACCCAAGGGGTTGCTGTGGACGGCCGAGCGCGTCGCTCGGTGGCGTGAGACCGCCGTGGTTCCCAGCCCTGTGATGGTGTGGAGTCCCGCGCAACTGGGCGCGTTCCTCGACGAAGCTGAGGACCATCGGCTGTACGCCTTCTATCACTTGATCGCTCACCATGGCCTACGCCGCGGTGAAGGTGTCGGCGCGGACTGGGCGAACGTGCACCTGGACGTCGAGCCGCCGCGCATTGACGTCCTGACTGAGATCGTGGTGGACGGCTGGACGCCGATCGAGACGGCCCCCAAAACTGACTCCTCCATGTCGGCGGTGATGCTCGACCGGGAGACCGTGGCAGTGCTGCAGGAGCACCGCGCCCGCCAGGCCGCCGAGCGCGCCGAGCACCTAAAGGCCGGGAAGAAGTGGACGGACACCGGCAAGGTCTTCACCACGGAGGGCGGCAGCTGGCTGCACCCCGACACCGTGTCCAAGGAGTTCAAGCGGATCGTGGAGACGGCCGGCCTGCCGCCGATCAACTTGCGCGACCTGCGGCACGGCGCGGCCGCGCCCTCGCGGTCGGTGAGGACCATGGCGCAGGCCCCGTCCGAGGACGGGCAGGTCTCGGAGTAGCGGATCGGGTCCCAGAGCATCGGGG
>NZ_JBHJUO010000040.1:0-30484 GCF_042268445.1 Streptomyces sp. NPDC056169 | reverse complement strand
CCGCACACCCGCGCGACCTCCTCGATCACGATCACCGTCGCCAGCGCGTCCGCCCCCGCACCGCCGTACGCCTCGGGCACGTGCACCGCGTGCAGATCGTTGGCGACCAGCGCGTCCAGCGCCTCCTGCGGGAACCGGCCCTCCTCGTCCACCGCCGCCGCGAACGGCGCGATCTTCGCCTCCGCCAGCGCACGCACCGACTCCCGGAGCATGTCGTGCTCCTCGGAAGGCCGATACAGGTCGAAATCAGTCGAACCCGCCACGTTCACTCACTCCCACGCTTGCTAACTACCGTTAAGTAACCCAAAGGGTAGGGCGTGGCCCGGGCCCCGGGCCAGGGCACGACTATGCTCGGGCAGGCATTCCGCCCGACGTCACTGGAGTACCGCATGGCCCTCAAGATCACCGTGATCGGCACCGGCTACCTCGGCGCCACCCATGCCGCGGCCATGGCGGAACTGGGCTTCGAGGTGCTCGGCCTGGACGTGGTCCCCGAGAAGATCGAGCTGCTGTCCTCCGGGCGCGTCCCGATGTACGAGCCCGGCCTTGAGGACCTCCTCGCGAAGCACGTGGCCGGCATCGAGGGATCGAGCGGCCGGCTGCGGTTCACCACCTCCTGGGAGGAGGTCGGCGCCTTCGGCGACGTGCACTTCGTCTGTGTGAACACCCCGCAGAAGCACGGCGAGTACGCCTGCGACATGAGCTACGTCGACGCCGCCTTCGCCTCCCTCGCCTCGGTCGTGCGCGAGGGCGCCCTGGTGGTGGGCAAGTCGACCGTGCCCGTCGGCTCGGCGGAGCGGCTCGCGGGCCTGCTGCCCGAGGGCGTCGACCTCGCCTGGAACCCGGAGTTCCTGCGGGAGGGCTTCGCCGTGCAGGACACCCTGCGCCCCGACCGGATCGTGGTCGGCGTGCGGGACTTCGGCGAGCGGGCCGAGAAGACGCTCCGCGAGGTGTACGCCGTGCCGGTCGGCCAGGGTTCGCCGTTCGTGGTGACCGACTTCCCGACGGCCGAGCTCGTGAAGACGGCCGCGAACTCCTTCCTCGCCACCAAGATCTCCTTCATCAACGCGATGGCGGAGGTGTGCGAGGCCGCGGGCGGCGACGTCGCCAAGCTGGCGGAGGCCATCGGCCACGACGACCGGATCGGGGCCAAGTTCCTGCGGGCCGGGGTCGGCTTCGGCGGCGGCTGTCTGCCCAAGGACATCCGGGCGTTCATGGCGCGGGCGGGCGAGCTGGGCGTCGACCAGGCGCTGACCTTCCTGCGCGAGATCGACTCGATCAACATGCGGCGGCGCGGCCAGATGGTGGAGATGACGCGCGAGGTCCTCGGCGGGAACTCCTTCCTGGGCCGCCGGGTCGCCGTGCTCGGCGCGACCTTCAAGCCGGACTCGGACGACGTCCGCGACTCCCCCGCCCTGAACGTGGCCGGTCAGATACACCTCCAGGGCGGCCAGGTCACCGTCTACGACCCGAAGGGCATGGAGAACGCGCGCCGCCTCTTCCCGACCCTGGGGTACGCCGACACGGCCCTGGACGCGGTGCGCGGCGCGGACGTGGTGCTGCACCTGACCGAGTGGCGGGAGTTCCGCGAGCTCGACCCGGCGGAGCTCGCCGCGGTCGTCACGTCGCCGGTGATCCTCGACGGCCGCAACGCGCTGGACTCGGAGCTCTGGCGGGCGGCGGGCTGGACGTACCGCGCGATGGGCCGCCCGCGCGCCTGAGACGTACGCACGCGAAGGGGGGAGAGAGGGCGCCGTCACGCGCCCCCTCTCCCCCCTTTCGTGCGGTCAGGCCCTTCGTGCGGTCAGGCCTTGCGTGCGGTCAGGCCGCGGCCGGGCGGATCCGGTTCGTCCTCGACAGGAACTCCGCCTCGCGCAGCGCCCGGGTGGCGTTGGCGTGGGCGAGCCCGACGAGGTCCTGGGCGGGCCAGCCCCGGCGGAGGAGCTCCGCGAAGAGCGGGACGTAGCCGAGGGCCGGGGCGGTGGTGTGGGAGATGCCCGTGGACCGCGGGCCCGCCTCCGTACGCACGCGGTCGAGGACGTCGGCGTCGGCGGCCGGGTCGTCGGTGACCGTGACCATGCAGACGGCGCCGTTCCCGCCGAGGAGCCGCAGCACCTCGTCCGGAAGGCCCTCCGGCGCCGCCCTGGTCAGCAGGGCCGGGGCCCGGGTGACCGCGAGGGCGCGGCGGATCGTGTCCTGGTCGGCGCCGGAGAGGTCCACGGCCAGGCCGAGCCGGTTCATCTCCCGTACGGCGTCGCGGGCGAAGCGGTCGAAGCGGGTGAGGTTCACGGCCCGTACGCCCAGGGCGTGGTAGGCCCGGAGGGTGGCCGCCGAGCCGCCGAGCGCGGGCCAGCCGACCGGCCCGAGCAGGGCGGCGACCCGGCCGCAGTTCCCGGCGTGGGCCATCTCCGACGTCGTGTACGCGAGCCTCAGGTCCTCGGGACAGGCGGCGACGAGGGCGCGGATCGCGTCGATCCGCCGCAGCGTCCCGATGACGCCCTCGTCGGCCTCCACGTGCAGGGACCAGAACTGTGCTCCGGCCTCCCCCGCGCGGACGGGTGGGAGGTCCTCGGGGTCGAGGGCCGGGGGCAGTTCCGTATGGCCCTCGACGACGGGCTGGGCGGCCAGGAGGGCGCGGGCCCGGGCCGTCTCGTCGAGCGGGGGCGGTGGTTCAGGGGGATCGAGCGCGCCGACGGCGGCGGGGGCGGCAGAGAAGGGGGAATGATCGTCGAGATCTGCCATGGTGCTACTCCGAACTCGGTGGTGCAGTACCGCCCCGCCAATTGCGGCGGGGCAGTACGTTCCACCGTGCCACCGGCCCCGGGCGGGGGCGCGGCGGAGTACGCCGTCCGGGTGAGCGATCCGTTACGGAGCGTCGGCGGTGTCGAGCGCGTCGATCGTCGCGTTCGACGGGGACGTGCGGGAGCGGAGGTCCCGGGAGACCGCTTCCGCGTCGCGGAGGACGCGGACCGCGTTGGACCAGGTCAGCTTGGTGAGGTCCGGGTGCGACCAGCCGCGGTGCAGGAGCTCCGCGATCAGGTTCGGGTACCCCGCGACGTCGTCGAGGCCGGCCGGGGTGAAGGCCGTGCCGTCGTAGTCGCCGCCGATGCCGATGTGGTCGATGCCGGCGGCCTCGCGCAGGTGGTCGAGGTGGTCGGCGACCGTGGCGACGGTGGCGATCGGGCGCGGGTTCTCCGCCTCGAAGGCGCGGTGCAGCTTCATCGCCGCGGCGGTGGTGTCGAGGTGGTCGAAGCCGTGCGCGCGGAGGTTGTCGTCCGCCCGCGCGGTCCACTCGACGGCCGCGGGGAGGATGAACTTCGGCACGAACGTGGCCATCGCGACGCCGCCGTTGGCGGGCAGCCGTTCCAGGACGTCGTCCGGGATGTTCCTCGGGTGGTCGCAGACGGCCCGGGCCGAGGAGTGCGAGAAGATCACCGGCGCGGTCGAGGCGTCGAGCGCGTCGCGCATGGTGGTGGCGGCGACGTGCGAGAGGTCGACGAGCATGCCGGAGCGGTTCATCTCGCGGACGACCTGCCGGCCGAAGGCGGAGAGCCCGCCGACGCCCGGCTCGTCGGTCGCCGAGTCCGCCCAGTCGTTGTTGTCGTTGTGCGTGAGCGTCATGTAGCGGACGCCCAGGGCGTGCAGCGCGCGCAGGGTGGCGAGGGAGTTGTTGATCGAGTGGCCGCCCTCGGCGCCCTTGAGGGAGGCGATACGGCCCTGCTCGCGGGCCGCCTCCATGTCGTCCGCCGTCAGGGCCGGGGCGAGGTCGCCCGCGTACCGCTCCAGGAGCTGGTCGACGATGTCGATCTGCTCCAGGGTCGCGCTGACCGCGTCGTCCCCGGCCAGCCGGCAGGGCACGTAGACCGACCAGAACTGCGCGCCGACGCCGCCGGCCCGCATCCGGGCGAGGTCGGTGTGGAGCGCTCCGGTCTGGTCCGCGCCGATGTCCATGCGGTCCAGGTCGTACCGGACGTGCTCGCGCAGCGCCCACGGGAGGTCGTTGTGGCCGTCGACGACGGGGTGGCCCGCGAGCAGCTCGCGGGCCTCCTCCAGACGGTCCGCCGCGCCGCCGGCCGCCGTACCGCCGGCCGTCGCGCTGCCGGACGCCGCGCTCACTTGCCGAAGCCGAAGGAGTCGGCGCCCTCGACCTTGGCCCGCAGGCGCTTGCCCTTCTCCGTGGCCTGGTCGTTGAGCTCCTGGAGGAAGTCGTTCATCCGGGTCCGGAGCTCGGGGTCGTGCGCGGCGAGGATCCGGGCCGCGAGCAGGCCCGCGTTGCGCGCGCCGGCGACGGAGACCGTCGCGACGGGGATGCCGGCCGGCATCTGCACGATGGAGAGCAGCGAGTCCATGCCGTCGAGGTACTTCAGCGGCACCGGCACGCCGATGACCGGGAGCGGGGTGACGGAGGCGAGCATGCCGGGCAGGTGGGCGGCGCCGCCCGCGCCCGCGATGATCGCCTTGAGCCCGCGGCCCGCGGCCTCCTCGCCGTACGCGATCATCTCGCGCGGCATCCGGTGCGCGGAGAGGACGTTGACCTCGTAGGGGATCTCGAACTCGTCGAGGGCCTGCGCGGCGGCCTCCATGACGGTCCAGTCGGAGTCGGATCCCATGGCGATGCCGACGGCGGGGGCGGTGCTGTTGCTG
This sequence comes from Streptomyces sp. NPDC056169, assembly GCF_042268445.1. Taxonomy (NCBI): domain Bacteria; kingdom Bacillati; phylum Actinomycetota; class Actinomycetes; order Kitasatosporales; family Streptomycetaceae; genus Streptomyces; species Streptomyces sp. NPDC056169. The sequence goes on along the minus strand of NZ_JBHJUO010000040.1, from coordinate 25,840 downwards.
CTCACTCGGTGATCGTTCCTCGCAGATAGCCGGCGGCGTGACGCGCGCGCTCCAGCACGTCGTCCAGGTCGTCGCCGTAGGTGTTGACGTGCCCCACCTTGCGGCCGGGCTTCACGTCCTTGCCATACATGTGGATCTTGAGCTGCGGGTCCCTGGCCATGCAGTGCAGGTACGCGGAGTACATGTCCGGGTAGTCGCCGCCCAGGACATTGCACATCACGGTCCACCGGGAGCGCGGCCGCGGATCGCCGAGGGGGAGGTCGAGAACCGCCCGGACGTGGTTGGCGAACTGCGAGGTGATCGCGCCGTCCTGGGTCCAGTGGCCGGAGTTGTGCGGGCGCATCGCCAGTTCGTTGACGAGGATGCGGCCGTCGGTGGTCTGGAAGAGCTCGACGGCGAGGTGGCCGACGACCCCCAGCTCCTTGGCGATCCGCAGCGCGAGCTCCTGCGCCTGCCCGGCGAGTTCGCCGTCGAGGTCGGGCGCGGGCGCGATCACGGTGTCGCAGACGCCGTCGACCTGACGGGACTCGACGACCGGGTACGCCACGGCCTGGCCGTGCGGGGAGCGGACGATGTTCGCCGCGAGCTCGCGGACGAAGTCGACCTTCTCCTCGGCGAGGACCGGGACGCCCGCGAGGAACGGGTCGCGGGCCTCCGCCTCCGTACGGACGAACCAGACGCCCTTGCCGTCGTAGCCGCCGCGCACGGTCTTGAGGATGATCGGGAAGCCCCCGACCTCGGCCGCGAAGGCCACCGCGTCCGCCGCGTCCGCGACGATGCGGTGGCGTGGGCTCGGCGCGCCGATCTCGTCGAGCTTGGCGCGCATCACCCCCTTGTCCTGGGCGTGCACCAACGCGTCGGGCCCCGGGCGGACGGGGATGCCGTCCGCCTCCAGGGCCCGCAGGTGCTCCGTGGGGACGTGCTCGTGATCGAAGGTGATCACGTCACATCCGCGCGCGAAGTCACGCAGCGTAGCCAGGTCGCGATAGTCGCCGATGACGACCTCGCTCACCACCTGCGCCGCAGAGTCCTGCGGGGTGTCACTGAGGAGCTTGAACTTGATGCCGAGGGGGATGCCCGCCTCGTGGGTCATACGGGCGAGCTGACCGCCACCGACCATGCCGACTACCGGGAACGTCACTCTCTTAGGGTATCCGCACCACCGGGGAACACTCGTCCGCCTGTGGTTTGTCACAAGGACAGTGCAGGTCGGGGCCGGGTTTCCCCGTGGTTTACGAGGTACCCGGGCGGGTGACAGGGGGGCTGGTTAGCATGGTTGGGTTGACGTCGCCCGGACGTCACCCGGACGGACGGGACAGAGCCATCACCATGAGTGAACCCGGCGCGCTGCGCATGCGACTCAACGGGCTCTTCCGTGAGGTCGCCAAGTTCGGAGTGGTCGGCGGTCTCGGCGTCCTCGTCAACCTCGGCGTCTTCAACCTGGTGCGCCACTTCTCGGACCTCCAGGTGGTGCGGGCCAGCCTGATCGCCACCGCGGTCGCCATCGTCTTCAACTACGTGGGGTTCCGCTACTTCACGTACCGCGACCGGGACAAGTCGGGGCGGACGAAGGAACTGACGCTGTTCCTGCTGTTCAGCCTGATCGGCATGGTCATCGAGAACGGCCTGCTCTACGCGGCGACGTACGGCCTCGGCTGGGACGGCCCGCTCGCGAGCAACTTCTTCAAGTTCTTCGGCATCGGCATCGCGACGCTGTTCCGCTTCTGGTCGTACCGCACCTGGGTGTTCCGCGCGCTGCCCGCGAAGGAAGCGGTGCAGGCCGCCGAATCGTTCCTGGAGCAGCCCCCGCGCCAGGCGACCCGCCGCCAGCCCAACCGCGTCTGAGTCCCGTCTGGGTCTCGTCTGACCTGCGCTTTTACCGTACGGGCCTGCGTTTTTACCGTACGGGGCGGTCCTGCGTGTCCTCCGAGATGCTCCTGACCTCGCGGCTCAGGAAGAGCGCGAAGACTGGCGGGTGCTGCTGGAGCAGCTCCAGCCGCCCGCCGTCCGCCTCCGCGAGGTCGCGGGCGACGGCCAGGCCGATCCCCGTGGAGCTGCGGCCGCTCACCGCCCGCTCGAAGATCCGCGCGCCGAGGTCGGCCGGGACGCCCGGGCCCTCGTCCGTGACCTCGATCACCGACTGGTTGCCGGTGACCCGGGTCCGTACGGCGACGGTGCCGCCGCCGTGCATGAGCGAGTTCTCGATCAGGGCCGCGAGGACCTGGGCGACCGCGCCCGGCGTGCCGACGGCCCGCATCCCCTGCTTGCCCGAGTGCACGATGGCGCGCCCCCCGCTGCGGTAGGCCGGCCGCCACTCCTCCAGCTGCTGCTTGACGACCTCGTCGAGGTCGAAGGCGACGGCGGAGCCCGTACGGGGGTCACGGGAGTTGGTCAGGAGCCGCTCGACGACGTCCGTGAGCCGCTCGACCTGTGTGAGCGCGATCGTCGCCTCCTCCTTGACCGTCTCCAGGTCGTCGGCGAGGGCGACCTCCTCCAGGCGCATGGAGAGGGCCGTGAGGGGCGTACGGAGCTGGTGCGAGGCGTCGGCGGCGAGCCGGCGCTCGGCGGTGAGCATCCGGGCGATGCGCTCGGCGGAGGCGTCGAGGACGTCCGCGACCCGGTCGAGCTCGGGCACCCCGTACCGCTTGTGCCGGGGCCGCGGGTCACCGGAACCGAGGCGCTCGGCGGTCTCCGCGAGGTCGGTCAGCGGGGACGTCAGCTTGTCGGCCTGGCGTACGGCGAGGAGGACGGCGGCGAGGACGGCGAGGAGCGCCACCGCGCCGATGATCAGGAGGGTGCGGCCGACCTCGGCGGTGACCGTGGAGCGGGACTCCTCGACGAGCACGGTCTCGCCGCGCTCGCCCTCGGCGAGGCCCCGGATGACGTTCCCGTCGGGGCGGACGCCGATCTCGATGGTGTCCCGGCCGGGGATGCGGATCTGCGCGTACCGCTTGGCGCCGCTCTGCTCCGCCAGGATGTCCGGGTTGACCGGCTCCCCGCCGATGAGCCGGCTGTCGACGATGGAGACGATCCGCAGCGCCTCCGAGTCCACGCTCTCCTGCGCGCTGCTGGAGATCGTGCGGGTCTCGACGATGACGAGGGAGACGCCGAAGACGGCGATGACGACGAGCACCACGGCGAGCGTGGAGTTGATCAGACGGCGGCGCACGGCTCAGACCTGCTGGTAGGCCTCAACGGTCGCTCAGCTCTTCTCGAAGCGGAAACCGACTCCGCGCACGGTGGCGATGTAGCGCGGGTTGGCGGCGTCGTCGCCGAGCTTCTTGCGGAGCCAGGAGATGTGCATGTCGAGGGTCTTGGTGGAGGACCACCAGGTGGTGTCCCAGACCTCGCGCATCAGCTGGTCGCGGGTGACGACCCGGCCGGCGTCCCGGACCAGGACCCGGAGCAGGTCGAACTCCTTGGCCGTGAGCTGGAGCTCCTCGTCGCCCATCCAGGCGCGGTGGGACTCGACGTCGATCCGTACGCCGTGGGTCGAGGGCGCGGCGACGGGCTCGCTGGAGCCGCGCCGGAGCAGGGCCCGGACCCGGGCGAGGAGCTCGGCGAGACGGAAGGGCTTGGTGACGTAGTCGTCGGCGCCCGCGTCGAGCCCGACGACCGTGTCGACCTCGTCCGCGCGCGCGGTGAGGACGAGGATCGGGACCGCGTGCCCCTCGGCGCGCAGCCGCCGGGCGACCTCCAGGCCGTCCATGCCGGGCAGCCCCAGGTCGAGTACGACGAGGTCCACTCCGCCCTGGAGTCCGGCGTCGAGGGCGGTCGGGCCGTCCTCGCGGACCTCGACCTCGTACCCCTCTCTCCGCAGGGCGCGGGCCAGCGGCTCCGAGATGGATGCGTCGTCCTCGGCGAGCAGTACACGGGTCATGAGGTGATGGTAGTCCGCACGGCCGCCGGGCCGCGGCGGGATCCGTCCGGCCCGAGTGACCCCTGGGGATCTTGTGGGCATCTTGTGCATGACCTTCGAATAGCCTTGCACGGTTGCGCCGTCGCCTGTGATCCATCTCTCAAGTCCTTCCATATCGGGCAGTGTCGTGTCGTATGGTGGCTCGACGTCTGTAGCGGTAATCGGGGACCTTTGGGCAGCTTCGCGCCCCGGGGTCCTCTTTATGCGCGGGGTCGGCTCAGCCGGCCTCTAGGACGGTGAACGACCTGTGGGCCGGGTTCCGGGACGCGATGACGCGACTCCCGGTGCGTGGATCCCGGTGGAGTCCAACGGCTCCGCCGGTGCCGGCCTCCCCCACCGGGCGCACCCCGCTCACAAGGCGAGCGTCCCGACAGAGCAAGGATCGACATGGCGTCCAGCCTGACGACGGCTTCGACCGGAACCCCTGGTTCCGGGAAGACGTTCCTCGGCCACCCCCGCGGCCTGGCCACCCTCTTCTTCACCGAGATGTGGGAGCGCTTCTCCTACTACGGCATGAGGGCCCTTCTCGTTCTGTACCTGGTCTCCGGCGGCACGGACGCGGCCACCGGCAGCCAGGGCGGCGGCCTCGCGATGACCGCGGCCACGGCCACGGCCATCTACTCCGTGTACGTGTCGATGGTCTACCTGATGGCCATGCCCGGCGGCTGGTTCGGCGACCGCGTCTGGGGCGCGCGCAAGACCGTCACCATCGCCGGTTTCGTGATCATCGCCGGTCACGTCTCGCTGGCCCTCCCGGGCCAGGCGATGTTCTTCCTCGGCCTCGCGCTCGTCGCGGCCGGCTCCGGTCTGCTCAAGGCCAACATCTCGACGATGGTCGGCCACCTCTACAACGGCCCGGACGACCCGCGCCGTGACGGTGGCTTCACGCTCTTCTACATCGGCATCAACCTCGGTGCCTTCGTGGCGCCGTTCGTCGTCGGCACCATCGGCGAGAAGGTCAACTGGCACCTGGGCTTCGCCCTCGCCGCCGCCGGCATGGCCCTCGGCCTCGCCTGCTTCCTGTCGTTCTCGAAGAGCCTGAGCCCGAAGAGCAACATCGTCCCGAACCCGCTCTCCTCGGAGGAGCGCAAGGCCGTCCTCGTGAAGGTCGCGCTCGTCGTCGTGCTCGCCGCCGCCTTCTACGGCGTCGTCGTGGCCCTGGGCCTGTACACCCTGAACTGGGCGCTCGTCCCGATCACCCTCGCCGGCCTGATCATCCCGGTCGCCGTCCTCGTCCGCATCAAGCGCGACAAGGACCTGGACAAGACCGAGCAGTCGAAGATGACCGGCTACATCTGGTTCTTCGTCGCCGCCGCCGTCTTCTGGATGATCTACGACCAGGGCGGCTCGACCCTGGCGCTCTTCGCCGACGGCAAGACCGCCGACAGCGTCTTCGGCTTCGGCTTCCCGGCCACCTGGTACCAGTCCCTGAACCCGCTCTTCGTCATGGCGCTGGCCCCGGTCTTCGCCTGGCTGTGGCTGTGGCTGGCCCGCAAGAACCAGGAGCCGAACACCATCGTGAAGTTCGCGATGGGCCTCGTCCTGGTCGGCGCGTCCTTCTTCGTCTTCATCGTCCCGATGAACATGGCGGGCGACGGCACCAAGGTCTCCCCGATGTGGCTCGTCTCGATCTACATGATCCAGACCATCGGTGAGCTGTGCCTCTCCCCCGTCGGCCTCTCCGTCACGACGAAGATGGCGCCGCAGAAGTACGCCTCCCAGATGATGGGTGTCTGGTTCCTCGCCGTCACCGCCGGCGACTGCACCACCGGTCTGCTCTCGCTGGCCGGCGTCGACCTCAACGGGACGGGGATCATCGCGATGGAAGCCTCCTTGGCCGTCCTCGCGGGCTTCGCGATCTACATGTACCGCAAGAAGGTCCAGGGGCTCATGGGCAGCGTCCACTGACCCTGTTCCCCTCGTGGACGTTCCCCTCGTGGACGTTCCCCTGGTGGACGTACGAAGGCCGCCGCACCGGTTCGGTGCGGCGGCCTCCGCCGTTATGGGGCTGTTCAGCGCCTCAGGCGCGCCCACGGGGTGAAGGTGAACACCGCGCCGCCGATGAGGATGACCGTGCCCGCGACCAGCGCGAGGGCGCGCAGGGCGCCGTCGCTCTCGGCGCCGGTCTCGGCGAGGTTCTCACCGGAGGAGCCGCCGGAGGACGTGCTGCCGCCGGACGTCGAGCCGGAGCCCGAGGTGCTCGAACCGCCGTCGGAGCCGCCGCTCGCCCCGCCGGCCTGCTTGCTCGTGTCCAGCTCCAGGGAGACCGGGGCGGTGCCCTTGACCGTGCAGGGGATCTCCATCTTCGCCGCGCCGAGCGTGACGTGGATGGTCAGCGCGCCCGCGCTGAGGGTGGACTTCCCGGTCGCGCCCGGCTTGTACGTGCCCTTCATGTCCTCCAGGCTCACCGGGGCACCCGCCGCGACCGCGGTCGGGTTGGGGGCGCCGGTGACCTTCACCGAGCCGCTGTCGGCCCCGCCGATCTTCACCACCATCGTCGGGACGAGAGCCCCCTTCGGAAGGGGGGCGGGGCTGTCCATGACGCCCTTGGCCGTCTTGACCGTGAGGTCGTAGACGGCGCCGTTCTTCTTGGCGCTGATCGTCACCTTGGAGCTGATGTTCGGCGGGCCCGGGGACTGGCAGGCGAAGGCGACCGCGACTTCCTTGCCGGGGAAGTCGGTCTGGCCGCCGCCGGAACCGCCACTGCCGCCGCTGCCGCCGGTGGCGGAGCTGGAGCTGGAGCTTCCTCCAGAGGTCGCGCTGCCGCCGGAGGTCGCGCTGCCGCCCGAGGTCGTCGTCGAGCCGCCCGTACCGCCGCTGGAACTGGCCGCGGCGCCGCCCGTGTTCCCGCCGTTGGTGGAGCTGCCGCCGGAGGTGGTCGTGCTGCTCCCGCCGGAGGTCGTCGTGGTGGAACCACCCGAGGTCGTCGTGCTGGAGCCGCCCGAGGTGGTCGTGCTGGATCCGGACGTCGAACCGCCGGAGGTCGAACCACCGGACGTCGAACCGCCGGACGTCGAGCCGCCGGAGCTGCTGCCGCCCCCGGCCGCCGTCACCTTGATCGTCGCGGCGACCGGGACCGCTTCCTTCGGCGTGCACTTCGTGTCCGTCGACAGCGGCTTGGACACGTTGATCGTGTACTTGTCGGGCGTCAGCGTGATGTCGCCCGCCTTGTCCAGCTTCAGCTTCCCCTTCATCTCGGGCAGCAGCATCGGGCTGTTCTTGGGGATCGGCGGGTTGCTCCGCGGTCCCTCCATCGCGACGGTGCCGCTCCCCGCGCCGCCCACCTTCAGGACACCGCTCGGCTTGACCGTGTCCGCTCCGAGGTCGAGCACGTCGGGATTCTTCGAGGCGGCCTGGACCGTCTTCCAGACGATCTCGACCTCGTCGCCGACCTTGGCCTCCGCCGGTGCGGTGACGAGCACCTTCGTGGTGCCCTGCACGGGCGGGAGCCCGGAGATGGACGGCGGGATGCACTCCGTCTTGTACGAGACCTCGGCGGCCTGTGCGGGGCCGGCGGAAATCAGGATCCCCGCGCCGCCGAGCATCAGCGCGACCCCGGCCGCGCTCATCCTCCGTTGCGTACTCACGCATGTCCCTTCGTCGTCGGACTGCTCTCTGGCGCTGACGGTGCGGAGTCAGGGCTGAACCACGGCAGGGCCGTGGTCGGTTCGTCGTCCCTCGCGTCCGCGTCTGCGGGGGCGGGGACGGACGTACGGGTACGGCGGCGGAGCGCGGCCGTACGGGGAAGCCGGGCGGCCGCGTGGCCGGCGGGGCGGCCGGCGGCGGGCCGGGCGCGGTCCACCACGGCCATCCCGATCCGGAAGAGCGCCGCCGGTACGACGACGGCGAGCAGCACCCAGAAGAGCGTCACGCCCCAGGGACGGCCCACCCCCCACGGCTGCTCGACCAGGACCTTGCCCGCGTACCGCACGGAGACCTGGTAGTCGCCGTGCGCGGCCGCCGTGAGTTCCGCCGGGAGGCGGATCAGGGCCTTCTTGCCGGGTGCGATCGTGCCGCGCCACTGGCGTTCCTCGTACTGCGGCGCGAAGACGCCGTGGCTCGTGCCGACCTCGAAGACCGGGTCCTTGACGGGGGCCGAGCCGAGGTTGCCGACGGTGAAGACGACCTCCCGGCTCGGGGGTGCGCCGAACCAGACGAGGAGGCCGCTGGAGCCGTCGAGGCGGACGGAGGCGAGGACGGCGAGCCGGCCGTTGCCCGAGGCCTCGGGGAGCGGGGCCGTGGGGTGTCCGGCGACCGTGAACTCCTTGTCGACCGCGTCCTGCTGGCCCGTGACGCCGGCCACGTGCACCACGCAGGGGCAGGGCTTGGGCGGTTCGGCGACCGGGAGTTTCGCGCTGAACGCGCCCCTGGCGTCGACGGTGGCGGCCCGGCCCTCGCTGTTGGCGCAGGAGTTGGTGCCGCCGATGACGCCCTTGCCGGGCGCGGACTGGCCGCAGATCAGGAGCATGAGCAGCGCGCCCGGCTTCCAGCCGCTGCCGCTGACGGTGATGGTGCCGCCCTTGCCGCCCTCGGCCTGCGAGAGCTCGACGACGGGCCCGGGCGCGGCCGTCGCGGCGGCCGCGGGCGGCAAGGCGAGGGCGAGGACCGTGAGCAGCGCCGTGAGCAGCGCGGCGGCCGCGGGTGTCCACCGCGTAGGCCCGCCGGCCCACCTCGTAGGCTCGGTCGGTCTCGTCGGCCTCGTCGGCCTCATGATGTCGCTCCCGTCGACGCTCGCTGGGTACGGGGCCCGCCGCGCCGCCGCGTCCCGTACCGGTACCGGATCCCGTACGCCCCGCCGCCCGCGGCCGCGAGGAGCAGCCCGGCCGCGCCCGCGAGCGCGGGGCCCGAGGCGAAGGCGGCCTCGGTGCGGGCGGTGGCGGGGGCCGCGCCGGGGGCGCCGGCGGTGAGCCGGACGGTGACGGAGTCGAGGGCGGGCGGATCGGGCCAGGGTTCGGTGCGGGTGGTCCGCTCGCCGGGGCGCAGGGTGAGCGGCAGGGTGCGCTCGGGCCGGTCGAGGACCGTGCCGAGGAGGCCCTCGGCGCGGACCGCGAGGGTCGGCGCGAGGACCGTCGTACCGCGGTTGACCAGGGTGTAGCGGAGGGTGCCCGCGGCCTCGTCGACGCTGACGTCCTCGACGGTGAGCGCGGCGAGGCGCGGGCCGCTCACCCGCAGGAGCAGCTCCACGCTCAGCTCGCGTCCGGCGGCCGTGGCGCGCACGGTGCCCCGGTGGTCGCCGGGCGGGGTGTCCGCGGTGACGGTCACGGCGAACGGCACGTCCGCACGGGTCCTGGCGGGCACGGTGACGGTCCGCGCGGCGAAGGCCACCGGCGCGCCCTCCCCCGCGAGCCGCACGGTGAGCGGCCCCGCGCCCGGGTTGGTCACCGACAGGGTGTCCTGGAGGACGCTCCCCGCGGGGCCCTCCAGATAGGCGTACGGCCGTCCGGCGGCGGGCGCCGCCGTCCAGGCCCGGTCCCCGGGGGGAGCCGCCGCGACCGCGCCGACGAGGGCGGTCGCGGCGGCCACGAGCCCGGAGCGCACCGCCGCCCGCATCAGCGTGCCGTGCGCCGCGTGAGCCAGAGGACTCCGGCGGCGCCGGTCAGCAGGACCGTTCCGCCGAGGGTCCCGAGCGCCATGGCGGAGTCGAGCGGGCCGGTCTTGGGCAGTTCGCCGGCGCCGTTGCCGCCGTCGCCGCCGTCGTCACCGTTGTCGTCGTCGGCCGGCGGGGTGTCGCCGCCGCCCGCGAGCCCCGTCACTTCCAGTTCCAGCGAGGGCTTGGGGTTGTTCTTCGGGGTGCATTCGGCCGCGTCCATGCCGAGGGCGTGCACGATGAGCGTGCCGGCCGTGAAGGTGACCTTGCCGTTCTTCTTCGGCGTGAACGTCCCCGTCAGCGTGCCGATGCTGATCGGAGTGTCCGGCGGGATGGCCACGGTGTTCGGCGTCCCCTTGACCTTCACCGTGCCCTCGGCGGCGCCGCCGAGGACGAGCTCGGCGCGCGGGGTCATGACTCCCTTGGGGAGTTCGATCGGGCTGTCGGAGACGCCCTTCTCGAAGGACATCGTGATCGTGTAGCCGCTGCCGCTCTTGACGGCCTTGATGTCGACGGGCGAGACGGCGCTCTTCGGCCCGATCTTCGTCACGCACGCGTAGCTCACATCGACGACGGTCGCCTGGGCGGCCGGCGCGCCGGCCAGCACGGCGGCACCCGCCACCGCGACCGCCGCCGTGAGACCGGCGGCCGTTCTCCTTCGGTTCGGCACCTTGGACACCCCGAGCACCCCTCACCGCAACGTAACTGACGGTCTTTCAGATTGGCCGTCAAGGTACGCCCGGGGCCTTGCGGAGGGAAGGCAGGGGAACGGGTGAACTTGTGAAAGTGCTACGCGGGTGCCGCGAGTTCGGCCCAGACCGTCTTGCCGGGGGCGCCGGGGGTGCGGTCGATGCCCCAGTCCAGGCAGAGCCGCTGGACGATGAACATGCCGTGGCCGCCGGGCCGCCCGGAGCGGTGGGGGGTGCGGGGTGCGGGCTGGCCGGCGCCCCGGTCGGTGACTTCGAGGCGTACGACGTGGTCTCCGCGCAGGACGCGCAGGCGCTCGGGGCCCTCGGCGTGCAGGCAGGCGTTGGTGACGAGTTCGGAGACGACGAGCAGGACGTCCTCGGCGGCGGCCCTGCGGTCGGCGGTGGCGGCCGGGAGCCATCCCCACTCCTGGAGCGCCGACCGCGTGAAGTCGCGGGCGAGCGGCACGGTGCCGCTGGTCTCGCCGAGGGCGAGCGTACGGACGTCGGAAGCTTGGTCCATCAGCGCTTCACCTCACCGATCGACGAGACAGAGGGGCGGGACGTACGGAGCGTGCGGGGCAGGGCGGGGCCTGCGGGCGGTCGCGCGGGCCGGTCGCGGACAGGCCCGCCCGCTTCAGCCGGGGAGGGCCGTGCCGAGCGTGTCGTGCAGCGTGAAGACGGCCTCCGCGCCGGTGATCTGGAACACCCTGGCGACCGCCGGCCGCATCCCCACCAGATGGACCCCGCCGCCCGCGGCATCCGCCCGCAGCCGGGCGCCGAGCAGCACGTTGAGCCCGGTCGAGTCGCAGAAGTCGAGGCCCGAGCAGTCGACGACGAGCCGGGAGCGGCCCGCGTCGAGCGCGGCGTCGAGCGGGGCGCGCAGCAGTTCGGCGGTGTGGTGGTCGAGCTCACCCACGGGTGTGAGGAGTTCGCTCGCCGCGTCCACGGTCCGGACCTCGACCCGCAGGCGCGCGGGTTGCGCGCTGCCGATGCGCTGGCGGTCCATGGCCATGCCTCTTCTCGCTCTCGCGGCTGCCGACTGACGTGCGTCGAACCCTACAAGCGGGGCCCCCTTTCGTGCACACACGGCCTACGCAAATACCACCAAAGCGGATTATTGGTACTTGCAACCATCGTGGTCCACCAGGTAGGGCTAGAGGAGAACACCCGCACGTCCACCCGACACGACCGGCCTCGGAGGCGCCGCAAACCGCAGCAGAAGACCGACGAAGGAGACCCATGTCACCCCGGCTCGACGCCCCGCGTACCCCCGACGCGCCGTCGGCAGCAGTCCCCCTCGACCACCTGCCCGCCCAGCGCCCGGCCATGCCGGACCTGCCCGACCTGCCTCTCGACCGCATCGGAGCGGTCGACGCGCGCGCCCTGTCGAAGGAGCTCTTCGCCCGGCTCGCCGTACTGGAGGAGGGCACCCACGACCACGCGTACGTCCGCAACACGCTCGTCGAACTCAACCTGGCCCTCGTGAAGTTCGCCGCCTCCCGGTTCGGCAGCCGCAGCGAGCCGATGGAGGACATCGTCCAGGTCGGCACGATCGGCCTCATCAAGGCGATCGACCGCTTCGAACTGACCCGCGGCGTCGAGTTCCCCACCTTCGCCATGCCGACGATCATCGGCGAGATCAAGCGGTTCTTCCGCGACACCTCGTGGTCCGTGCACGTGCCCCGCAGGCTCCAGGAGCTCCGGCTCGACCTCGCGAGGGCCGGTGACGCGCTCGCCCAGCACCTCGACCGCGCCCCGACCGTCGCCGAACTCGCGGCGGAGCTCGGGATCTCCCCCGAGGAGGTCGTCGAGGGCATGACCGCCAGCAACGCGTACACCGCGAGCTCCCTCGACGCCAGGACCGAGGAGGACGAGGCCGGCAGCGGGGACACCGCGCTCGCCGACAAGATCGGCTACGAGGACGACGGGCTCACCGGGATCGAGTACATCGCCTCGCTCAAGCCGATGATCGCCTCGCTGCCCGCCCGCGACCGGCACATCCTCTCCCTCCGCTTCGTCACCGGCCTGACCCAGTCGGAGATCGGCGCGGAACTCGGCATCTCGCAGATGCACGTGTCGCGGCTGCTCTCCCGCACCCTGGCCCGGCTGCGCCGCGGCCTCACTCTGGAGGAATGACCTCCGCAGGCTTCCCCGAGCCGTCAAGATGGCTGAGGAAAGGGCCCGTTCACGGTCGACCGACCAGGACGGGCCCTTCCCGTACGACCGCGCGCCGAGCCGTCCGCAGGACCACTCGCACGGCCGGCCGCGCGACCGGAAGGCCTTGTTGACGGGTCGTCCGGATTGGGCCACATTGAGCCCGGGGATTCAGGGGGGAATCACATGGTTTCTGCGTACGCGGAACTGGAAGGGCGGATGCGGGACCGGCTCGGGGGCAGGGAGTGCCTCTACGTGCCGTCGTGCCGCTTCGGGCTCTACCTCGCGCTGCGCCACTGGTGCGAGCCCGGCGGCCGGGTGCTGATGTCGCCGGTCAACGACGACGTCATCTTCTTCGTCGTGCTCGCCGCCGGACTCCGCCCTGTGCAGGCGCCGCTCGACCCCCGGGACGGCTCGATCGACACGGCGGCCGTCCCCGAGTCCGTCTGGCGCGGCCTGTCCGCCGTCCTCACGACCAATCTGTACGGGAACCCCGACCCGGCACCGGAGCTGCGGGCCCACTGCGACCGGCTCGGCATCCCGCTGATCGAGGACGCGGCCCACGCGATCGGCTCCACCGTCGGCGGGCGCCCGGTCGGCACGTACGGCGAGGCCTCCGTCTTCAGCCTCTCGAAGCACACCGGCGCCAAGACCGGCGGCTTCCTCGCCCTCGCCGACCCGGCGCTGCGCGAGGAACTCGCCGCCGCCCGCGACGCGTTGCTGCACCCGACCCGTACGGTCGACGAACTCGTCTACCTGGCACGGCCGTACGCGGAGGCCGCCCTGCGCGGCACGCGCCTCGTCAAGGCCGCGCGCGCGACGGTGCGGCTGCTCGGGATGGAGGAGCGGGAGGAGATCCGGATGCCGCTCCGCGCCGACGAGCTGCGGCGGGCCCTGCCGGCCGCGCCCGCGCTCGCCCCCTTCCACTCCTGGGTCCGGGTCGACATGCACGCCTACCGGCTCCGCCCCGGCCCCGGACGGCTCCGCCGCACCACCCGCAAGCTGGCCCGGCTCGACGACGTCCTCGCCGCCCACCGCGCGGGCACGGCCCGGCTCCGGGCGAGCGAGTACGGCACGCCCGGGGCCCAAGACGGCCCGGAGCAGCCGCTGTTCCGGGTGCCGCTGCTCGTGGAGGACCGGGACGCGGCGATCGCCGCCCTCGCCCGGCACCGGATCACCACCGGCTACGTCTACGACCCGCCGCTCGACGGCTACGCGGGCGAGGAGTTCACCGACCCCTCCCCCGCGCCGGAGGCCGCCGCCCGGTTCGCCCGGCACGCCCTGCCGGTGGACCCGCGCCGCGCGGACGAGGTCCTCGGCGTGCTGCGCGCGACCGGGACCCGGCCCGCCCGCCTGTCGGAGGCCCCCGGCGGCGCCCGGTGACCGACACCGTACGACTGCGGGACACGGACGACCGGGAGTACTCGGCCGCCGTGCCGGAAGCGAAGACCGGGGCGCAGGCCGGGGCACAGGCGGCCGGAGTGAAGGCCGGCACACAGGCCGGGGCGCAGGCAGACAACGACCCCGGCAGCGAATCCGGCGGCTCGGGCGGCGACTCCGGCGGCGACAGCTCCATGTTCCGCAACGCCTACGCGCTGATGCTCTCCACCGGCGTCTCCGCCGCCCTCGGCCTCGGCTTCTGGCTGGTCGCGGCCCGCTACTACACGGAGGAGGCGGTCGGCCAGGGCTCCGCCGCCATCGCCGCCCAGCGGATGCTCGCCTCCCTCACGGCGACGACGCTGACCGGCGCCGTCGTCCGGTACGTGCCCCGGGCCGGGCGCGCCACCGGGCCGCTCGTGGTCCGCCTCTACCTGGTGAGCACGGCGGTCGTGGCCGTCGCCTGCGGCGTCTTCCTGCTCACCCTGGACTGGTGGGGACCTACGTACGCCCCGCTCGGCACGGTGTCCGCCGGGATCTTCTTCACCGCCGCCAGCGTCGGCTGGGCGCTGCTCACCCTCCAGGACGCGGTCCTCACCGGGCTCAGACGGGCGATCTGGGTGCCCGTCGGCAACGCCGTCTTCTCGCTCGGCAAGCTCGTGCTGCTCGTCGTCCTCGCCGTCGGCCTGCCGGTGCTCGGGGTCTTCGTCTCCTGGGCCGCGGCCATCGTGCTCTCCGTGGTGCCGGTCGGCTGGCTCGTCTTCCGGCGCCTCATCCCCCGGCAGGCGCGCGCCGACCGGGACCGCGAGCCGCCCACGATGCGCGAGATCGGCCGCTTCCTCGCCGGGGACTCCGTCGGCTCGGTCTTCAGCCTCCTCATGATCAGCCTGCTGCCGATGATGGTCGCCGTCCGCTTCGACGCCGCCCACAACGCCTTCTTCTACACGGCGTACACCGTCGGCGGCACGATGGAGTTCATGGCCATCAACATGGCCTCCTCGCTCACCGCGCACGCTTCGCACAGCCCCGAGTCCCTCGCCGAGGGCGTCAGGGGCGCGCTGCGCCGCATGACGCTGCTGCTCGTCCCCGTCGTGCTCGTCCTCGTCGTCTTCGCGCCGCTGATCCTCACGCCCTTCGGAGCGGAGTACGCCGAGAACGGCACGACCGTGCTGCGGCTGCTCGCCGCCGCCGCGCTGCCCAGGGTCGCCGTCGAGCTGTACATCGGGGTGCTGCGCGTCCAGGGCCGCACGGGCATGCTCGCCGCCCTCCAGGGCGCGATGTGCGTCCTGGTGCTCGGCAGCGCGGTCGTCCTCCTCGGGCCCTTCGGCATCGCCGGTGCGGGGTACGCCGTCCTCGGCGCGATGACCCTGATGGCGGTGGTGACCGTGCCGGGCCTGCGGGCCACCCTCAAGGGCCGGGCGCCGTCCGAGGGAGTCCGGGCCGCGGCGCGGGTGAAGGAGCGCGCGGAGGACGGGTACGGCACGAACTGGGCGCGGGAGAGCGCCTATCTGCGCGGGACGCACGACTCGGTGACGCCCGCGTTCGGCATCCCCGTGTTCGTACCCCGGCAGCGCACGGACGAGCCGGCGGCCGTCTCCGCGCGGGCGGAGCCGAGCGGCCGGGCGAGGCCGGGCACGGACCGGGCGGGCGCGCCCGGGGCGTCGCCGGGCCGGCTGCTGCTCGGCCTGTGGCTGTGCCTCGGCGTCTGCGCCGGGCTCTTCTGGTTCCCGCTGGCGCACTCGGGCGAGCTCGCGGTGGAGCGGCTCTCCGGGACCGGGCTGCTGACCGCGCTCCCGCCCGTCACGCTCCTCGCGGGGCTGCTGCTCGTCGCCCTCCAGGGCGCCGCCGTCGGTCTCCGCGTCTTCCGGCCGGCCTTCGCCGGAACGGTCCTGCTCGCGACCTTCCTCGCCCTGCACACCGCGCCGCCCCTGCTGGGCCTGCTGCCCGCCGAGGCGAGCGGCCCCGGCGCGGAACTCCTCGGCGAGGCGGGCGGCCTGGCGACGACGGTGGGCCCGATCGTGCTCCAGGCGCTGTGCCTGCTGCTCGCGGCCCTGCTGCTGCGGGTCCTGGGCGTGGGCGAGCGGGTCACGGCCGGGGTGGTGTGGGTGCTCGTCTGGGCCGGGTGGGCGGGGCAGCAGGCCTTCGCCGCCGCCCCGCTCCCGCTCTTCCTGGGCCTGGCCGGGGCCACGATGGCGGTCTGCGCCTTCCGCGGCCTGACGACGGCCCGCCGCTAGAGAGCGTCCTGTCGGGCGGTCAGCGGCGTGGCAGAGGCTGCTTGAAGTACGGGTCCTGGCCGGCGATCCGGTATCCGTCGAGGCCGGGGCCCGCGTCGATCGTCAGGTCGCAGCCGGGTCCGGGCACGGCGCGGTTCCAGTGCACGTACGCCTTCACCTTCGGCAGCGTCGGCGCGACCTCCGGGATCGCGGTGTACCAGTCGCGCTGCCGCTCGGGCCGCTCCGGGTCGGGGGCGGTGGAGAACTCGGAGAGCATGACGGGCTTGTCGGCGGAGATGTTCTTCCGGAGCCAGTCGTAGCCGGGACGCTGGCTCTCGTCGAAGTCGAGCCAGTTCGACGACTTGTGGCAGAGGTAGTAGTTGTACTGGTCCATGCCGATCCAGTCGACGTAGTCGTCGCCGGGGTAGAGCTGCTTCATCGATGCCGCGCTGCCCAGGTAGCCGGAGACCGTCCACACCCAGACCACGTTGTCCACCCCGAGCCGCTCGAACCGGTCGTGGAGGTGGCGGTAGGCGGCGACGTACTCGGCGGGAGTGCCGGCTCCCTCCTTGATCCGGGCGTCGGCCTCCTGGTCGAAGGAGAGGAAGACCCGCTTTCCGTAGGCCTTGATGCGGCGGATCTGCGGGTCGAGGATCTCGGTGTCGTACCGCCCGGAGGCGAGGTTCTTCCAGCCGAGCTGGGTCTCGGTGTATCCGGCGTGGTGGGGCTCCTCCCACACCGTGGACTCCCACGCGAGCATCAGTAACCGGTCCCGGCCGAGGGCCTGTTCGTCGGGGGTGAGGAGGGTTCCGTCGAGCTCGTTGCCGGACATGTCGTGGTACGTGTAGACGAGGTCGAGGCGTCGGCCGATCTTCTTCTCGAAGGCGTGCACGGGCCGGGCGAGCGAACTGTCGCTGTCGTACGGGATGTACGCGCCCCACCAGGCTCCGCAGGGGGCGACGAGCCGGGCGTCGGGAGCGCAGTGGTCGTCGCCCTCGGCGACGGTCGCCCACACCCCTATGCCGGCGGTCAGCGCGCCGACGGCGGCGAGCGCGACCGCGAGCCGTCCGGCGGCGCCGCCCCTGGTGTGCTGCCCGGTCATCGACCGCCACCGGGCCCTCGTTTGCGGAAGCGGAAGGATTCGGCCGCCTCGGGTTCGACCGCGCCGCGGGTGGCGGCGGGCAGCGGCAGACCGGGCAGGAAGGCGACGACGGTGGAGAACGCGGCGAGCGGGACGAGGAACGCGGGCACGGAGAACCCTTCGATCAGGAAGAGGAGCGTGGCGGTGAGCGCGGCGAGGGAGAGGCTGATCGGCGCGGCCAGCGCGAAGGCCTCCAGTCGGGCGCCGGGCCGCAGCCCGTGCGGCTGGGGGTGGAGCAGGGCGAGGCCGGGTCCGACACAGACGAAGAGCAGCACGGGCAGCCAGCGCAGCGGCGAGCCGCCCGGCAGCAGGGTCGCGGCGAGGGCCACCCATCCGGAGACGGCGGCGATCGCTCTGATCCGGTTCTGGGGCGTGTTCACGGTGCACCGCCTGAGGTGGCCGAGGGCTTGGTGGACTTCGGGGTGTAGGCGAGGACGATCCCGTACGGGGTTTCCTCGACCGTCGTGAAGAGCGGGGAGGCCTTCAGCCGGGCGCGCAGGGTCGCGAAGCCGCCCGGCGGCAGCAGGCCCTCGCCGGCCGTGTAGATGTCCTGGGTCCGGGTGAGGACGACGTGCGCCGTGGCACCGCGCGGGATCCGCTCGTCGAGGTAGCGGGCCGGGTCGGCGAGCATCTTCTCGTTCTCGGGCAGCTCCTGCTCGGCGAAGAACCAGTGCTCGACCTGGTCGTAGCGGTGCAGTGCCTGCGGGAAGGAGCCGGAGGTGGCGAGGATCAGACCGCCCTCGGGCAGCCGGTCGATGGCACGGGTGACCAGTTCCGTCTCGGCGGGCGGGGTGTAGTACATCGCGTCCTTGCCGTAGTACGCGGGCAGGAACCCGGCTGTCAGGACGACGAGGACGACCGGCACGGCGACGGCCGCGATGCGGCGCCGGGCGAGCCCGCCGCGGCTCCGGTGGGCGCCCGCGACGGCGGGCACCAGCGCCGCCGCGGCGAAGAACGCGGCGCCCGGCAGCCCGAACAAGTAGACGCGGAAGAGCATTTCGCCGCCGTAGTCGTTCACGGCGAAGAGCGGGACCGGGGCGATCGACACGAGCAGCAGCGGGAGCGCGCTGCGGGTCAGCTTGCGGCGGCCGAACACGGCGATCCCGGCGAGCACGACGATGGCGAGGGCCATGAGGATGCCGGCCTGGCCGGCCAGTTCGGGTCCGGGGCCGGTGAGCTGTCCCGCGTATCCGGCGCGGGAGTTCTGCGTGAGCCGGCCGAGCGATTCGCGCAGGGTGCCGAGCGTCTCCAGGAACAGCGGTCGGCCCATGGTGAGGTCCCAGGCCAGCATCAACAGCCCGGCGACGACCAGCAGACCGTAGTTGCGGTAGCGGCGGGTGAGGCTGAGGACGAACAGGGCGGCGCAGAGCATGACCGGTGTGAGCTGGTGGGCGGCGTTGATCGCGACGATCATCGGGGCGACGATCACCACGCAGACGGCGCGCTGGCGCAGGGTCGTGGGCGGTGGCACGGCGGCGGCGGCCGGATCGAGATGCGCCCGGTCGCGCAGCCGCCCCGCCGAGCCGGGCCGTACGAAGTGCCGCAGCACGATGGCGAGGACGGTCAGGTGCAGGACGTACGCGAAGCCCTGCGGCGCCAGGTAGTCCTGGCCGACCCAGTTGGCGAGCTGGAAGATCCAGACGGCGGTCCACACGAGCCGCCAGTCCTCGGTGAAGGTGCGGTAGATCAGCACGAGCACGGGCAGGGCGATCAGACCGAGGACGATCGGCGCCCAGTTGAGGTAGGCGGCGGTGCTTTCGACGCCGAAGGCCCGGACGAGCGCCGCGTTCAGGGTGAAGAATCCCGGCCACTGGTCGTACGCGGACATGTTCCCGGACAGAGCGGCGTTCGGGCGCAGCTCGCCGACGCCGAGGATGGTGCCGACGACGGCGTCGTGCTTGGACGCCCAGGGGTAGCGGACTGCGTCGTACAGCACGGCCGGGGGTGCCTTGAGCGCGACGAGCAGCGCGACGCAGTGGGCGAGGGGCCAGCCCGGCGAGGTCCCGGCGCGCCGCAGCGACACCAGGAATCCGGCGGTCAGCACCAGCAGGGAGACGTAGAAGACGGCGGGCAGCCGGTCCAGGAGCCCGTAGTCGTCCATGGTGCGGAAGTCGATCAGGGGCAGGGCGAGGGCCCAGAGGCCCAGGCCGAGGACCAGGAGGGCGGGCGGCAGCCAGGGGAGGTCGGGCACGGCGGTGCGGCGCGGGCGCTGCGCGGGCGTACCGCCGTGGTCCCGGGCGGTGGCCGGCCGGGGGCTGCTCGCCGGCATGGGTGTGTACACGTCCTTCGTCATCCTGCGAACTCCGCTCCGCGCACCAGCGCACGCGTCCGCCGGTACAGCCGCCAGCCCATCGTGGGCAGCGAGTCGGGGTACGGGGCGGCCTTCGCGCCCCGCCCCTCCATCCACCGCTCCACGTCGGCGGCGGTGTGGGTGCGGCGCACGATGAGCCGCGCGATCCGGTAGATCTCGTCGTTCCCGGAGCTGAGCGCGTGCCGGACGGCGACGGCCGAGGTGTAGCCGGCGGCCTGGGCGGCCCGGCGCACGGTGGGGCTGTTGTAGCCGTGCGGGTAGGCGAGGTGCCGGATCTCGTGGCCGAGGGTGTCCTCCAGGACCGCCTTCGACTCGCGCAGTTCGCGCCGGAGGGCGGTCGGAGCCAGGGTGTCGAGCTGGGCGTGGGTGGCGGTGTGGCCGCCGATCTCCATCCCGTACTGCGCCAGGCGCGGCGCGTGGGCGAGGGTCATCATCGGCGCGGGCGGCAGCAGACAGGGCCGGCCCGGGGTGATGGCCCCCGTGGTGAGGTACGCCGTGGCCGGCAGGTCGCGGGCGGCGAGCGCCTCGGCCGTCGGCCCGACCAGGTCGGCGAAGCCGTCGTCGAAGGTGATGGCGGTGGGCCGCGGCGGCAGCGGAGTGCCGGAGGCCAGGTGCGCGGCCAGGGTGCCGACGGTGACGGGGGTACGGCCGCTGGCGACGATCGCGTCGAGCTGGGAGGCGAAGTCCCTGGGGGTGACGGTGAATTCGGCGATCCAGTCCGGCGGGTCGTCCATCACGGCGTGGTAGAGGAGGACGGGTATCCGGCTGTGGACGGGGGCACTGATCATCGGGCGTCCGCCTTCCGGGCGGCATCGCGCGCCCGTGCTCTGGCGTAGCCGATCGGTCCGTAGAACATGCCGCGTCGCTCCAGTCGGGAGAGGCTCCTGGGCCAGGGATGGTGCTGGGTGCCGTGCTCGCCGGGGACCCCGCCGGTGCCGGCGTCGCCGTCGCCGCCTGCGCCGCGCTGGGCGGTCATGCTCCAGGCGTACGCGAGGCCGCGTGGCAGCCGGGCGAGCAGCGCGGGCAGCAGGCGGGGGCGGCGGACCAGGGTCGCGGTGAGGTAGGCGGTGAGGCCGGCGCCGTAGCCGTACGCCTGGTTCCGCAGGTCCTGCCAGGTCTCGCGGTGGTGGTGCCAGACGAGCGCCTCGGGTGTGTAGCGGAGGCGGAAGCCGGCGGCGAGGACGGCGACGAAGGCGTACAGGTCGTCGCCGCCCCGGGCCGGGGTCCCGGTGCCGGTCGCCGGGTCGAAGCCGCCGGCCCGGCGGAGGGCGGGGGCCCGGAAGGCCATGTTGGCGCCGGAGCCGAAGCTGCCCGCGGTGAACGGGAAGAGCGGCTCGTCGGCGGGCGGTCGCGCCGGGTCGTACAGGCGGGGCGCGAAGCCCTTGGCGAAGCCGCCGTGCGATTCGAGGAGGATCTGGGCGGGGGTGGCCAGGCGGGCGGGCAGGATCAGGCCGGTGACGCAGCCGAGGCCGGGGTCGGCGGCGAAGGGCGCGGTGAGGGCGGTCAGCCAGTGCGGGTCGGCGATCACGTCGTCGTCGGTGAAGGCGAGGACGGCGGCGTCGGTGGCGGCCGCGCCGGTGTTGTGGGCGACGGCGAGGCCGGGGGTGTCCTCGCGGACGTAGCGCACGCGGCCGGCGTACTTCCGGGTGACCAGGTCGTGGGTGTCGGTGGTGCGGGGCGCGTTGTCGACGACGATCAGCTCGTGGTCGGGGTGGTCCTGGGCGAGGAGCGAGTCGAGGGCACGGGCGAGGGACTCGGGGCGCTCGCGGGTGGCGACGATCACGGCGGTACGGGGCGGGGCGGCGTCCGCGTGGGTCAACGGGCTCACTGCGGCGAGGTGTTCGGCGTCGGCGCGCGGCCGGGCGGCGGCCTCGACCCGCTCGCGCGCGAGGGCTCCGAGCACCTCGGCGGGGTCCTCGCCCTCCCGCACGGTCCCGATGACGGTGGCGGCGGGCCGCCCCCGGAGCCGTACGAGCGCGTACACGTCACCCGCCACGAGCGGCGGTCCGCCGGGCGCGGGGCTCAGGGCTGTGACGGGCCCGTCGGGGGCGTCGAGATCGAGCTCGGCGACGGAGACGGAGGTGGAGGCGGAGGCCGAGACGGAGGCGGCGCGCGGTGGTGAAGCGGTCGGGTCGGGGCGGGTGCTCAACGGGGATCCCCCAGGGGAGTACGGCGGTGGGCGCGGGCTCGGCGGCCAGGGAGGCGGCGGCGAGGCGGAACCGGCGCGAGGAGGGACGAGGGGTGTGGGGGTGACGGGTGCGGGGGTGACGGGCGCGGGAGCGGGGGCCGGAAGGACGGGTGCGGGAGCTGGAGCGGGAGGGACGTGTGCGGGTGCGGGAGCGTGAGGGATGGGTGCGGGTGCGGGGCCGGAGGGACGGGTGCGGCCGCCGGGGCGGTTATCGGTGGCCCCGCAGCCGGGCGAGTCCGTTGAGGGTGGCGCGCGCTCGGGCCGCGAGGGCCGGACGGTCGCGGACGAAGCGGTGGGCGCGCCGGGCGGGCTCGCGCCCGAGCCAGTGCAGGGCGGCCCGCGCGTCCGGGACGAAGACGGCCCCCTCGTACACCGTCAACTCCCCCGTCTTCAGGGCGTCCTTGTACTCGGCGTCACCACGCCCCAGGTCGAGCGTCCCGATCCCGGCGGCGGCAGCGGCCTCGGCCATGCGCAGATGGAGGACGAGCCCGGGCGAGTACTTCGCGAACTCGGGGTCGTACGCCGGGAACCAGCAGGACAGCACGGTCCCGGACCGCAGCCCGAAGTGGGCGGCGATGGGCCGCTCCCCCACGTACAGGACGGACAGGACGCCGGAGCAGCCGGACGTGCGCTGCGCGTGGAGGCGGCGGACGAGGGTGGTGATCCACTCCTTGGCGAAGCGGTCGCCGCGGCCGGTCCTGCGGTACTGGGCGGACTTCCACTCCATGAGGGTGCGCAGGGCGGCCGGGTCGCGCTCGTCGAAGACGAAGCGCACCGCGCCGTCCGCCTGGCGGCCGAGCTTGCGCTCCTTGGCGAGGGTGGTTCTGAGGAACTTCGGCGACTGGACGCGCAGCAGCGCCTCGTAGGCCGCGTACCCCTCGCCGACGTCGATCACGGGCGAGGCGAAGGACTCGGTGGCGGCGCCCTCGAAGACGGGCTGGCCGGCCTCCAGGTTGTCGAACTCCCACACCGCGACGCCGCACGCGCGCAGCACCGCGCGGGAGCCGGGCCGCAGTCCGGGGCGCAGGACGGCGCCCTGACTGTCGGAGACGCCGAAGCCGATGGCCCGCCCCTGGCCCAACGGCCCTTTCTCGTACGGGAAGAAGCCGACCGGCTCGTCCCCCTCCCACCACACGGCGACCCGCGAGCGGGGCCGCACGGCGGCGACCGTCTGCGTGAACTCCGGCTCCATGAAGGGGTTCGCGGGGGCACCGGACTTCGCGCGCAGCTCCCGCCACGCCTCGATCTCGCGCGCGCCCAGCTCCTCGGGCCGTACGACCCGCACACGCAAAGCACTCACCTTGCCGACCCCCCGGTCTACCCCCTGAGTACTGCCAGGACAGGACGGTACCGGTCCGAACCCCTCCCTGGCAGGCATACTCGGCCATTCCGTGGCCTCGCTGGAAGCAGCGGTCACGTGGCGGCGAAGGCGGACAAGAGGCGGATGGGGCAGGGCAGTTGAAGATCATCGGGCAGGGCAGGACCGCGGACGTCTACGCACTCGACGGGACGCGGGTGCTGCGGCGGTACCGGGGCGGCGACGACGCGACCCGGGAGGCCGAGGTGATGCGGCGGCTGGCGGGCCACGGCTATCCGGTTCCGGCGGTGCTACGCGCCGAGGGGACCGACCTGGTGATGGAGCACCTCGCCGGACCGTCGCTCCTGGACGCGCTCCTGGACGGTACGTACGAGCCGGAACCGGCGGGCGAACTGATCGCGGAGCTCCTCACCCGCCTCCACGCCCTGCCGGGCACGCGCCTCCTGCACCTGGACCTGCACCCGGGGAACGTGATCGTCACGGCGGCCCGGGGCCCGGTCGTCATCGACTGGCAGACGGCGGAGGAGGGCCGGCCGGGCCTGGACTGCGCGATGTCGGCGCTGATCCTCGCGGAGGTGGCGGTCTCCCCCGCCCCGTACGCCCCGGGAGCGCGCGCGGGCCTCGCCGCCCTCCTCGCGGCGGTCCGCACGCCTGTCCTCCCCCACCTCCCGACGGCCCGCGCCCGCCGCGCGGCGGACCCGAACCTGACGGCGGGGGAGATCGCCGCACTGGACGGTGCAGAGGCGCTGGTTCGAGCTCTGGCGGGCTGAGCCCTCGCGTCGCCGCGGAACGGTCGCCGTCTCGCATACCGGTCGCAGCTACGCGCCAATGATTGGCCGAATCGGCGACGCCCCGTCTGAGTATCCGCCCCCGCTCCCCCCGCACGATCCACCGGAGAACCCGGACCGCACCCGACTCCACCGAATTCGCTGGAGAAGGAGGGTAGTTGGTCCACACACCCCTTGTGACGTCGCCGAACGCCCGCTCCGGAGCATGCCACGAGCACTTCTGCCGACGAGTGCGGAATGCGGGCGCGCATCATGTCGGCAGCGCGGGTGGCGCGCATGAGTACGCGTACTCATTCGGGTCTGAGGCGTGCGGCTCGCCCGCCAGAAGGGGAGTCTTTAATTCCGGTCGTGGATTCCTTGCGTGGTTGTGAAGGCGCACCTAGGGTCCGGGACCGTCGATCACCACGGGTCGACACTGATGAATGGGAACACCTTGCGAAGAATCGCGTTACCCGTCATTGCCGCCGTGTCCGTCGCCCTGCTGCTCCCGCAGCAGTCCTCGGCAGCGATCCAGGTCTCGGCCCCGGCCACGGAGGTGCCGGAGCAGCCTGCCGCCGCCGGCGAGATCGGCCCCATCGGCCCGGGCACGTACGAGTCGGCACCCGACCAGTACCGGATCATCGAGAACGACGTGCCGAGCGGTCTGATGACCCGCAGCCACCTCGTCACGGGCGAAGGCGCCGGTGCGGCGCAGGCCATGGACGCACCGGAGAACCGCCCTGACCTCGGCGTGTTCGGGCCGAGCTGGACGGCCGAGTTCCTCGGCGGTCAGCTCAACCGCGAGCTGACCCACGGATCCGGCGCCATCACCACGACCGACCTCGGGGTCGACGAGTCCGTTCGCTACGGCCTGACGTGGTCCGTGGACCGCCCCGACGGCGGCAGCCTCAGCACGTACACCGCCCCGGACGGCTCCACGCTGGTGGAGAGCAGCATCTGGGACGATGCGGCCGGCGAACTGCGCACCACCATCACCGAGACCGCCAACATCGACCTGGCGACGGCGCCCGAGGGCGACGACGTGCCGGTGAACGCGCTCGGCGAGCCGATCCCCGCCGCCGACCTGAAGCCGACGCTGGTCTGGAAGCAGGTGAACGGCTCCGGCAGCACCTGGCGGGTGACCAGCGTCGGCACCGAGGCGTTCGGGAAGTCCACGGCCGAGTACGACGCCCAGGGCCGCGTGCGGCAGGTCGACGAGCCCGCGCGGGGCGACTACGAGGCACAGTCGGTGCGGGTCACCTACGCGTCCGCCACCACCGCCGCCGGCAGCACGCTGGGCGACGTGGCCGGTCAGGTCAAGGAGATCACCACCACCTCCGGGGCCACCGTGCAGACCCAGGCCCGCTACGCCTACGACCACACCGGTCTGCTCCGTCGCGTGACCAACCCGGCCGCCGACGTGGAGCTGAACACCTACGCCTACGACGGCAACGAGCGCCTTTCGGTCGCCACCACCGACGAGGGCGCCCGCTGGGAGCTGACCTACGCCGGTGAGACGGCCGCTCCGCAGGCGACCGAGACCACCGGCACGCTGCCCGAGCCGGGCGGCGTGGCCCCCGGTGCGCCGAGCCAGAACGAACCCGAGGGCCAGGTCCCGGCGGCGGAGGACTTCCTCGGCTCCGAGATCGAGGACCCGTTCGCCTACCCCGCCAACTGCAGCACGTCGGGCTCGTGGATGTACTACTCCGGCTCCGGCTGCTCCACGAAGGTCGCGCACTACGGGTGGAAGAACCCGTCCTGGAAGACGACGAAGGCCGGATGGAAGGTGCGTGGCATCGACCACGACCACTGCACCACCTCTCCGGACAAGCCGGGCGGCTACGACTTCCGGCCGGCGTGCGACTCGCACGACTACGGCTACGGAACGGTCGGCAACGCCTACAAGGGTTACCGCTACTACCTGGACAAGAACAAGGGTCTTCAGGTCGACGCCACGTTCTGGAACCAGACGTACAACGGCACCTGCCGTGGCTACTTCTGGAAGGGTGCCTGCCGCCTCGCGGCGAACATGTACCTCGGTGCCGTGATGGTGGTCGGTCGCGTCAAGAGCGGCGCCAACGCCACCTGATCCGGCCCCTCCACCGGACCGTGTGAGCACCCGGCGGGGGGGGGGGGGGGGGGCGGGCGGCGCCCCCCCACGCACGAGGCGGAGTGG
>NZ_JBHJUO010000039.1:0-31944 GCF_042268445.1 Streptomyces sp. NPDC056169 | reverse complement strand
CCACCCGCTACGACAAAACCGCCCAGTCCTACGAAGCAGCCGTCACCCTCGCATCACTCCTGATGTGGGCGTGACATTTGACGACAGGCCCTAGGACGGGCGCTACATCGGGGTGGCCGCCCGCAGGACGAGGAAGAGGGTGACGGCCGAGTTCGCCGAGGACAGTGCCGACACCGTCGCACCGAAGGCAGCGCCCCAGGCCGCGCAGCCGACGGCGGTGAAGAGCGACGGCCAGGTGCGGCCCGCCGGGGCCGGTCGCAGCAGGGCCGCGACCCGGCGGGGCACCGGGCCGGCGCCGGTGACGGCGGGGAGCAGCGCGGTGGTCGCGGGCGGGGCCAGCAGGGCGGCCGTGCCGATCGCGCGGGCCACGCAGCGGCGGTTGCCGACCGCCGTCGCGGCCTCCTCGTCGGCCCAGCGTTCGGCGGTGTACGCGACGGCGGTACGGAGCGGGCGGAGGAACGGGTTGGCGCGGGCCGCGAGATGCACCGTCAGGAGGTGACGGTGGTGACGCCCCGCCAGGTGGGCCCGCTCGTGGGCGAAGAGGGCCCGGCGTTCGCGGGAGGTCAGCGCGGCGAGCATGCCGGTGCTGACGACGACCCGGCCGCGCCGACGGCCCGGTCGACGTCCGCGCCGGCGGCCGGGCAGCGCGTACGCGTACGGGGCGCCGTCCGGCAGTACGGTCACGGACGTCTCCGGCAGGCCCGCGAGCGCGCCCTCGGCACGCCGGCGTGCCCGCACCTGGCGCCGGGCCGCGGCGACGCACGAGACGAGGACGGCGAGCAGCGCCGGGATCGCCAGCCGGCCGGCCACCTCGTCGTACGGCAGGGCCGCGCGCACCTCGGGGTCCGACCAGGCGTCGGGCAGCGGGTTGCCGGGCAGCTGGGCCGTGCCGACGATCATGAGCAGGCCGAGACAGAGCGTGCTGCACACCGCGAGGACACCGGCGACGGCGGAGAGCAGGCGCGTCGCCGTACGGGGATGGAGCCGGCTCTCGGCGAGCCGGGCGACGGGCCAGGCGGTGAGCGGAAGGACCAGCGGAAGGAAGACGAAGACGCCCATGACGCTACCGGTCTCCCTCCGCGAAGCCCTCGGCGTCCCCGCGGTCCCCGAGGTCCCCGAGGTCCCCGGACTCCCCGGACCCCGCGGGCTCTATGGCTTCCGCCGAGAGGAGTTCGCGCAGGAGCAGCTCGTCGTGCGGGGAGAGGGCGGTGACGAAGCTGGCGAGCACGGCGTGCCGGTCCGCCTCCGCGTCAAGGACCTTGCGCATCCGCAGTGCGGCGAGCCCCGCCTCGTCGGCCACGGCCGTCCAGACGAAGGAGCGCCCCGACCGCTCGCGCGCGACGGCGCCCTTGCCGTGCAGCCGGGTGAGGATCGTGATCACGGTCGTGTACGCGAGGTCGCCGCCGAGGCGCTCCTGCACCCATGCCACGGGCACCGGTTCGACGGCGCCCTTGAGCACGGAGAGGACGTGCGCCTCCAGCTTTCCCTGGCCGCGCCTGCGCGGCGAGGACTCCGCCTCGTTCCCGCTCCGGTCCGTCATCCCGCTGCCCTCCCGCCGGTCCCGTACTCGCCGCTCGCCACTCGTCGTGCGTCGCTCGTCGTGCGCCACTCGTCGTGCGTCGCTCGTCCACCCGCCCCGGGACGGCGGTCCATCGTACGGCCGGGACGCCGCAGGTCAGAAGACGGAGAGGCCCGTGATGGTGGTGAAGCGGTCCAGGGCGGCGACGCCGGCAACCGAGTTGCCGCGTTCGTCGAGGCCCGGGCTCCAGACGCAGACGGTGCAGCGGCCCGGGACGACGGCGATGATGGCGCCGCCCACGCCGCTCTTGCCGGGGAGCCCGACCCGGAGGGCGAAGTCGCCCGCCGCGTCGTAGGTGCCGCAGGTCATCATCACGGCGTTGACCTGCTTGGCCTGGCTGCGGGTGAGCAGGCGGGAGCCGTCGGCGCGGATGCCGTGCCGGGCGAGGAAGCCGGTGGCGACGGCGAGATCGCCGCAGGAGGCCTCGATGGAGCACTGCCGGAAGTACTCGCGGAGCAGGGTCGGCACGGGCGTGCCGATGTTGCCGTAGGAGGCCATGAAGTGGGCGAGGGCGGCGTTGCGGTCGCCGTGGGCGGTCTCGGACGCGACGACGTCCCGGTTGAAGTCCAGGTCCGGGTTGGCGGACTCCGCGCGCA
Source organism: Streptomyces sp. NPDC056169 (assembly GCF_042268445.1). Classification (NCBI taxonomy): domain Bacteria; kingdom Bacillati; phylum Actinomycetota; class Actinomycetes; order Kitasatosporales; family Streptomycetaceae; genus Streptomyces; species Streptomyces sp. NPDC056169. The sequence goes on along the minus strand of NZ_JBHJUO010000039.1, from coordinate 29,769 downwards.
GGAAGTCGAGGAGGCTGCCGGAGGCGTCGCCGGTCATGCGGTGCAGGCGGTCGGTGACGACGAGGGCGCCGGCGTTGATGAACGGGTTACGGGGGATGCCGTGCTCGTACTCCAGCTGGACGAGCGAGTTGAAGGGGTTGCCGGAGGGTTCGCGGCCGACGTGCTCCCAGAGGCTGTCGCCCTCCCGGGCGAGGTCGAGGGCGAGCGTGAAGACCTTGGTGACGGACTGGGTGGAGAAGGGCTGCTGCCACTCCCCCACCCCGTACACCGTGCCGTCGAGCTCCGCCACGGCCATCCCGAAACGGTTCGGGTCGACGGCGGCGAGGGCCGGGATGTAGTCGGCCGGGCGGCCCCGGCCGGCGAGGCCCTCGATCTCCTCGCCGATGCGTTCGAGTACGGGTAGGAAGGACTGCACCATGAGCGCATTGTGCCCGGCCGCGCCCGCCACGCCCGTACCTGCTCAGTTCTCCGCCGTGTCCGGGACGCCGGTCTCCGGCATCTCGTCGAGGGCGTACGGGTGGACGTACCGCGCGTCGTCGAAGGGCGTGAACCACGTGCCGAAGCCGAGCGTCGCCGCGCCCTCGCCGGCGCCGTCCTCGCCCTCGTCCCGGAGCCACGCGAAGTCCATGTCCTCGTAGACCTCGCCGGCGAAGCGCCCGAGGGCGGCCGCGACCTCGTCGTCCAGGAGTCCGTGCAGATCGAGGGTGACGTGGGCCTGCTCCAGGAGAAGCTTCAGGACGAGCTCCTCGGCGAGACAGCCGAGCCGCCGGAAGCTGCCGTCGGTGAACCGGGTGGTGAGGGCGATCGCGGTCACCAGGAAGCGGCGCGCGAAGAGTTCGTTGTACTGCGGTGCGTGGCGCGAGGGCAGTTGGTCGAGGTGCCACAGGTGCCCCTGGCACTCGGCGACGGTGGTGTCCTCCTCGGCGAGGGCCTGGACGTCGTCGTACAGCTCGTCGATGAGGACCTCGGCGCCGTACACCAGGGAACCGGCGGCGAGTTCGGCGCACTCGGGAGTGACTCCGGGAACACCCTCGCCCGGCTCGCGCGCCTCCCCCGGCTCCCCCGAATCCCCTGTCCCCGCCGGCTCCGCTGTCTCCCCCGCCCCCTCCGGCTCCTCCCGGACGCCGAAGGTGGCCGGGGTGAAGGAGCGCAGACGGCTCGCCAGGGCGCGGAACGCGGCGTCGTGGTCCTGCGCCTCCCGCTCCGCCTCGTCGTCGGTGTCGGGCTTCGCCGTGTGGTGGGCCCGGCGCGCCTGCGGGTCGCTGGGCGGGGCGCCGGGCCCGTCGGCCGCTTCGAGGCTCTCGCGCGCCGCGTCGGTGTGCAGCTGTACTTCGCTGCTCTCGACCGTCCACTCGGCCAGCAGCTCCGAACGCTCCAGGACCTCCTCGCTCACGGAGCCGACCGCTTCCTCCGCGAACTCCAGCGACGGCGCCGCGACCATCACCTTCAGGATCGCCCCGCCCGGATGGACGGCCACGGCGACGTCGAACAGGTCCATCTCCATGCCGTCGGCGCCTTCGATACCGGCCACCGACGCGAAGCCCTGCTCCAGCAGGGCGGAGGCTCCCACGCGGTGGAGCCCGTCCAGCTCCGGAGCACCCTCCGGAATGCGTATTTCCACGGTTACGACATAGGTCACGGACGAAAGCGTGCCAGGCCGGGGCGGGTGGACGCGGCTGTTCGCCGAAGCTTTTCGCGCGCGGGAGCGCGTACGGCAGGAGCCGGCACCCCTGGGGGCACCGGCTCCTGTCACTGGCGGAGGGTCAGGCGACGAGCTCGGACTTCTCCGTCCCGGCGTCCGCCCCGGCCTCGACCCCGCTGTCGGCGTCGGCATCGGCGGGGGTCTTCTTGCCGTCCCGCATGACCAGGGTGGCGAGGACGGCCGCCGCGAGGACGCCGATCGCGCCGACCGTGAAGGTGGTGGACATCGAGGTGGTGAAGGCCTCGCGGGCCGATTCGATCATCGCGGGGTCGCCCTTGGCCGCGGCCAGTGCCCCGCCGATCGACTGCTTGGCCTGCTCGGGGGCGTCGGCCGGCATCTCTCGGGAGAACGTGCTGGTGAGGAGCGAGCCGAGGATGGCGATGCCGAGCGCGGTGCCGGCCTGCTGGATGGTGTCGTTCAGGGCGGAGCCGACGCCCGCCTTCTCCGCGGGGATGGTGCTCATCAGGGCGCCGACGGCGGCCGGCATCGCGAGGCCGGCTCCGAGGCCGAGCAGGCCCAGGGCGACGGCCGGGACGGTGAAGCCGGAGTGGGCGTCGACCGTGGTCAGCAGGGCGAAGGCGCCGGCCATGACGAGCATGCCCACGAGGATCAGGACACGGTTGCCGATCTTGGCCGCGAGGCCGGCGCCGGCGCCGTTGCCGATGAGGGCGGCGACGGCCAGCGGGACGAAGGCGAGGCCCGCCTTGACCGGCGAGTAGCCGAGGACGAACTGCAGGTACTGGGTGAGGACGAGGAGGAGGCCGCCGTTGCCGATCTGCACGAGGGTCAGCGAGAGCGAACCGCCGCTGAAGTTGCGGTGCTTGAAGAGGACCAGCGGCACCATCGGCTCGGGGGTGACGTTCTCCCAGACCACGAAGCCGACGAGGGAGACGACCGCGACCGCCAGGGTGACGAGCCCGCGGCCCTCGAAGGCGCCGTGCTGCGGGATCTCGATGATCCACCAGATGAGCGCGGTCATGCCGACGACGGAGAGGATCGCGCCGAGCGGGTCGGGCTTCTGCCAGGGGCCCTTCGACTCCGGCATGAGGGTGAGGGCGGCGAGGACGGCGAGGGCGACGACCGGGACGTTGATGAAGAAGATCGAGTGCCAGGAGAAGTGGTCGATCAGGAAGCCGCCCAGGACGGGGCTGCCGACCAGGCCGAGCATCGAGACCGAGCCCCAGGCCGCCATCGCCTTGGGCCGCTCGTCCTCGTCGAAGACGGTGATGAGGATGGAGAGCGTCGAGGGCATGATCAGCGCGCCGCCGACACCCATCGCGATCCGTGCGGCGATGACCTCGCCGGGGCTGGTGCAGACCGTCGCGGCGAGTGAGGCCGCACCGAAGAGCAGCAGGCCGAGAACCATGATCTTCCGGCGGCCGAAGCGGTCACCGAGGCTTCCGGAGGTGAGGAGGAGTCCCGCGAAGACCAGGATGTAGGAGTCCAGGATCCACTGGATGTCCTGGGCGCTCGCGCCGATGCCCTCGGTCATCGAGGGGACCGCGACGGTCAGCGCCATGCTGTCGACCACCAGGACCAGGGTGCTGAGGCACAGCACGACCAGGATCCACCAGCGGCGCGGGTTGCGGCCTGCGCTGTCGTGGCCGCTTTGGCTGCTTGCGCTGCTTTCCATGGGTCTTCCCCCTCGACTTTCGTCTGTCGTTCCTGCGTTCGCTCCTTGCGATGCGAACACTGTACGCAGACGCGCACAGTGTTCGCAACCCTCCACACCTGTACGCTGAATGCGAACGCCGTACGCAGTGAAGGAGGGCCCATGGCCGCCAAGGCGAACCCCGTCCCGTCCGTGTGGGCGCGACAGCAGTCCGCACCCGATCAGCCCGCGCTCAGCCGGACCGCGATCGTCCGCGAGGCGATCGTCATGCTCGACGCCGACGGCATCGAGGCGCTCAGCATGCGCAAGCTCGGCGCCCGTCTGAACGCCGGCGCGACCTCGCTCTACCGCCATGTCGCGACCAAGGACGAGCTCATGGAGCTCGCCGTGGACGAGGTCGCCGCCGAGCTCACCGTCCCCCCGGCCGACGCCGCCCGCGGCGGGGCCGGCTGGCGGGCCGCCGCGACCGAGTCCGCGGGCTCCTTCCGGGCGACGGCCCTGAGCCACCCCTGGCTCTCGTCCGTCCTCGGCCAGGCGGGGCTCGCCTATCTGGGCCCGAACCTGATGTCGTACTCGGAGCGGCTCGCCGCCCTCTTCTCGGCGGCCGGCTTCCCGGAGCCGAGCCGGGCGATCGACACCCTCCTGTCGTACGTGATCGGGATGAGCACGACGGAGGCCGCCTGGCTCACCACGGTCGCCCGCTCCGGCGAGACCGAGGCCGGGTTCATCGCCCGGCTGATGCCCGCCGCCCAGCAGGCCGCGGCCGGCCACGACCACCTCGCCGAGGCGTACGCCGACGCCGCCGTCCACTCGGCCGTCGACCCCGTCGCCATCCGCGACGCCAAGTTCGCCTACGGCCTGGACGTCGTCCTGGACGGCCTGGAGATGCGCCTGCCGCGCTGACCCCTCGGGCGGACGGCGGTCGCGCGGCGTGGCCAGTGGTGGTGCAGGGCGTCGATGTGGAAGTCGTGCGCGTGGTGGCCGGCCTGGCCGCCGCGGCCGCCGGGCGCTGCCGCGAGATGGGGGTGGTCGACGGGGAGTTCGGGGTGGACGTGTTCCAGCGCGGCCGGGTCCGTACGGGGCCACAGGCGGGCGGCGGCCAGGGCGCCGAGCAGGGCGACCCCGGCCAGTACCGCTGCCGCGACCACGAGCCCGGCGCGCGCGGCGAGCCAGCCCGCGAGGGGGTAGGTGATCAGCCAGCAGGCGTGCGAGAGGGAGAACCGGGCGGCGAAGGCGGCGGGCAGGTCGGCGCTGTGCGCGGAGCGGCGCAGCAGCCTGCCGCCGGGCGTCAGGATCGCCGAGGTCGCCGCGCCGAGGACCAGCCAGACCGCGAGCAGCCCGGGCCAGGACCAGGCCCCCGGCGCGAGCGCGAGCCCGAGCACGAGCAGCGCGAGGGCCCCGGCCAGGACGAAGGCGGCGCGCAGCATGACCGCCCGCTCGCGGGCGGGGCCGGGGTCGGGCCCGGGGCCGGGGTCGGGGCCCAGGCTCGGGCCGGGGCCGGAGCTCGGGCGGGGGCCGGAGGCCTGGCGTCGGTCCAGTGCGCGGGGTAGGAGGAGCGCCGTCGCCATCGAGCCCGCCCCGTACGCGCCGAGGGCGAGGGGGACGTCTCCGGGGGTGCGGCCGAGGGTGTCGCGGACCAGGACCACCGTGTTGACGAGCACCGTCGCGCCCGCCGCCGCCACGGCGACGTCGAGGGCGAGCAGGCCCCGCAGGCGCGGAGTGCCGAGGAGGAGCCGCGTACCGAAGGCCGCCCTGGCACGGAATCCTCCCGCGCGTGCGGCGGGTGCGGGTGCGGGCAGGGCGGTCGCGCGGACCAGTGTGCCCGAGGCGAGGAACCCGGCGGCGGTACCGGCGAAGAGCCGGTCGTACGGGACGACGGTGAGCAGCGCGGCGGCGAGCACCGGGCTCAGCAGGCTCTCCAGGTCGTAGGCGAGCCGGGAGAGGGAGAGCGCCTTCGTGTAGTCGCGCTCCTCGGGCAGCACCTCGGGGATCGTCGCCTGGAAGGTCGGCGTGAAGGCGGCGGACGCGGTCTGGAGCAGGAGGATCAGGACGTAGATCTGCCACACCTGGGTGACGAAGGGCAGCGACAGGGCGACCGCGGCGCGTACGAGGTCCATGGCGACGAGCAGGGTCCGGCGCGGCAGCCGGTCGGCGAGGGCGCCGACGACCGGGCCCATGCCGACGTACGCGGCCATCTTGATCGCGAGGGCGGTGCCGAGCACGGCGGAGGCGTTCGTTCCCGCGAGGTCGTAGGCGAGGAGACTCAGCGCCACGGTCGCGAGGCCGGTGCCGGCGAGGGCGACGACCTGCGCGGTGAACAGGCGCCGGTAGGTGCGGTTGCGCAGCACGGACAGCATGGGAACGCCCCCGGTCGGCCACGGCGGTCGGCGGACCCCTTCACCGTAGCCGATACGTGCACAGGTGCGCACGCGTTGACGTCAGTCGTGCCAGGGCTCGCCGCTCACCACGTGGTCGGCGCGGCTGATCGCCTCGACGACCAGCCGCTTCAGGTGCCCGTCCGGCATCGCGTACACGACCCGCCGCCCGTCCTTGCGGGACTGCACCAGACCGCCGAGGCGCAGTTTGGCCAGGTGCTGGCTCACGGCCGGGCGCGCCGCCCCGCACGCCTCGGTCAGGGCGCTGACGTCGGCCTCGCCGCGCGTGAGAAGCCACAGGAGGTGGAGCCGGGTGGGGTCGGAGAGGAGCGCGAACACCTCGGCGGCCGCGGAGAGTTCCCGGGCGCCCGGCGTCCGCCCGTGCTCTCGGGACACGGCGTGCGCGGGGGGCACGACGCGGGTACGGGGCTCGGCGCCCGCCCCGGCATCCGTCGTGGGGTCGTCGGGACCTGCGGCGTCTGCCGGATCTGCGCGCTCGGACATGGGGCCATCGTAGGCAGACCCGCCCGCGGCTCAGCCCTCCCCGGGAGGCGGGAGCGTGCCCAGGAAGCGGATGTGGGGGCGGCCTCCGGGCGTCGGGCGGGTCACCGTGGCGCGTACCCGGTACACCTCGGCGATGAGTTCCTCGGTCAGGACCTCGTCCGGGGTGCCCCGGGCCACCACGCGGCCCTCCGCGAGGACGACGAGCCCGTCGCAGTACGTCGCCGCGAGGTTCAGGTCGTGCAGGGCGACGACGGCGGTGAGGCGCAGCCCGGCGACCAGGGTCAGGAGGTCCAGCTGGTGCTGGATGTCGAGGTGGTTGGTGGGTTCGTCGAGCAGGAGTTCGCGCGGTTCCTGCGCGAGGGCGCGGGCGATCTGGACGCGCTGGCGCTCCCCGCCCGAGAGCGTCCGCCAGGAGCGGCGGGCCAGGTCGTCGAGGCCCGTGCGGGCGAGGGCGGAGCGGACGGCCGCCTCGTCCGCCGCCGACGCCGGGGCCCAGGCCCTCCGGTGCGGGACGCGGCCCAGCCGGACGACGTCGAGGACGGTCAGGTCGACCTGCGTGTCCACCTGCTGCTCGACCGTGGCGAGGCGCCGCGCGACGGTCCGGCGGCCGAGGCCGTCGAGGGGATCGCCGTCGAGGGTGACGACGCCGCTGTCGGGGGCGAGGACGCCGGCGAGGAGCCGGAGGAGCGTCGACTTCCCCGAACCGTTGGGGCCCAGCAGGCCGGTGACGGTGCCGGGGCGCGGGGCGAGGGTGACGCCGTCGAGGACGGGGCTGCCGCCGACGGTGCGCGAGACCCGGTCGGCGCGGAGCCCCTCACCCGCGCCCGCGCGCGTGTCCGTGGTCGTGTCGGTGGTCGTGGTCATCGCGTACCCCTCGTGCGGTAGAGGACGAGGACGAACGCCGGTACGCCGATCAGCGAGGTCACGACACCCACCGGGACCTCCTGGGGATCGAGCACCGTACGGGCGAGGGTGTCCGCCCAGACGAGGAAGACCGCGCCCGCGAGCGCCGTGACCGGCAGCAGCCGGGCGTGCCCGGGGCCGACCAGCGCGCGGGCCGCGTGCGGCAGGACGAGGCCGACGAAGCCGATCGCGCCGGCGGCGGAGACCAGAGCGGCCGTCAGGAGGGCGGTGACGCACAGCAGGACGGTCCTTGCCCGGCCGACGGCGACGCCCAGCGACGCGGCGGCGTCCTCACCGAAGGCGAAGGCATCCAGCGTCCGCGCGTACCCGCCGCAGATCAGCAGGGCCGCCGCGAGCACCGCGACGCCCACCCGCACCTCGTCCCAGCCGACCCCGCCGAGCGAGCCGAGGAGCCAGAACAGCACGCCGCGGGTGGTCTCCGCGTCGGCGGCCGTCATGACGACGAAGGAGGTGAGCGCGGAGAAGAGCTGCATGGCCGCGACTCCGGCGAGGACCACGCGGTCCGGTGAACCGCCGAGGGTGTGGCTGAGGAGCAGCACGAGCGCGAAGGAGCAGACCGCCCCGAGGAACGCGCCGCCGGTGACGGAGAGGACTCCCCCGCCGACGCCGAGGACGACGACCAGGACGGCGCCGGTCGAGGCGCCGGAGGAGACGCCGAGGACGAAGGGGTCGGCGAGCGGGTTGCGCAGGAGGGACTGCATCACCGTCCCGCACACGGCGAGTCCGGCGCCGCAGACGGCCGCGAGGAGGGTGCGGGGCAGGCGCAGGTTCCAGACGATCCCGTCCCGGATCGGGGACAGGTCCGAGACGCCCCCGGTCAGGTGGGCGGTGACGACGGACCGGACCTCGCCGACGCGGAGGTCCGCCGGCCCGATCGTGATCGCCACGGCGATCGACGCGCAGAGGACGGCGAGCCCGGCCAGGACCCACAGCACCGCCCGACCACCGTCCGCCACCACGCGGCCGACAGGCCGCCCACGACCACGACCACGGCCACGGGGCCGCGCATCGCTCTGGGGCCGCGCACCGCTCTCGGGTCGCGCAGCGCCCCCAGGTCGCGTGCCTCCCCCGCGTGACGTCTTGGCCGGTCCGGGGAGGGTCACTTGGCGAGTCCGTACGAGCGGAGCGCGGCGGCCACCTTCTCGACGCCCTCGACGGTACGGATCGTGGGGTTCATCGCCTGGCCGCTGAGGAGCACGTACCGCTTCCGCTTCACCGCCGTCATGTTCCTGGTGACCGGGTCGGACTCCAGGAACGCGATCTTCTTCGCGGCGCTCTCGGCCGACTGCGACCGGCGGGTCAGATCGCCGATCACGAGCACGTCGGGGTCGCGGTCCGCGACGGTCTCCCAGTTGATCTGGGGCCACTCCTCGCGCGTGTCGTCGAAGACGTTCTTCACGCCGAGCGCGCGGGTGACGACGCCGGGCGCGCCGCAACAGCCCGCCATGTAGGGGGACTCGGCGTTGGCGAACCAGTAGAGGACGGAGACGTCCGTGAAGTCGCCCGCCGAAGCGGCCTTCGCCACCCGGCCCTTGAGCTCGGCGACGAGCTTCTCGCCGCGCTCCGGCACCCCGAACACCCGGGCCAGGTCCCGGATCTCGCCGTGGACGGTCTCCATGGTGAGCGTCCGGGTGCGGACGCCGTCGCCGTCGCCGCTGTTGTCCTTGCCGGCGCAGTCGGTCGGCGAGAGGTAGGTGGGGACGCCGAGCTTCGCGAACTGCTCGCGGGGGGCCACCCCGCCCTTGCCGAGGGTGTACCCGAACGAGGCGGCGGCGAAGTCGGGTTCGGTGTCGAGCACCTTCTCGAAGGAGGGGTAGCGGTCGGCGAGGCGCGGCACCTTCGCGTTCTGCTTCTCAAGTCCCTTGAGAACGGGGTCGGTCCAGGTCGCGGTGCCGACCATGCGGTCGGCCAGGCCGAGGGAGAGCAGGATCTCGGCGGCGCCCTGGTCGAGGGCGACGGCCCGCCGCGGCGGGCGGTCGATCCGTACGCGCTCACCGCAGTTGTCGAGCGTCACGGGATAGCCGGCCGCGGGCTCCGCGCCCCGGCCCTTCCCCGACGTGGTCCCGGCGGGTCCGCCGCCGCATCCCGTCGCGGTCAGGAGCAGGGCGAGGGTGCCGGCGAGGAGCAGCGCGGCGGAGCGGACGGGGTGGTGTGCGAACGGCACGGAGCATTCCTCTGCGTCCACGGCTCATACGCGGAGCCTGTCGTACGGGTGCTCCCCGGTCGACGGCGTGACGCCGGGGCCGCCAGCAGGTCTTCGGACTCGGGGTCAGCCGGACGGAGCGCCTTCCCGGGCCTGTTCCGCCGCCCAGTGGCCGATGCTCCGCCCGTCGCCCTCACCGCTGCGCGTCAGCTCCGGATTCCCACCGGATTCCCTGACCCGTACGCTCGCCCGTTCGGGTGAGCACAAAGGTGCGACTGGCCTCGGCACAGTACCACCGGCGACCTGTCGCACCTCCGGTCGCGGGCCAGGTCAGAGGCGCAGCTCCTTCGCCTCGAAGCGGCCGTCGCCGAGGACGAGCACGAAGGTGACCTGCTGGCCCTCGGAGAGCGACTGGGCCTCTCCCTCGATGTCCGCCGCGCTGAAGTACACCTGTTCCTCGGAGCCCACGGGGACGACGAAGCCGTACCCGCCGAGACGGTTGAAGGAGTGGACGAACCCTTTGCTTCTGCCTTCCACGGCGGCCTCCCTGTCGTCACCGGCGACGTACCTCTCAGACGCGCCTCTCAGGGGAGATCTACCCCGTCCGCCCGTGCTTCGCCCGTCGCGGGACGCGTCCGCGCGGTACTCCGCGCGCCGCCTACTCGTGCTCCGCTCGGCGCTCTACACGGTGTAGCGGAGGCGGCAGACGACGGCATCGGTGTCCCGGCGGACGGCCCGGGCGACGAGGGCGCCGCGCCGGTTCTGGAGGGGCCGCTGCCACAGCCGTTCCGGTTCGGCCTCCGGGATCAGGACGGTGATCCGGGTGTCGGGCTCGGCCTTCCGGAGTCCGTGGACGTACGCGGTGATCGGGCGCCCGAGCGTGCGGCGCTCGGAGGGGAGCCGGACGAGGGGGACGCCCGGGTTCCACAGGGCCCAGTCGCGCTCCAGGGCCTCCGTGGCCTCCCGGTCCTCCGCGTCCGGGTGGCAGACGGTGACCGCCCGGACCTCGTCCCCGAGGGAGACCGCGGCGGTCAGGGCCTCGCTGGTGAGCCGGGTCAGGGACGAGACCGGGACCAGGACGAGGGAGCGCGCGCGGTGCGGCGGCTCGGGGACGCGGCCGACGCCGAGCCGCTCGCCGATCCTGCCGTAGGCACGGTGGACGGCCTCGAAGGCGAGGACGAGGGCCGGGAGGGCGATCACGATCAGCCAGGCCCCGTCGTGGAACTTGGTGGCGGTGACGACGATCGCGGAGACGCCGGTGAGGACGGCGCCGAGGCCGTTGAGCGCGGCCCTGCCCCACTGCCGGGTCGCGCGCCAGTGCAGGACCATGCCGGTCTGCGCGAGGGTGAAGCCGACGAAGACGCCGATCGCGAAGAGCGGGACGAGGGTGTTGGTGTCGCCGCCGGAGAAGACCAGCAGACCGGCGGAGACGACGGCGAGCCAGACGACGCCGTGGCGGTGGACCTGGCGGTCGGCCTTGAGGCCGAAGACGTGCGGCAGGTAGTCGTCGCGGGCCAGCAGCTTCAGCAGGACGGGCAGCCCGCCGAAGGAGGTGTTCGCGGAGAGCGCGAGGAGCACCATGGTGGCGAACTGGACGACGTAGAAGGCCCAGTTGTGCCCGAGGGAGGCGTCGGCCAGCTGGGCGAGGACGGTGACGCCCTCGACCGGCCGGAGACCGAAGCGGGAGATCAGTACGGAGAGGCCGATCAGCATCACGCCGAGGAGCGCGCCGAGCGCGACCTCCGCGCGCATCGCCCGTTTGGCGGCGGGGGCGCGGAACGACGGGACGGCGTTGGCGAGGGCCTCGACGCCGGTGAGGGCGGAGCAGCCGGAGGCGAAGGCCTTCAGGAGGAGCAGGGCGCCGACCGTCGTGGCGTCGTCGGCGAGCACGGAGGCGTGGCCGGCGGACGCGGCCGTGGAGACCGGGGCGTCACGGAAGAGGCCGACGACGATCAGGATCATGATCGCGCCGATGAACACCGCGGTGGGGGCGATGAACGCCCGCGCGGAGTCGACGATCCCGCGCAGGTTGACGCCGGTGATCAGGACGAGGACGCCGAGGCAGATCGCGAGCCGGTCGTCGTGGAGGCCGGGGAAGGCGGAGGTCAGGGCGGCGACGCCGGCGGTGACGGCGACGGCCACGTTCAGGACGTAGTCCAGGACCAGGGAGCCGGCGGCAACCAGGCTGGTGCGGCGGCCGAGGTACGCCTTGGCGACCGCGTACGATCCGCCGCCGTCCGGGAAGGCGGCGATGACCTGCCGGTACGAGGCCACGAGGACGGCCAGCAGGCCGGCGATGGCGAGGGTGACGGGGAGGGTGAAGCCGAGCCCGTAGCCGCCGGCGGCCGCGAGGACCAGGACGATCGCCTCGGGGCCGTAGGCGACGGAGGCCATCGCGTCGAGCGAGAGCGCGGCGAGCCCCGTCAGGGCCGTCAGCTTGTGTCGGTCACCGGTATCCGGGGGGTCCTCCGCGGTGGGCGCGGCACCGTTCTCGGTGGTCAGGACGGCCATGTGTCTTTTCCTCCACGCGGCGGACGTCGTTGCTGGTCCGCTCAGCGTGTGGCCGTTCCGCGGCAACCGGGACCCCCCTTCCCGCCGTCTTGACGCCGCGCCCCCGGGTCCTTACGTGTTCCTGACGCGGGTACGGGGCAGCCGGGCCGGCCCCGGCGTGGTCCCGGGCCGGCCCTGGCGTGGTCCCGGTGCGGCCCTGGTGTGGTCCCGGTGCGGCCCTGGTGTGGTCCCGGTGCGGCCCTGGTGTGCGGGCCACCCTTGACGATCTCGTAGAATATTCAACAGAGGCCCGGTGCCGGAGATCCCCCGTGTCCGACACCGGGCCTCGTCGACATCACTGCACCTCCCCCGCCGTTCAGTCCCGGGACCAGACCGTGCCGCGGGCCTCGTACTCGAGCATCGCCTCCAGGCTGTTCGCCGCGTCCGGGCCCAGCTCCCGCCGGACCAGCCAGAGGGCGAGCTCCAGGCCGGAGGTGACGCCGCCGGCGGTCACCAGGTCGCCGTCGTCGACCACCCGCGCGGCCTTCAGGATCCCGCCCTGCCGCTCCAGATCGGGCCGGGCCTTGTGGTGGGTGGTGCAGGGGCGGCCCTTGGTGAGGCCGGCCGCCGCGAGGAGCATCACGCCCGTGCACAGGGCGCTGACCGTGAGCCCCGGCCGGACCGCCGCCGCGAGGGCACGGGGCAGGACTCCCTTGTCGATCTCGGCCCACACCCCGGGGCTGTCGCGGCGCGCGTAGCCGCCGCCGGGGACGACGAGCAGATCGGCCCGGTGCGGGGCCCAGGGGTGCTCCACGCGGACCTTCGTCCCGTAGGCCGCGGTGACGGTACCCGGGCCGGAGGGGGTGACGTAACGGACCTCCACCGGTCGGTCGGCGAAGAATCCGGCGGCCGAGAGCACCTCGTACGGCGCGGCGAAGTCGAGCTCCTCGACGCCGTCGAAGAGGACGAGCTGGACGCGTAACGGGCGACCGGCCGCGCGGGCGGCCCCGGCGGCGGTTCCGGCGGTGGTTCCGGTGGGCGCGGGTCCCGCGGCGGCTTCGGCGGTTCCCGCGGCGACGCCCGCGAGGGCGGACGCGGCACCGAGGCCGGAGGTGGCGCGGAGCAGATTGCGGCGGTTCATGACTCTCCCGGGTCGTGGACGGACGACGGGGACGGCCGATCCGGACCGTCGGTCCCTGCGGTCCGTCCCGCTGAGTCAGTCGGACGGCCCCGCCGCCCGGTTCCCGCGCCCGGCCGGGCGACGCCTCAGCGGCCGCCGGGGTACGCGGTCCGCGCCGTGATGCGGGCGATGCGCCGCGCCGACTCCTCCGGGGAGGCCACCGGTTGGACGATGTGGCTGACCGTGAGCCGCACGATCGTCTCGACCGCGAGGCCGCGCGACTCCTCGTCGACGTCGGGCCAGGCCTCGATCGCGTACGCGTCGAGCATCGTCATCGCCGTCCCGAAGACCGGCTCCGGGCGGGTGGTCAGATAGGCGAGGAGATCGTCCTCGCCGCCCCGCGCGGCCACCAGGACGCCTTTGATCAGGGGGTTGTCCAGGGCCTGTTGGAGCGTGTAGCCGACCCCGGCGGCCGCCGCCGCTTCCAGGTCGCCCCGGTGGGCGTCGAGTTCGCGCTGGATGCCGAGCAGGAAGCCCTCCAGCTCGCGCTGGACCAGGGCCTTGCCGATGGCCTCCTTCGAGCCGAACTCGTTGTAGAGCGTCTGGCGGCTGATCCCCGCGGCCCGCGCGATGGCGGTCATGCGCAGCCCGCCCCAGCCCTCGGCGGCGACGAGGCGGTAGGCGGCGTCGAGCACCTGCTCGCGCAGCAGGGACCGGACGCTCTCGCGGAATCGTGTCATCGTGGCCCCACTGTATCCATGGGTACGGACCCGCCCGTCCGGCGCGGGACGGGCGCCCGGCCGGGGCCGGAGCGCCCTCCCGTCACACGCCCCAGGTGAGCCGTCCGCCCAGGTAGGTCGCGGTGACCGCGGCCTCCTCCGGGAGGCGTTCCGGCGCGACCGTGTACGGGTCGCGGGCGAGGACAGTGAGGTCGGCGCGGAGCCCCGGCCGCAGGGAGCCGATCTCGTCGTCGAGGTGGAGCTGCCAGGCGGGATGGGCGGTGACGGCGAGCAGGGCCTCGTCGAGCGTGAGCCGTTCCGTCGTGCCGTGGACGCGACCGCTCGCGGGGGTGCGGCGGGTGAGGGCGGTCGCGACCGAGGCCAGCGGGTCGGTCGGGGAGCACACGCCGTCGTTGTGGAGCGAGACGCGGTGGCCCGCGTCCCAGGCCGAGCGGACGGCCATCCAGCGGTCGGCGACCTCCTGGCCGAAGAGGTCGTCCGCGAGGACGTCTCCCCACCAGCGGATGTGATCCATGAACAGGCTGACGGTGGCCCCGAGTTCGGCGGCCCGGCGGTACTGCGCGGCGGTGACCGCGCCGCAGTGCTCCATGCGGGGGCGCAGGGCGCGGAAGGCCTCGGGGTCGGCCGCGGCGGCCCGGCCGTAGGCGTCGAGGACCGCCTCGAAGGTGACGTCGCCGTGGACGTGGCAGGCCATCGGATACCCCTGGGCGGTGAACGCCCCGGCGAGTTCGGCGAGTTGATCGGGGGTGTAGTTCATGGGGGCGTGGTTGCAGCGGCCCGGTCCCATCGCCCGGGTGGCGGCGCTGTCCAGGTAGGGGAAGCTGGTCGCGACCGTGCCCTCCCAGGCCGTGCCCTCGGCCCACAGTTTCATCCCGGAGATGCCGAACAGCTCCTCGGCGGGGGCGTGTCCGGGGAAGCGGCGGTCCGGGTCGGCGGCGAGTTCGGGGGTGCCGATGAGGTACGAGCGGACGCGAACGGCGGCGCCGGGGCGCTCGGCCGCGGCCCGCAGCGCGGGCAGGAGCCGGGGCTCGGTGGCCAGGTCGGCGACGGTGGTGATGCCGACGCGGGCGTGTTCGGTGTAGGCCCAGTCGAGTGCGGCGGCGAGCCGGTCCGGTGCCAGCCGGTCCCCTGCCACCACCCACAACAGGGCCTCGACTGCGCCTCCTTCGTGGGCCTCGCCGGTGGGTTCGCCGTGCTCGTCGCGCAGGAAGCGGGCGCCCGCCGGGTCGGGGGTGTCACGGGTGATGCCGGCGGCGCGCAGCGCGGCCGAGTTGGCCCAGGCCGCGTGGCCGCTGTTCGCGACGACGACGAGCGGGGCGTCGGGGCGGAGCGCGTCGAGCTCCGCCCGGGTCGGGGGCGTCAGGTCGCGCTGGAGCAGCGGGTCGACGCCGTAGGCGCAGACCGGTTCGCCGGGCGCGGCGGCGGCCACGGCGGCCCGGATCCGGTCGAGGACCCCGGCGCCGGTGGGCACGGTGAACGGCCGGACGTCCACGGCGGGCGGGGCGACGGCGAGGGCGACCATGACCGGGTGGCCGTGGGCCTCGACGAAGCCGGGCAGCAGGGCCCGGCCGGCGAGGTCGACGACCTCGGTCGTCGGGCCGCACAGGCGCAGGATCTCGTCACGGGTGCCGACGGCGGTGATGCGTCCGTCGCGGACGGCGAGGGCCTCGGCGCGGGGGCGGGCGGGGTCCATGGTGAGGACGGGGCCGCCGGTGAACACGAGGTCGGGGGTGGTGTCGGGCTCAGGCATCGGGGGTCTCCTTCGCCAGCCAGTGGGCGGCCGCCGCGAGCAGTGCGGTCACGCCGAAGGGGATGGTCGGCCCGGGTACGGGGGCGAAGTGGGGCGAGTGGTTGGCGGGGACGGTGTCGGGGAGGCCGTTCTCCAGGAGGGAGTCGGGGTCGACGCCCGCGTACAGGGCGGGGTCGGCGCCGCCGAAGTGCCAGAAGACGGAGGGGACTCCGAGCGCGGTGCCGAAGACGCCGAAGTCCTCGCTGCCGGTGATGACCTGGGGAAGGGTGAAGACCCGCCCCTCGCCCAGGGCCTCGGTCAGGGCGGACTGGACGAGGGCGGTGGCGGGCCCGTCGTTGACGGTGACCGGGAAGGAGTTGAAGGGGACGATCTCCGGTTCCTTGGGGGCGCCCGAGGCGGCGGCCTCCGCGCGGACGATGCGGGTGACGGCGGCGAGGATCCGGTCCCGTACGGCCGGGGTGGTCGAGCGGATGTTGATCCGCAGCTCGGCGGTGTCCGGGATGATGTTCTCCTTCGTCCCGGCGTGCAGCGAGCCGACGGTGACGACCCCGGTCTGCGAGGCGCCGATCTCCCGGGAGACCACGGTCTGGAGGCGCATGACGACGGCGGCGGCCATCACGACCGGGTCGACGGCCGTCTCGGGGCTGGAGCCGTGGCCGCCGCGGCCGAAGAGGGTCACACGGAGGCTGTCGGACGCGGCCATGACCGGTCCCGGCCGGGTGCCGAGGAAACCGACCGGTGCCGGGGCGACGTGCTGGCCGAGGCAGATCTCGGCGCGGGGGAAGCGGTCGAGGAAACCGTCCTCGATCATCGCGGGCGCGCCGCCGACCTCCTCGGCCGGCTGGAAGACGGCGACGACGGTGCCGCTCCAGGTGTCGCGGTGGGCGGCGAGCTGCGCGGTGGCGCCGAGGAGGCAGGTGACGTGCATGTCGTGCCCGCAGGCGTGCATGACGGGCACCTCGTTGCCGTCGGGGTCGGTGCCGGTGGCGGTGGAGGCGTACGGCAGGCCGGTCTCCTCCTTGACGGGCAGGGCGTCCATGTCGGCGCGGAGCAGGACGACGGGCCCGGGGCCGTTGGCGAGGACTCCGACGACTCCGGTGCGTCCGACGCCCTCGGTGACCTCCCAGCCCTGGGCGCGCAGCCGCTCGGCGGCGACTCCGGCCGTACGGAACTCCTGGAAGGAGAGTTCGGGATGGGCGTGCAGGTCCTCGTAGAGGGCGAGGAGCCCGGGGAGCCGCTCGTCGAGACCGGAGAGGAGCGGGGTGACGGTGGCCGTGCCGGTGAGGGTGCGGTCGGTGGTCATGCGGATTCCTTTGCGGGGCTCGGAGTACGGTCCGCGGCGGCGCGGAAGGCGGGGGCGTCCTGGGGGGTCAGGCACGCCATGACGGCGGCGACGACCGCGCCGAGGACGAGGAAGCCGAAGGCGACCTGGAAGGAGAAGGCGTCGGCGAGCGCGCCCATGACGGGCGGGGCGATGATGCCGGCGACCTGGCCGCCGACGATGATCACGGCGCCGCCCACTCCCACGTACTCCGGGGAGAGCCCGGCCATGGGGACGGCGAAGATCGGCATGTAGGCGAGGGAGGCGGCGAAGATGGCGACGGTGCCGAAGACGACGAAGCCGGTGAGGGACGGCGTGCTCGCCATGAGGAGCAGGGCGACGGCGGAGACGGCCATGCCGGGGACGATGACCTTGCGGTGGTGGCCGCCGAGCCGGTCGGAGAGCCGGCCGCCGATGACGGTGGCGGCGGCGGCCCCGAGCGCCGGGATGGCGACGAGGGCTCCGGCCGCCGTGAGGGAGACCCCGTGCTCCTCGCTGAGGTACGAGGGGACCCAGGTGTTGAGGCCCCAGACGATCGTGCTGTAGCCGAACATCATGAGGGAGAACCGCCAGAGGACGCCCTTGCGCAGGACCTCGCGGAGCGGGGGGCGGGCCGCGGCCTCCGCGGGTGGGGCTCCCTCCGCGCGGGGCAGTGGGGCGGGCAGCCAGAGGCGTACGGCGACGAGGGCGAGGAGCCCGAGGGCGGCGGTGGACCAGAAGGCCGAGCGCCAGCCGAAGACGGCGACGAGCGGGGCGACGGTGAGCGGGGTGATGACGGCGGCGAGGGCGTTGGAGCTCATCACCGCGCCGTTGGCGCCCATGCGCTCCTCCGGTCGGGTGCGCTCCACCAGGACCTTCATGGCGGCGGGCGGGAAGATGCCCTCGGCCGCGCCGAAGGCGAAGCGCAGGGCGAGCAGCACGGCGAAGGACCAGGCGAAGCCGGTGAGGGCGGTGAAGACCGACCAGGACAGCAGGGCCCAGAGGGTCACCCGCCGGCCGCCGAACCGGTCGGCGAGCATGCCGCCGGGGATCTGACAGAGCGCGTAGGCGAGGAAGAAGGCGGAGACGACGAGCCCCTGCTGGGTCCGGTCGATGTCGAACTCCGCGCCGATGGACGGCAGCACGAGGTTGATCACGAGCCGGTCGGCGTAGTCGACCAGCCAGGCCGCGAAGAGCAGGACGACCGTGATCCGGACGGTTCTGCGGTGGGCGGGCGGCGCCGCCGAGGGGGCGGGCAGGTCGGGCAGGGTCGGAGCAGGCACGGTACTCCTCTCACCGGTGGCCGAAACTGGTGGTCGGCCGGAAGTGCCCCTACGATCCGGTCCATGAGCGCGAACCCCCGAGAACTGCCGGAAAGCCTCACCGCAGATGCCCTCGCGCCGGATTCCCTCGTCGAGGGTCCCGCCATGGGATTCTCCGAGCTGGATCTCGCGCTGGTCGACGCGCTCCAGGCCGCCCCGCGCGCCCCGTGGACCCGGATCGGACGGGCACTCGGCGTGGACGCGACGACGGCGGCCCGCCGCTTCGAACGGCTCCGGGCCGGCGGCCTCGCCTGGGTCACCGCGTACGACGCGGCGAAGACGGCGACGGTCGCCTACGTCGAGGTGCGGTGCCGGCCCCGCGCCTTCGACCGGGTGAGCGCCGCGGTGACGGCGCTGCCGTGGGTGTTCAGCGTCGACGAGACGGCCGGGGACTTCGACCTCTTCCTCTCCGTCGCCGCCCCCGACCTGCCGTCGCTGGGGCGCGCGGTGCACCGGGGGATCGGTGGCCTGCGCGGGGTGCGCGAGACCCGGACGAGGCTGGGCATCACGCTGTACGGCGAGGGGCGCGACTGGCGGATGCGGGCGATGAACCCGGCGGAGCGGGCCGGTCTCGGCGGGCCGCACGGCCCGCACCCCCGCTCGTACAGCACGCACCTCCACGAGCGGCCGGCGCCGCAGGACCAGGCGCTCGTCGGCGCGCTCGGCGGTGACGGGCGGCTGGGGTACGCGGAGCTCGGCGCGCGGACGGGCATGAGCGAGCACACGGCGCGGCGCAGGCTCCAGCGGATGATCCGCGACGGGGACATCTCGCTGCGCTGCGATCTGGCGCACCCGCTGGCGGGCCTGTCCACGATGGTGGTCTACCGGACGTCGGTGCCGCACGCCCTCCTCGAGCAGACGGGGAACGCGCTGGCCCGGCTCGAACAGGTGCGGATGTGCGTGTCGGTGAGCGGGCCGTACAACCTCCTCGTCCTGGTCTGGCTGCACGGCCTCGGCGCCGTGGACCCCTTCGAGGCGCTGCTCGCGGAGCGGTTCCCGATGCTTCAGGCGCAGGACCGGACGGTGGCGCTGCACTCCCCCAAGCGCATGGGCTGGCTGCTCGACGAGCAGGGGCGGGCGGCGGGCCGGGTCCCGCTGGGGCTGCCCGCGCACTGAGGCGGGGGAAGGGAGGTGCCACGGCGCTCCGTCGCTCCCTGTGGACCCGGTCGGGGGTGGGGCCGGGGGGAGACGGCGGCGCGCCGTGGCACCGGTCGGAAGGCGGTGCGCGGACGGCACCGGTGGGGAAGGGCCTCGGGGCCGGTCAGGCCACGGGGTCAAGGACCAGGATCAGGATCAGGAAGCGATGCGCGGGTCCGGGTCCAGGCCCAGGTCCAGGGCGTCGGTCTGCTCGCCGAGGACGGTGACGCCGGAGGGCGGCGGGCCGGGCTCCTCCGGGTCGACGGCGCCGGCGAGGGCGGTGGCCTGGCGGAGGGTCTCCGTCAGGTTCTGCCAGTCGAGCGCGGGCCGGGTGTCGGCGCGACCGAGGACGAGGGAGGCGTTCCAGCGCATGCGGGGCACGCCGGGGAGCGGGCGCAGACCGCCGGCCTCCTGCGGGGAGGCGGCGAGGGCCATGGGGAGCATCGCGCAGCCGAGGCCCGACTGGGTGGCGGCGCGGACGCCCGCCATGGAGCCGAGTTCGTGGATCTCGGGCGGGCTGTCGCAGCGCAGTCGGAGGAACTCGGGGAGCCAGCGCTGGGAGGGACAGTCGGGGTCGGCGATGACGACCTGGCGGCCGAGGCCGCCGCGTCGGTGGCGGACGCCCGCGACGGCCACGAACTCCACTTCCTGGAGGCGTACTTCGATGAGGTCGTCGGTGCGCTCGATGGGGGCCTGGTCGGATAAGAACCCGGCCGGGTCGTCCGCGTCGACGACGGTGAGGACCAGGGCGCCGTCGATCGCGCCTGCCCGGAAGGCGTCGTGGACCTCGGCCGTTCCCATGACGCGCAGGGCGAGTTGGACGCCGGAGAGGAGTCGCCGCCCGATGTGGGTGACCCGGGCGAGCTGCTGTCCGTACGCCAGCGCCGGGACGATCCCGATGGTCATGCGTGGCGGGTTGGCCGCCGGCCGGCGCAGGGCGGTCTCCATCTCGCCGACGAGGGTGAGGATCTGACGTGCGTACTCGCACAGGACGGTGCCGGCCCGGGTGAGCCGGACGCCGCTGGGCAGCCGCTCGAAGACGGGCTCGCCGACCTGCCTCTCCAGCGCACGCATCTGTGCCGTGACGCTGGACTGCGAGTACCCGAGGCGGCGCGCCGCCTGGGTGAATGACCCGGTCAGGGTCACCTCGCGGAAGGTCCGAAGGGTTCTTGCGTCGATGTCCACGTGAATTCCCCCCTGCCGCGCAGGCGGCAGTTCCTCGCACCGGGTGGCTGGTCGTCCACCCGCTTCGATCGCCCCAGTCGGTTGTCACACAAGCCGCAGGGGTGCGCGGACGCACCACGCGCCCGGCACCCCTGCTCGGCCGCGAAGACTCTACTCGGCGAGGTGGGCCGGGACCAACGGAAAGTCCAAGTCCGGCTGCGCTACGTGATTGAAGAAGTTGGACAGCACGTTGAGCGCGACGTGGCCGACGATCTCGGAGATCTCGGCGTCGGTCACACCGGCGGCGCGCGCGTCGGCGAGATCCTCGTCGGTGACGCGGCCGGCGGTGGCCATGACGGCGCCGGTGAACCGGAGCACCTGGTCCATGTGCGGGTCGCCGGCGTCGCCGCCGCGGCGGGTGTCGAGCAGTTCCTGCTCGCTCAGGCCGACCTTGCCGCCGCGCAGGGTGTGCGCGGAGACGCAGTACGTGCAGTCGTTGCGCTGCGCGATGAAGAGCGCGAGCTGCTCCCGCTGCCGGGCGCTGAAGCTGCCGCCGACGAGGGCCTCGCGCATGGCGAGGTAACCGCGGAGCGCGGCGGGCCCGTTGGCGAGGGAGGCGTAGAGGTTGGGCAGCTTGCCGAGCTGCTTGAGGGTGCCTTCGAGCAGCTCGCGCTGCTCCTCGTTGGCGGTCTCGACGGTCAGTTGGGGCAGGCGGGGCATGGAGCTCTCCTTGAGCCGAACCAAGACGGAACTGATCGGTACCATCAAGACGGTACCGATCGGTTCCGTCTGGCGCAACGGGAGGGCTCCACTCCGCCCCGGAACCCGGACTGTTGAGCCCTCACCCATACGGCACTGAGTGGTACCGTCTGGTATGGCCACGAACGCTAAAGAACGGCTCCTCGGTGCGGCGGAGCGCCTGTTCTACGAAGAGGGGATCCGGGCCGTCGGCATCGAGCGGATCCTGTCCGAGTCCGGAGTCGGCCGCGCCTCCTTCTACCGGCATTTCCCCAGCAAGGACGATGTCGTCGTCGAGGTGCTGCGGCGCCGCGACGGCATGTGGCGCGCCTGGCTCGACGGCCGGATCGCGGTGAGCGAGCGCTCCCCCGAGGAGCTGCCGCTCGCGCTCTTCGACGGGCTCGCGGAGCGCTTCGCCGCGGCCGAGTTCCGCGGCTGCGCCTTCATCAACACGATGGTCGAGACGGCCGATCCCGACAGCCCGGCACACCACGTGGCCGCCGAGCACAAGGAGAAGGTCATCGCGGTCCTCGACCGCCTCCTCACCGAGGGCGGCTACCTCGACCACGAGTCCCTGGCCCGCCAGCTCGCCCTGCTTGGCGACGGGGCCATCGTGACCGCCGTACGGGAGGGCACACCCGAGGCGGCGGTGCGGGCCAGGACCGTGGCCGAGGTGCTGCTGCGAACGGCGGAACGCGAGACCGTCGGGGCGTAGGGGGCCTTGCCCACAGGGCCCGGGCCCGGCGGCTTCGGGCCTCGGGCATCTCGCCACCCGGGCCGAGCCCGCGGCCGGCAAGTCCCCAGCATCCCGCCGCACGGGTCGGGCCCGCGCCCTCAAGCCCTCAGCGTCCTCCCGCAGGGGCCGGGCTCGCGCCCTCAGGTGTCAGGCGGCTCGCCGCTCAGGGCCGGGCCCTGCCCTCGGCTCTCAGGCCCCTGGGGTGAGTTCGCCGCGGCGGACCTTGCCCGAGCGGGTGCGCGGCAGGCGGGTGACGACGTCCACCCCGCGCGGTACGAAGACGGGCGCGAGCCGCTCGGCGGCCAGGGTCAGGAGCTCGGCGCCCACCCGGCGGTGCCGGGTGCCGGCCGGCTCCCGGGCCGACGGCACGGAATCCCCCCGCACCGCGCGGAGTTCGACCACGGCGTACGGGGCCAGGCCGCCGGCCGGGTCCGGGCAGGGGATCACCGCCGCGTCGGCCACCTCCGGGTGGCCGCGCAGCACCGCCTCGATCTCCATCGGCGAGATCCGGTGGCCGTGCGACTTGAAGACCTCGTCCATCCGGCCGAGCAGCCGGACGGAGCCGTCGGCGCACCGCTCGCCCCGGTCGCCGGTGCGGTAGAGGCCGTCGGCGAAGGCCTCGGCCGTACGCTCGGGAAGGTCGGCGTAGCCGCGCATCAGTCCGGGCGGACGTTCCGTCAGATCCACGCACACCTCGCCCGCTTCGCCCGTCTCCCCCGTCTCCGGGTCCCGGAGCACGATCCGGTAGCCGGGGAGCGGGTGCCCGAGCGGGGCGAGCGGCTCCGGGGTGTCGGGGGCCCGGCCGATGAGGGCGGTCGCCTCGGTCTGGCCGTAGCCGTCGCGCACCCGTACGCCCCAGGCCGCCTCGATCCGCTCGGCCGTCTCGGCCGTCAGGGGCTCGCCCGCCGCCGTCGCCTCCCGCAGCCGGGGCGCGCCCGGGCCCCCGGCCACGTACGGCAGCATCGACCGCCAGGCGCTGGGCGGCGCGCAGAAGCTGGTGGCGCCGTGCTCGGCGAGGACCCGGGGCAGGAGCGCCGCGGGGAGGCCGCCGTCCGGGGGCGCGAGGATCGTGGCCTCGGCCGCCCACGGCACGAAGAAGCTGGACCAGGAGTGCTTGGCCCAGCCGGGCGCGGAGAGGTTGAGGTGCCGGTCGCCGGGGCGCAGCCCGCTCCAGTACAGGCTGGAGAGGTGCCCGACGCCGTATCCGGCGTGGCTGTGCTCCACGAGCTTCGGCAGCGAGGTCGTGCCGGAGGTGAAGTAGCAGAACGACGGGTCGGCGGCCCTGGTGGGCCCGTCGGGCACGAAGGCGCGCCGTCCCGTCCCGCGCGTGTCGGGGTACGGGAGCCACCCGGACCGGTCGGCGGCCGGCGTCATCCGTACCCCGGGCACCGGCAACTCGGCGAGGAGCGGGACGAGTTCGGGTGCGCAGACGACGTGCCGGATGCCGCCCCGGGTGATCCGGTCGGCCGCCTCGTCCCGGGTCAGGTCCTGGTAGCCGGGGACGACGACGGCGCCGAGCTTGATGCAGCCGAGGAGCGTCTCCCACAGTTCGGCCCTGGTGCCGAGCAGGATCAGGACCCGGTCGCCGCGCGCGACCCCGGACTCGTGCAGACTCACCGCCAACTCGTCGGAGCGTGCGGCGAGTTCGGCGAAGGAGACGCGGTCGGCGAGCGGGACCCGGCCGTCGGGTCCCGGTCGGCCGAGGAGTTCCAGGGCCGGCCGGTCGTTCCCCTCGGCGATGACGTCGAACCAGTCGAGGGCCCAGTTGAAGTGCTCGGCGCGGGGCCACCGGAAGGCGGCACAGGCCTCCTCCCGGTCGCCGCGCAGCCTCAGGAGGAGGTCCCGGGCCGCCCGGTACTCCTCGTGAGCGGCCGTACGGGACCCTCGCGCCGTCCCACTCGCCGTCCCGCCGGCCATCCTTCTCCCCGCCCCCCTCGCCGTTCCCCTCGCCGTTCCCCTCGCCGTCCCCTCCGCCGCTTCCCTCACCGCGCGCCTCCAGGCCGCGCGGTGGCGAGCAGCGCGCCCGCGATCTCGTCGGCGTCCCGGGTGAAGGAGCCCCAGGGGCCGGGGCGGCCGCTGCCCACCTGGGTGAACCAGCGGGTGTGCTCACTGGGGATCCCGAGCACGTGCGTGCTGGTGTCCACCGAGCCGTCCGCCCGCACCGGGTGGTAGGGCGATGCGGTGCAGTCGAGCCCGCCGGTGGCGAACACCCCGTCTCCTTCGGCCTGTTCGTCTCCCTCCGTCACGGCGGGCGCGTTGGTGAACGTACGGATCTCCCCGTCCACCATCAGCCCGCGGATCAGCGGGTCCCGGTCCGCCGCGAGGTCCGTGCTCGGCACGCGGGCGTCCACGACGACGTCCAGCGGCACCCAGGAGTTCTCGACCTGGTCGGACTCCACCGCGAACCGCCCCTCCACCGGATCGGCCTCGAACCGGGCGCCGGGGCCCACCGGTTCGAGGATCCCGGCCGCGAGCAGGGCGAGGAACTGTTCCGAGCGCACCGGCGGCGGGCCCGTCGACACCATCGCCGCGAGCGGGCCGAACTCGGCGAGGAACCAGCGGTGCGACGCGGGGGTGAGCCCGCCGAAGTCGACCACGGAGCGGACCGTCTGCCGGACGTCGCGCAGCACGTCGGCCGCCGCCTTCAGCGGCCCTTCGGCGTTCCCCTGCCGCGCCTCGGCCAGGTCGGCGCGCAGCCACTCGGTGAGCACCTTGTGGAACTCGGCCGGCGAGCCGAACCGCCGGCCGCGGAACGGGCGGGCGAGCGCGTCGAGGCCGGTGAGCGGCCGGGAGTCGATCCGGTAGCCGGCGGCGAGCCGCTCCAGGATCCGGGGATCGAGCCCGTCGGCGAGGACCCCCTCGACCGCGCGCTCGGTGAACTCGGCCGCCGTGTCCGGCCCGTGGACGCGGCGGACCCGGGTGGCGAGGAGGACGAGGTTGACCTCGGCGAGCAGCCACGGCAGGACGGACCGCTCGAAGTCGAGCGGCGCGCCCTCGGCACGCAGGGCCGCCATGCGCTCGGAGGTGAACAGCCGCGCCTGATAGCGGTATTCGGGGCCCTTCTGGTTGGCGCCCCGGGTGAGCAGGGGCACGCCCCCGCGTGAACCCGCCACGATCCGGGGCTCCTTGCCGCTGGGCAGGTAGAGCAGTCCGTCCCCACCCTCGGCGAAGGTGCCGCCGCGCCCCTGGGTGAGCTCGGTGAGGATGTCGTAGAAGGTGAGTCCCATGCCGAGGATGCCGACGCTCGCACCCGCCGGGATGTCGGCGAGCGGCATCTCGTGGGCCGTGCCGCCCGCGACGTACCGGACGGGGCGGGCGGGCGTCGAGCACTCGCGGGCGAACGCCCGCCAGGCGCTCTGCTGTTCGTCGGGCTCGTTGTCGGGGTGGCCGGTGGCGAGCAACACCCGGTCGACGGTGAGGACTTCACCGCGGTCGAGTCTCAGGCGGTGCACTGCGCCGTCGGGCCCGTCCTCCTCCCCTTCCCGCGAGCGGTCCGCGCAGATGACCCGGGCGGGAATGCGGTGGACGGTGAGCGTGGACGGCAGGGACTCCTCGACGCACCGCATGACGTACGTCAGGTACCGGCCGTAGACGGCGCGCGGCGCGTAGCCGTCCGGGTCGGCGGCCGCCGGGTCGTCCTCCGCCCACCACTCGCCGAGGGTGGGTCCGGCGCCGGGCCGGTGGGGTCCCGTGTCTGCGGGCCCGGAGAACATGGTGACCTCCTGGGCCGGGGTGTTCATCAGGAACCGCGGCGACTGGTCCGTGCGCCAGATCCGACCGGCCCCCGCCTCGTACGGATCGATCGCGAAGACCTCCACCGGCCGCGCGGGGGGCTCCTCGGCGCAGCGCGCGGCGAGCCGCTCCAGGACCGAGAGGCCGCGCGGGCCCATGCCGACGAACGCGATCCGCAGCGGTTCGGCGGGCGGCGGCTCCGGGGCGGGGCGCGGTGCGGACGCGAGCTCCGGCGGCGGGTTCGTACCGGCCGCCAGATCGTGCTCCCGGGCGACCCGGCCGAGCATGCCGGCGAGCTGACGCGAGGTCATCGGTGTGGTCCTCCGGCTGGTGGTGAGCAGGGGCAGCGCGCCCAGGTCGGTCCACTGGAGGCGGCCGTCGGGTGCGACGGTGGACCGGGCGGCGCCGCGGTTGTCGGGGTGCAGGCAGTACGGCACGTCGAGGAGGCCCCGGTCGAAGGCCTTGAGCAGGGCGGTGCCGAGGTCGTCGGAGAGCCCGAGGACGGCGGTGATCAGGGTGCGGGCCTCGGCGAGGACCTCCTCGGTGTCGGCGGCGGGACCGCCGGACGCGGCGTGCGTGCGCCGGGCGGCGCCGGCCGCGTCGGCGGCGATCCTCAGGGCGGTGAGGTTCTCCGCGACGGTGGGGATCCGGTGCGCCTCGGTCTCGGTCTTCACGATGAGGCGCCGCGCGCCGCCCCGGACGGCGAGTTCGGCGCTGCGGCGCAGCAGCAGCCGGGCGCCGGGCACGGTCTTGGGATAGACCCCCATGTACGTGTAGAGCACGATGTGGCGGTCGACGGCCGGCGGCAGGAACTCGTCGGCGAGCAGCCGCAGCGCGGTGAGCGCCCCCGCGTCCTGGGCGGGATGGGTCTGCTGGGCGTAGCTGAGGGAGACGCTGGTCGCTCCGTTGGCCACGAAGAAGAGGCACTCCAGGACCGAGACGGCGACGAGCAGCGAGGGCGGGCAGAGCTGGCCGAGGAGGCAGCCGCCGAAGGATTCGAGATGGGCCCGGCGGCCGTGCGCGCGGCTCTCCTCCGTCAGGAACTGGACGGAGTCGCGCCAGGCGGCGACGGATTCGGCGAGCGGGGTACGGCCGTAGGGCAGGCAGTACGAGACGGGGCCGCCCTCGGAGGCGGCGAGCCCGGCGGCGACCATGGTGCGGAAGATGGCCATCGGGTCGGCGGAGCCGTGCCGGACCTGGACGGGTGTGCCGCGTCCGGCCGCGGCCGCGACGCGTGCGGTGGTCTTCGGACCGTGGCTGACCAGTGGGAATCCGTTGAGGGGCCGGCCTGCGCGGAGGGCGGCGGTGGCGGCGGCGTGGTCGCCGACGCGGGTGTAGCTGTCGATGGTGAGGGTGGCGACGGTCCGCAGGGGCAGCGCGGCGACGGCGGCGACTCCGCCGGCCATCTCCTCTGCCGCGACCATGCCCATCCGGGGCTGGACGACGAGGGCACCGGCCTCGGCCGACTCCCGGACGAAGGCGCCGAGATCACCGGGGGGAAGCGGAGGCTGGGGCGCGGGCGGGACGGTGGTCGTCAAGCCGCGGCCCGCCCGGTACACGCCCCGCCGAGCTCTCCGAGGCGGCGCAGCAGTGCGGTGGGCGGGGTCCCGTCCGCGTACACCTCGTCGAATCCGGCGTCGAGGAGTTCGGCGGTACGGGTGGCGGCGCCCTCCGGGGATATGCCGAGGAGCCCGCCGATGACCATCGGGACGGACCGGGTGGCGCGGTCCTCGCGCAGGGCGCGGGCGGCGCGCAGCCCGTCCTGGTGGCCGTGGCCGTTGACGGAGGAGAGGACGACGAGGTCGGGGCGGGTCATGCGGGCGGTGTCGACGAGGAGTTCCTCGGGGACGCAGGGGCCCAGGTTGAGCACCGAGTGGCCGTGCTCCTCCAGGAAGAGCTGGAGGTGGACGAGGTTCCAGGTGTGGGCGTCGGAGGAACCGGTGGTGAGCAGGACCCGGCGGGAGGGCTCGGGGCTGCGCAAGGAATGGGGCCGTACGGACGGGGTCATGGCGTCTCTCCGGTAGGTCGGGGCAGCACGAAGGCAGGGAGCGGTGACACGGAGGGCTGTGGGTGCAAGGCGAGGCCGCCGGACGCCCCCTGGGGGGAGCCCGGTGGCCTCGCGGACGTCCTGGTGGGTCAGGCGGAGGGGACCCCGGCGGCGACGCCGGTGGTGGCTCCGGCGACGCCGGTGGTGGCTCCGGCGCCGACGCCGGTGGTGATCTCGCCGGCCTCGGGCGTACGGGAGGCGGCGGGGCGGGCGCGGACGGCGAGGACGGTGCAGCCGTCGGCGCTGGACATCTGGTGCCGGGTGCCGGGTTCCTCGACGATGAGGTCGCCGCGGTGGAACCGGCGCCCGTCACTGTGGTCGAGGGTGCCGTCGAGGACGAGCATCAGCTCGTGGCCCAGGTGCTCGTGGAAGTCGCCGTGCGCGCCGGGCGGGAAGCGCAGCAGCAGGGAGGCGGAGTCCTCGTCCTCGGCGGGGTCCGGGCCCCAGAGGACGACGTACTCGACGCCGACGCGGCCGGGTTCGGACCACGGCACCCAGGCCAGGTCGGTCTGGTCGAAGCCGTTGCGGAGCACGTCGCGGATGACGGTGACGTCAGGCATGGGCGCGGACCTCCGAGGCGGCGCCGCGCTGGGCGACGATCGACGGGATGCCGTCGGCTCCCCAGGGCTGGGGGCCGTTGACGATGGGGGCGCCGATGAGGGAGCCGAACTCCCGCCACGCGCCGTCGTAGTTGCGGATGTCGGGGAGTCCGAGGAGCTCCCGCAGGACGAACCAGCTGTGGGCGGAGCGCCAGCCGACGCGACAGTAGACGACGGTCGGGGCGTCGGTGCGGACGGCCGCGTAGGCGCGGGCGAGCTCCTCCTGGTCGCGGAAGGTGCCGTCGGGGCGGACGGCGGTGTGCCAGGGGATGTGGTCGGCGGAGAGGGCGTGGCCGCACCGCACGCCGAGGTCCTCCGGGACGCCGGGCGGGGTGTTGCTCTGCCCGAGGTACTCCTCCAGGGAGCGCACGTCGAGGAGTTGGTGCCGGCCGATGTGGTCGAGCATGTCCTCGCGGCGGGCCCGGATCGTCTCGTCGAGGGACGGTACGGGGTACGCGACCGGGGGCCGCTCCGGCGCCTCGCCGGTGAGGGGGCCGCCGAGCGCCTCCCAGCGGAGCCGTCCGCCGTCGAGGACGCGCAGCTCCCGGTGGCCGTAGAGCCGGAACTGCCAGTATCCGGCGGCGGCCCACCAGTTGTTGTTGCCGCTGAGGAAGACGACGGTGTGGTCGGCGGATATCCCGTGCCGGGCCAGGAGTTCGGCGAAGGCCTCGGGGCCGATGACGTCCCGGCGCACGGGGTCCTGGAGGTCGCCGGTCCAGTCGAGGCGGACGGAGCCGGGGATCCGGCCCGCCGTGCTGCCGCCGTCGGTGATCTCGACGAGGACGGTGCCCTCGTCACGGGCCGCGGGGTTCCGCAGCTGTTCCATGATCTGCTCGCAGCTGACGAGCAGTCTGTCTCGGTTCACGTGCGCTCCGTTGAGGGTCGGTATGCGGAGGTGCGTGGGGGACGGGATGGGGTTCACGGCCGGTGGACGGCCGTCACCACCAGTACGACGGGTACTTGCCGATGACGCCGAGCCGGGAGGCGATCAGGCCCACGAGGACGAGGACGACGCTGCCGACGGCGAGCAGGACGAGGAAGCGGACGGGCGCCGGGTCCTGGAGGACGGCGAGGACGGCGGTGGCGGCGGCCGGGGCGTGGACGGCGCGGAGGAGGAGCATGACGGCGACGCTGAGACCGGCGGCCACGGCGGCCACCCAGAGGGAGTGGCCGAACACGGCGACGGCGACGAGGCCGAGGACGCCGGAGCCGAGCTGCCCGAGGACCACGCCGCGGGGCTGGGCCGGGGGCAGGGCGGGCGTGCTGCAGATGATCATCGCGGTGGCCGCGAGCGGGGCGATCATCAGGAGGTGTCCGGTGGCCTCGCCGAGGGCCACGAGGATCGCCAGCGACACGACGGTGGCGAGGGTGCCGAGGGCCGCCGGGCGGGCACCGGGGAAGGGCGGGGCGCCGCCCGCCCAGCGGCTGCGCGCGGGCGGGGCCGCCGCGCCGCCCGCGGGGGTCTGGGTCTGATTGCTCACGGTGTTCTCTCCTTGGCGGGGCTGGGCGGGGCGGGCCGGGGGGGCGCCCCCGCCGCGGCCCCCCCCCGGCGGGGGCAGAGTGGGGGGGTGAGCGGGGGGGGGTGGGGACCACGCCGGTAAGCGGGGGGGGGCCGGGGGGTATAGGAAGGGCGG
>NZ_JBHJUO010000038.1:0-33415 GCF_042268445.1 Streptomyces sp. NPDC056169 | reverse complement strand
ATCGCCCTCCCCTCGGCCGCCGGCCCGTCCTCTTTTTACTCGGCTCCCCCGGGGTCCCCCCCCCCCCCCCGGGGGGGGGGGGGGGCGCCGCCCCCCCCCCCCCCCCCCCACAACTGCACGCCTGAAGACAGCAATCGCTTCGTCGAGGGCGGATGGATCGGTGCGGCGTTGGAAGAGTTCTTGAAGAGCCACCGCGAGCGTGATCAGGGCTTCTCCCTGGAGCGGTGAGTCAGGAAGGCCTGCGGCCACGGCCCGCTGCATGTATTCAAGGGCCTTATCGAGGTCAGCAGGCTCCTGGGTGACTCCGAACCTGCTCCACGCGAAGGAGCCCGCGTTGAATAGAACCTCCGCGGGCGGGGAATGATCCGCTGGAGTGATCTTCACCGCCTCCTCGGCGAAAGCGACGGCAGCATCCTGGTCCCGTGGGTCGCCGAGCATGTCGAACTGCCGCTGAAGGGCAATGCTCAGATGTGACAGGCGCCGGGCTCGCATGGGGTCATCCGGTGCGGTGGCCGCAACGATGCGGTGCCACAGTCGGACAACTGCGCGAACCTCGGACCGGTCGACTCTTTCGAGAATCGAGGTCGCGCTGATCACGACACTGTCGACAATGACGGGCAGTAAAACCTCGGGTAGGGGCTCTACGTCAGCGATGAAGCAGGGTGTGAACGCCTCGACAGCGGCGATCCAGTCGTTTCGGCTTGTCCCTGGCTCCTGAGCCCTGATGCGGTAGAAGTACACCCATCCCAGCACCAGCCACCCCTCGACGCCACCCTCGCCCTTCTGCAGGCTCCGCCTGAGTAGCTGCGCGTTGGCGAGGATCTCGGGCCCGAGCGCGACTGCAGGATCAGCAGCCAAGCGGGCCGAACTCAGCTGCTCCATCGCGGTCTTCAGGTGATCTTGGTACAAGGGGGCTCCCGGCTGGCGCTGTATCTGGCTCTCCTGCGATGGTGCCAGCCAGGCAGGCGGCGATCCCGGCGGATGTCGCAACTGAGGGGCCATCAAAGGTCCTACTGTCGCGTGTCGTTGCCAACGCCATCCATTCATGGCAACTCGATTGCCAGCACTTCTGCGATATCGTCCTTCCGGGCCAGCTCCACGCGCCAACTGCCACTGCAGGCGCCACGTGAGTGGGACCGACGACTCCTGGGGGGGCAAATGGCCGATGGGTCAGATGATGAGCTGGCGGACGCGGTTTCATACGTTTGCGGGGATGCGGCGGGGATCCGCGAAGCACTAGAACCAGCCGCCGAACCGCTGGACCGCCTCCTGGAGGCTGTGCGCGCCGGCGGGGACGTCGGAGCTGCCCTGAGCGACCTCCACGTGGCCCTGCAGGCAGCAGGTGATGTATTGGGCGTGTACGGCCACAACCGATCCCGAGCAAGTGGTCTGCGGCTCGTCGGTGCCGTGGCCTCTCGGCCAAGGGAAGCTCTCCTGATCTGCCCGACCGGGCGTTGCAGCCGGTATAGCCGGCCCGATCCGATCGCCCCCATTCCGACCTGCGCTATCGACAGCCTGGCGCTGCGCCAGACGTTGCTCTGACATGGGCGGTCTGTTGGCGACGCTCGGCGGCAAGTTGGCGGAGCGCTGGCTGTCTCTGCTGGTACTTCCCGGCGCGTTGTTCGTCTCGGCCGTCTCGGCCGCCCGGATGCTCGGGCATGGCCATGCCCTTGACCTCGCCCTACTGGTGCGCCACGTGAAGCACTGGACGACTGCGGTCAAAGTGGCTGGCCTTCCCGGCTTGGCCGTTGCCATGGTGGTGCTTCTACTTGTCTCGGCTGCGGCCGGGCTTGCCGCCCAAGCCCTTGGCTCAGTGTGTGAGTACGCCGTGCTGGCGAGCCAGTGGGATTCCTGGCCACCCCCGTTGCGGCAACTCGCTCGACGATGCGTCGACAGGCGGCGCCGCAGGTGGCAACGCGAACGGGCCGCCTATATGCGGGAATGGGACGCCGCCGCACGCCGCACAGCCCTGGCCGCACGGTCCGTTCCACACGCCCGTACGGGCGACCAGGTACCGGTCCGACGAGACACCTCCCTCGACGCCGCGTACCAACGGATGACTCGCATCTCCGAGTTCGAACCCCAACGCACCACGTGGACCGGTGACCGCGTCCATGCCGTCATGGTCCGTCTCGAGGAGACCTTCCGCCTCGATCTCGGAGTCGTCTGGCCATCGCTGTGGCTCAGCCTGCCCGAGGTCGAACGCACCGAGATCAACGCGGCCCGTGAGGCCCAGACGCGGGCCACCACCCTGGCCGCCTGGGCGTTGCTCTACCTCGCGCTCACGGTGATCTGGTGGCCGGGGCTCGTCATCGCCTGTGTCACTGCGGCCACCGCCTGGCGCCGCACCCGGAATGCCGCCGACACCTACGCGCAGCTCATCGAGGCGAGCACGCAGTTGCATGCCCGCGCGCTCGCCCGCCAACTCGGAATCGGCCCGGAGGACGAGGGGCCCCTCACTCCCGAAACAGGATGGGATCTCACGCGCCTTTTGCAAGGACGTGGTCGGGGCGCCGAATCTACCGACACACCGGCATCGACAACCAGCCTGCCGTGAAAGCAGGCTAGCCTCACGGTCGCGCGTGCTGCCAGCCCGTCTGCAGGTGCGTGGTTGCCACCCACAGGGTCACCGCAGCGAGCGCCTCGGGGCTCGGCAGCCACCGTCCGGCTCCAGCGCGTGCCTGCTGACCGCGGGCACTCCGGGCTGTCCGGGACCGCCCGGCCGCTCGTGTCCCCGCTTCCGACACTGACGCCGGGCCGCACCGCGCGGGCGAGGTGATCCGCGGTGGGTCGTGGCGACGGCCTGACGCCCCATTCGGGCGGTTTATGGCACGCGAGCCTCGAAAGGTCTAGACAATAAACAAACCCCAGGTAGTGACCTGGGGCTTTGGCGCGGAGCGGATGACGAGAATTGAACCCGCGCTATAAGTTTGGGAATCACCGCTACTCAGCTTGATCATCACGTGTCTGACCTGGGAAAAGGCGCGTATAGATCGTCTTTTGTCTGCTCAGCTGGGACCTGTGTTGACCGCTGCTCACCGTCCCGAAGGGCACGGATGGGGCACGGCGTCGGACAGCCGGACGCAGCAGCGGGGGAACAGCTCTGAGCGGAACGGAGCGACCGCCGGGACGGTAACACTTCTTGAGGCCGGGCCGTGTCATGCGGGCGTCCCGACAAATCACTTATGTATCCGCCCGGATCTGAGTACTTTTATCTGCAATCGATTGGCGTGGCGCGGGCAGAGCGAGGCGACAATGCAGGATCTTGTGGTTGATGAGGGTCGGCGATCGCGTGTTGCGGAGCTCATCCGACGCCTCGACCCCGATATTCGCAAGGCCCTGCAGCTCGACGATGCGGCTGTCGTCGGCGCTGACCTGCTGGTCTCGCTGTGTCGTCTGCTGATGGACGACAGCTCTCAGCCTTGGCAAGACCGGCTCGACGCCTTCTTCGAGGAGTTCACCCTTGACGACGTGGAAGCCGGGATCGGGTTCACCGTTGCCCAGCTGCAGGACCGCGACCAGGCGACTGCCTGGATGAACTCGTTCAAGGGCAGGAACTACCAGCTCTTCGCGCTCCGGCTCCTGGGGGCCGCCGAGTTTCGGCGCTTGGTTGAGGCCTTCAAGGAAGACAGCGCGGTCGTAGCACTGGCATTTCGGCGGGGGATTCGGGCACTGATGCCGTTCGCCGTGGCGTGGAGCGACGCGCTCAACAACATGACGGAGAACCAGCGAAAGGCAGTCTCCAGGGCCGACCTTCTCAGCATCGAGCTGGCTCGGGGAATTGCCATGATCGACGAGAAGGTCGGGGAGAAGGTCATCGCTACGCTGCCCATGCAGCTCACAGCCGCTACCGCCTCTGACCTTTCCAGCTGGAGCCCGGAAAATTTGACGGAGATCGTCGCTAGCGTCAGACACCGGGTAGCGGAGTCCTCGGTCAAGAGATTGGAGCGCGAAAACGCTCAGCTCGTCAGAAAGATCAGGGGCGCCAAGGACGCCCTGATGCACTCGGAGGACGGGATCTCGCAGGCAGCCAACTCTCTGATCGAGCTCATCGACCGGGTCATGCGAGAGACGTTCTCCAAGGAGGAAGTTGTGGCATGGGCTGAAGCCTGTCTGCCGGACGAGCCGCTACTCACCTTTGAAAAGGACGGCGCCACCTTGCCGACCAAGAGGGCTGAGGCACTCTGCTTCGTCTATCGCGGTGGTGCTGTGGCCAGAGAAGCCAGCCAGTACGACGACGGCCAGGGGCCGTTCCTCGTCCACGACGCCCTGGCTCGAGTGATCGTCGCAACTCGCACCAGCCTCCAGAAGTTCAAGCACGATGACAGCGGCACCCAGGAAGAGAAGGACCAACTGCTTTCCTTGCTCAACGGCCTTGAGGGAGCCTTGTTGCTTGGTCTCTCTCTCGCCCAGATCGGCGTCTCATCGGACGGTGCGCCGGCAGAGGTCGACGCCTGATTGGACCTGGCAGAAGCTCCCCTAGTGTCCGTGTCAGAGCAGGCCGTCGGTGACGAGTAGCGCAAGGGCGTGGGCGGACGGGCGCTCCTCGGGAAGTGTGGCCATGGCGGTCCGCAGGACAGAGAGCAAGGCGGGCCACTGTGGGGCGAGTGCCGGTGGGAGCTGACCACCGGCGATCAGCTGGCGGGCCCTGGGGCCTGTGATGGGGCCCTCGGCGTTGGCTGCGGCGGTGTAGTCGAACGGCCATCTGCCGGTGGCGGCACGCCAGAGGGTCGCGGCGAGGGTGTAGGTCTCCGCAGCTGGCGTGACCTTGACCGGGCGGTGGCCGGCTTCGATCTCGGCGGCCAGTTCGGGGGCCAGGAGGTGAGGGAGGCCACCTTGGAAGGTCCCTGAGGGGGTGAGGGTGGGGGAGGCGGCCCATGTGCAGTCGATGAGCTGGATGCCGGTCTTCGTGTGGATCGCGTGTTCGGGCTGGAGGTCGCCGTGGACCCAACCCTGTCGGTGGAGGTCGGCGACTGCGAGGCAGAGGTCGACGGCCGCGTTCCGGGCCTCTTGCGTGCCCTCGCGGGTCGTGCGGACCGTGTGGAAGACGTCCCAGGTGGACGGGCCGTCGTGCCACGGGGTGATCAGCCAGGAGGTGGCCCTGGTGCTGCCGGAGGCGATGAGCGGGCTGTGGCCCGGCATGTGTTCGGCGACCGCGATCTCTCGGGAGGTGATCGGGACACCTTCGTCCTGGCCCGCCTTGAGGGCGACCGAGGCGGCGGGGCCGGTGCCCTTCCATACGGTGGATCCTCGACGGCTGCTGACGATCTCCCAGCGCACCGGTCGTCCGCAGTGGGATTCGACGGAGGCCATGGCCTCACTGGGAATCCTGATTTCTTCGGACATCGACTGACTCTCCTGTCGTGGTGCTCTAGGGTGACGTGCGTTCCCGGTGCTCTGTGGTGTCGCCGGGTTCTGTTCGTTCCTGGACCGGTGGTGATCTTGGGTTACGTGCGACTGCTGCGGAGCCGGTCCGTGCTCACGCTGTGGGTGGGCCAGGCCCTGTCGGTCTTCGGAGACCGGCTGTACGCGATGGCGGTCATGTGGATCGCCTTCGAGGAGTCCGGGGCGTTCGCAATGGGCCTCGTGGCGATCGCCGAGTCCGTCCCGTACATCGTGCTCGGCACCGTCGGGCGCCGCCTCGTGGGCCGGTTCGGCTCGCTCAGGGCGCTGGCGGCGGTCGACGTCGTGCGGGCCGCGCTGGTGGCTGTTCTGCCGCTGGCGTGGGCGCATCTCGGGCTGGTCGGGGCGCTCGCGCTGGTGCTCGTGGCCGGGTTCGCGGGGGCCGTGTTCGATCCGAACCTCGGTGCACTGACCCCCGAGCTTGTCGAGAAGCGGGACGTCCAGACGGTCAGCGGGCTGATGGACCTGTCGGGCCGGATCGCGCGGATCGCCGGGCCCGGCGCGGCCGGGCTGCTCCTCGCGGTCATGCCGATGACCACCCTGTTCTGGCTGGACGGGGCCACCTTCTTCGTCTCCGCCGTCGCCCTCACCGTCCTGGCCCGCCGCAGCCCGGTAGTGCGGCGGGACTGTACTCAGGGGAAGGAAACGGCCCCGGCCCAGGCCCGGATGCTGCTGCGCACACGACCGGACACAGCCGTCGCCATCGGGATCCACGGCGTCGGCATCGCCGCCCACACCGTCGCCCTCGCGCTGCCGGCCTTCATCACCCTCCAGCTCGGCGCCGGCGCCGGGACGTACGGAGCCGCGCTCGCCGCCACGGGGGCCGGAGCCCTCGCGGCAAACGGTCTCGCCGGGAACCTTCGCCTGCCGCCCAACTTGCCGGCCTTCTACTGCCTGGCCTGGGCGGTCTCCGGCGCGGCCCTCGCCGCGATCGCGCTCGCGGGGTCGGTCCCGGCGCTGCTGGCGCTGTCCGTTCTGCTGGGGGCGGTCAATCCGTTCGTCCAAGTCGCTCTCGTCACTCACCTGTCGGGCTTTCCTCCTGCCCACCGGCTGCGCCTGATGTCCGTGGACCTAACGGTCATCCGCACCGCTGGGACGATCTCGATGCTGTTCGTGCCCGCGCTCGCCGCCAACCGTCCGAGCCTCGCCTTCGCCGTGGCCGGCCTCGGCTTGGTCGGCGTCGGGCTGCTCGGCGCGGTCCTCGCTGCCCGCTGGACTCCCGTTGGTTCCGGCGTCCAGGAGCCCGTCGGGGCGGGCGCGAGCGAACGGGCCCGGGGCCGCTAGCTGCCCCGGGCCCGCTCACTCACCGGCCGGTCGTCAGGCGATCAGCCGCCAGTGGGAGACCTCGATGTTCTCCAGCGGGATGCCGAGGTCCTTGTAGATGCGCTGGTGCATCACGCCGAACCAGGCGTCCCGCCGGTCGGTGAAGAACTCCTCGTCGTACCAGGCGACGCCGAGGATGACCGTGCCGCCGCCGTTGGCGTTGTCCTGCTCGGCCTCGAAGTAGGTGGCCTGCCAGTCCCAGAGCATCAGCTCGTCCGGGCGCTCGCGCAGCCGCCTGTCCGACTCCTCCAGCGCCTCGATGCAGCGGCGGGCGGTCGCCTCGTCCGGGCAGTAGTAGGTGCACTCGCTGCGGACGACGGGCTTCTTGTCGCCGCGGCGGGCGGCGTCGGTGTCCTCGCCGTTCAGGACGCGGACCCGCGCGGGCGCGTCCTGGGCGAGGAACTCCTTGAGGATGGTCACGGTGGTGCTCTCCTCTCGTGGATGGATCTCGTGGATGGGTGGAGCTACCAGCCGGTCCCGGAGACCGGGTACAGGCTGGGGTCTGAGCCGTCGCGGACCGTGCAGCCGCCGGGCGCGACGAAGCGGATGTTGAGGCCGATGCGGACGCCGGCCCCGGTGTTGGAGTCCGAGCCGTGGACGAGGCGGACGTCCATGAGGCAGCCGTCCCCAGCCTGTGAAGGCAGCGGACATGCCTCGGACGGGTCGACGCCGGTGATGCCGAGAGCCCGGCCGCGCACGGCTCCCGCGTCCGGCTCGGCGTCGTAAGCCAGGTAGCCGCGCCGCTGGGAACCGGGGAGGACGCGGAGACAGCCAGTGGTCTCATCGGCGTCGGTCAGAGCCAGCCAGGCGGCGACCGAGCGACGCGGATCGAGCACGATCCGGTCGTTGATGCCGTCCTGGTGCCACGGGACCTCGAAGGGCCGGCCGGGCCACTTGATCACCAGGAACGTGTTCTCCACGGCGATGTCCGGCCCGATGGCCTGGCGTACGGCGCTGAGAAGGGCCGGGGAGTGGACGGTGTGCCGGGCCCACTCGGCGGTCAGGTGCGGGTTGCGGACGACCTCCGTGCGGTCGGCCCGGTAGGCAGCGGTCAGGTGGGCGGCACGGGCGGTGGCGGCGGCCCGCGTGGCCCAGCCCCTGACCCTGCGGACTCCGTCGGGGCCGAGCGGCCCAAGGCCGGTCACCGTGCCTCTCCCTGCTCGTCGGCCGGGGTGAGCCGCCCCAGCTGCCGTACGAAGTGGGTGGCGACCATCCACGGCATCCGCGGGTCGCTGAAGCGCAGCATCCGCTCGACCGGGGAGGCCAGGAGCCTCGGCGCCGGGTGGAGCGTTCCGTGGACTCCGACGATCTCGGCCTCGGCGGCGAAGAAGGCCCGGTGTCCGATGCCCGACCGGGGCGGGGTGGAGTGCTGGAGACACACGGGCGGCTCGGTGGTCAGGGTGCCCTCGGGCCAGCCGTCCCACCGGTGAGCGCTCGTCGGGAGCGGTAGCAGCCACAGGACGCCCGCGTTGGTCCGTACGGCTGGCACGGAGCAGTCCCGGCACAGCAGCCCCTCCATGGCTGCCCGGTCGGACACGGCATGTGCGGTGACCCTGTTCAGGAGTACGCCCTCGACCGAGCGGTCCTCGTCGCGCTCGTCGGCGTAGGCGAGACCGCGAGGGGTGTGCAGGAGCAGCGACTGCACCAGGTGCCTGTCCGGCTCTCGGCCGGTAGTGGTCGGTTCTAGGGAGGTGGTCACTACCTTCACCGTTCGCGTGTCGGGAGTACGAGGACGAGTACGGGGCTGGTCGCCCTCCGCCGAGTGGTGCGGGAGCGGTGCGGGGAGGCTCCGGGTCTCCTCGGCGGAGGGCCGTTCAGTGGCCGGTGGCGAGGGGCGGTGGCACGGCGTCCGGCGTGGTCACGACCGATCCGTGGCCGGCGGTGTCGAGAAGCTGGTCGGCGTGGGTACGCAACGCCCAGGCGGGACCAACCAGACCGGCGAAGGTGAGGAACGTCAGGGCGATTCGGCCGCTGCGGTCTGCCCGTACGAAGGGCGTCGGCCGCGGGAAGCGATGGCGGGCCTTGCTCACGAGTCCTGGCCGAGGACGTTCTCGTGCCTGTCGAGGAGGCGGCAGGTCTGCGCGTACAGCCGCTCGAACTCGACTGCGGTGAGGACGAGGGCTCCCTCGCGGGTGGATCCGTCCTCCAGGTGGAACTCCACGGGCACCGAGCCCTGGCGAGCGCGCGGGTCGTAGACCGCGTCGCGGCCGGGCAGCAGCGTGGCGTGGGTGACCTGCGCCGGCACCGGGCGCAGCGTCGTGCCGTCCGCCGGCGCGGACCAGGCGGGGCCGCCGCCGGGCGGTCGCAGGTGGTAGGTGGTGGCGGAGTCCTCGCCGGGGAGGGTGACCACGACGCCGACCCGGCCGCTGCGGGCAGTGTCGGCGGCGAGGTCCCCGAGCTGGGGGAAGAAGGGAGCCGCGGTTCCTAACTCGGCTCCCTGGGAGGGGGGATGGGGGAGGCGTCGTCCGGTCATGCCCCGAAGTTAGGGACGGCCGTGCCCCTGAATATGAGCCGGAGGAATACGCCCCCTATCCGTCCAGGTGGAAGCGGTCGGACATGTGCCGCAACTTCTCACGTGTGGCTGCCCGTTCGGCGTAGACGATGCTGCGGAGCGTGGAGCGGGCGATAGGGTGGTTCCTTACGAGCTGGGGTGCGATCCGCTCGGCGGTCTCCAGCTCGACGAGAGCCTGGCCCCGGTTGCCGTCCCACAGCCAGGCCCGCGCGATGTCCATGTGGTGATGCCCCTGACGGGAGTTGGGCAGGGCGCCAACCAGCTTCGGACTCGTGCGCCGGTTTATCTCCAGAGCCTTGCCCTGCTTACCCATCTCCAGGGCCACGCTGATCGCGTGGATCTGCACGTTTCCGGCGGAGAACGTCAGCGAGTGCCGGTCGTACACGGGAGCCCCGACGTAGGCGTCCATCCGCTCGGCGGCATCCTTCGCGTACCCGATCCGGTCCTCCGCCTCGGACGCGCGGCTCGCGCGGGCGGCCGAGACGGCTGCCCGGAGCTGGAGCGTGCCCCAGGCCCGTACAGCCAGCGGGTCACCGTCCTCGTACGCCTGCTGCACCGACCCGATTGCCTTGTCCGAGAGCGTCAGCGCGTCCGCCCAGTCGGCTGTCGCCCACATGTCCCACACCCGCATCCAGTCCGCGACCGCCGGCAGCACCGGGTCCCCGGACAGGCGGGCCGACCACGCCGCCCGCTCACAGGCCATAGCGACCAACTCGGGGTGACCGAGCGAGTGGGCGGCGGTGTGAGCGAACTTGCAGCACACGGCGTAGATCGCGTACGCCTCCTCCCGCTCGTGCCCCTCCGCGACCTCAGCCAGCGCCCGCGCCTCGCGGAACAGGTCCGGCAGGACGCGGAGGATCGCCACGCTGGCAGCGGTGTCCCGGAGGCGGTGGAGCCGGGTCACCTCCCGCCACAACTGAGGGGCCGGCCGCGGCGTCCCGTCGAAGGCCGGAGTGAGGTCGTAGCGGCGCAGTTCGCGCAGGATCGACGAGGCGGCGACCTGCCACTGGTTGTCGTCGGGGGAGCTGCTGTACGGGCGCCCGATCAGGTCGTTCGGGTGGACGTGCAGCTCGGCGGCGACCTGGTTGAGCAGCCCGACCCGGTCCAGCTCGATTAGGCCCCGTTCCATCTTGGACACCCAGCCTTGCGACTTGCCCAGCGCCGTTGCGAGATCCGCCTGTGGCATCCCGAGGCGCAGCCTCGCCCTGCGGACGCGCCGGCCGATCTCCTCGGCTTCCTCCAGCATCAGGACACCTCCCTAACCGTCGGACCGCCGAGCTGATCACTGGGATCCGTGCAGAGTTCGTCACCAGCACGGTACCCAGATGGGCGGCGGAGTGAGAGGCGTCAGGCGGATTGTTGCTGTGCCGCCGTAACCACGGACGATCGCCGCCGGTTGGCGGATCATGAAGAAGATCATCTCTGTGACTGCCCTGGCTCTGACGAGCCTGGCGCTGGCTGCCCCTGCCCACGCTGACAACGACAGCAACTTTGGGCCGGGGGTCAACGCCGCCAACAACTGGAACTTCAGCGCTGCAGCCGTCTGCTTCCAGGAGCTGGCGGTCGTCCCGGTGGGCAGCGCGTGGGACGGCAACACCGTCAACCACTGCACGAATGGCAACGTCCTCAGCCACAGCAACGGCTGAGCGGTCGGCAGTGCTCTGCCTGCACAAGCTCACGGCGTAGCGGAACAGGTGGAGGGTGCTGCCGGCGCCCTCCACCGGCGCTGTCTGGTGCCCCTGTCGACCTTGTACGCAACAGGGCGGCACCGCGAGTGCCTCCCGAAGAGCGAACGGCGGCCGCGGCTCCTCAGGTCGAGCGGAGCTGCTACTGGACCAGCCGGAGCACCGGCCTCTGTTCCTGAACGCCCAGCAGGTCCTGCACCCTCTTGCTTGTCCACGCCAACTCATGAGCAAGTTGGGAAACCGATAGGCCCGCTTCCTTGGCAGCCAGCTCGAAGGCTTGTCCAAGCAGCGAAGGCTGTTCACCGGGGAAGTTCGAGACGGATTCCGCGGTGAAGCCCGGCTGGCCGTCGAGAGCGCGTAGGCGCTGGTATGTCCTGCTGGCAGTCGCGTCGGAGATCAGCCCCAGCTCGCGGCATCGGTAGACGAGCGAATGGAGGGAGACCCCCCAGACTCCCCTGAGCTCGGCCAGGCGGGCAAAATCCATTCGCTGCGGCAGGAACGGAAGGATGCTGTCCTGGGGGGTCAGGAACTCGGCTGCGAAGGTGTCAGCCTCCTTCTCCTGACGGCTGTCACCAGTGGCGTCACCGTGAAGCACAAGGTGGCCCAACTCATGGGCAGCCGTGAACCGGTGTCGGTAGATATCGTCGGCCCGGTTCGCGGTCAGAACGACGAGGGGCCGTGCTGCCCGGGTGGAGAAAGCGTCCACGCTCGCAGCGGAGGGATCGCTGGCAGGCGGCATGACCACCACGATTCCGTGAGACTCCATCCGCCTCACGAGATGCGTGACAGGGCCGTCGCCGAGACCCCAGCGCCTGCGAAGCTCGCGGGCTGCGGACACGGGGTCGGTGGACAGCTCCTCACCGGGATGGACCTCCCCACCAGCGAAGCCGGGTAGATCGACGAGAGGCAACTGGATCCGCTGTTCCAGCGCGTACGTGAGCTCCCAAATCTGCTCCGCGAAGGCGAGCGCACGCTCTCGCTGAGACTTCGGCGTGCTGCGCAGGCTCCGGAAATGGGCCATGGAAGCGTCGAGCCGATTGGCCGGCCTCCCCAGCAGGAAAAACGTCACCGGAACTCCGAGGATCTCCGCGAGCCGGGGGATCAAGTCAGGTCGCGGCTTCGACACCCCCGTCTCGTACTGACCCACAGCGGCAGGCGTCACCCCGAGCTGGACAGCCACGTCCTTCTTCGTCATCTCAGCCAGACGACGGGCTTGGGTCAGCCGGGTGGGATCGAAGCCGTCGGAGATAGCACGTGGCGTGGTGCCTCGTTCTTCCGTACCGGGGATGAGCTCTTGCTTAGTGGGTCGCATCGTCTTCGCTGGTCTGGTCCTCGACAGGTTCTGCCTCGCTCTGCACGGGGACGTGCAGAGCCTGGTCCGAGGCGGTACGAGAGGACAGCGTAAGGGTGGGTTCGATTCCGTCGGCGAAGCTGGTGTGTGCCGTGACCTGGTTCGGAATGCTGATCGGTCGCAGCGTGTACGAGGTGACCTCCTGAGGCAGGTGAAGCGGCTCGG
This sequence comes from Streptomyces sp. NPDC056169, assembly GCF_042268445.1. Classification (NCBI taxonomy): domain Bacteria; kingdom Bacillati; phylum Actinomycetota; class Actinomycetes; order Kitasatosporales; family Streptomycetaceae; genus Streptomyces; species Streptomyces sp. NPDC056169. The sequence continues at coordinate 20,976 of NZ_JBHJUO010000038.1, read as the reverse complement.
GATCGGTGGCCCACTCCAGCTGCCGGTTCATTCCGAGCGCCGCGATGCCCCAGTACGCCTCGAGGAGCTCGGAGGCGTTGCAGGCGAAGGGCACGAGGACCAGCTGGGTGTCCTGCGGGACCGTTGCCAAAGCGCCGCGCGGTTCGGCGATCGGGACCGTCGGCCCGAAGTCGAGGTCGAAGGGATCCTGAATGTGCTTCGGCGCTGGCGCGAACGTGAAGAGCTCCTGTACCAGCCGGGACTCGCTGGGGATGCGCGCGCTACGGACGTCTGACTTGGTCTTGGAGTACCGGAACGGGTAGATCAGCCCGTTGCCGATGAGCATCAGCTCGTAAGAGAACTGGAACGGCTTGACCGCACGGGCGCCAGGCACCTTCTTGAGCTCGTCCTGAAGCCGCTCGTACTGGTTCTCGTATCGGCTGGTGCCGTACACGCGGGTGGTGCGGGAGGAGCCTTGCTCCTGGGCGGCCTGTGCATTGGCCTGCATGTTCCGCAGGCCCTGCCCTACGCGGCGACGTACGTCTGCTGCGTGCTCGCCGAACACGTCGGTCGTCCACAACGACGAAGGCATACTCATGCGGACGACTCCTCGGGTCGGACTACGCATCGAAGCATTCCAGTGCGCCGCTGACTTTAGTTGATGTCTGAGATTTTGCACAACTGCTTTGGCGTTCGACACGCCTGCCGCTTGTTCGTCGTCGGCCTGACACCCCGAACACCTTGTATGAGCGAGGGAACTGCCGGGCCAGCGCTCCTTAGCTGTGCACTGCTCCCGTAAGCAGTAGGGCAGATGCTCTGTCCACCGGGGGATGGCTGCTTCCTCGGTCCCAGACCCTTTGGGTCTGGGACCGAGAGGCTCACCGCATCAGGTGCGTGGGGTGAGGTGGGCGGCCAGTTCCTGGGCTTCGGGCGAGAGCCCGGCGTGTACTTCGCGGGTGAAGGCTGTGCCGGGGCGGGTTACGGCGGGTCGGATCGTGGTCCAGTGCTCGGCAGCCTGTTCGATGGCCTGCTGGGTGTGGTGGATCGCGGACCGGCGGTGGGTGAGGTACTGCTCGGCCTGGTGGTGGGCCTGGTGCCAGGTGATGTCTCCCTGCTCGGCGAGCTGGTTCAGTGGCGGGGTGGTGTGGCCGTCGGCGAGACGGAGTTTGTCGGCCTCGGCGATCTGCTTTCGGATGCGGGTGTGTTCCTGTCGTTCCTCCAGCGTGGTGATGGCGTCGTCGAGGGTGAGATGGCCTTCGGCGACCTGCTTGGCGAGGTCAGGGGCGTTCTCTGTGAGGCGGTCGCGCTTCTTTTGGAGGGCTTCGGCCTGTGCCTTGAGCTCGCGAGCGATGTCGTAGGCAGCGTCGAGCGGGAAGGCGCCGATGCGGACCTGCTCGGCGAGGTGGGGGGAGTGCTGGAGAACGACCTTGGCGGCGGAGAGGCGGGTACGGCTGAGGCCGTGGGTCTTGGCCAAGCCGCGCAGGGAGTGTCCCGAAAAGGAACACGCCATGGCGGTGATCATCGCTTGCTGGCCCTTGGTGATGTGCCGACGGACGACGTTGGCGGAGAAGATCAGCGCTCGCGGGTTGTCACCGGTGTAGGCGGTGAAGCGGGGTTCGACACCGGCGATCTTGCAGGCGGCGAGCCGGTTGCGGCCGTCGAGGAGGACGCCATCCATGTCGAGGACGATGTCCCTGCGCAGGCCCTCGGTCTTGATGGACTCGGCAAGGTCGAGCAGCTCGTCGGGGTCGAGCATCGGGAAGATGTCGGCGGCGGGGTGGACCTTCAGGGGGTGCTCCTTGGGGGTGAGGTTCAGCGCGTGCGGCGCTGCTGACTGGTGGCGGTGTTGGTCGGGCGGTAGGCGGCCGACTGGGGTGCCGGGGCCCTGCTGGTGGTGGTGATGGCGGTCAGGTCGGTGAGGCGGTGGAGTCGCCAGGTGAGGACTTCGCTGACGCTGGTGGCGGTGTCGGTCTCCCGTCGAGCGGTGGCTTCGGTGAGGAGAGCGGCGGGCTTGTGGCCGGCGTCTTCGGCTCGGGCGAGGGTGGCTGCGAGAGCGGGCCAGCCGGGCTCCGCGAGGACTTGTTCGGCCAGTTCGGGAAGGGCTCGGCGCAGGGTGAACTCCTGCCGTCGGCGCAGTGACTCGGCCAGCCGTGTTCCTCGCTGTCGGAGAACGGCCAGCGGCTCGGCGGCCTGGGCCTGATAGGCGGCGCGGAGATGTGCGGCGGTCTGACAGGCGGCTTCGGCCTGCTGGGTGTGGTCGCGGGTGCGGTGCCAGCGCTGGGTGGCGATGACCGCGAGCAGCAGGGCGTCGAGGACGGCTGCGAGGAGGGCTCCGTCCTTTGGGGCGGGCTCACGCAGGATCGCCTTCACCGCCCGGCGGGTGGCCCGGGCCGCTTGGTGCTGGGCGCGGATGCGGGACCGTGCGGCGCGCTCGAAGACGGCGGCGGCCTGGACGAGCTGGGGCTGGAGGCCGGCAGGGGCGACCAGGGGGAGTGCATCGAGGGTCTCGGCGAGGACGGTGATGTGGGCCTGTCCGGCCTCGTCCTCGTCGTGCGTGAGGTGGTCGGGTGTCTGGTCGATGGCGATGGAGAGTCGTCGCCAAGCCGGGGCGTCGGTCCGCTCCGCTGGCGTCGTCTCGGTGGCCGTGAGGCGTGAGGCGATCTTGGGGTAGGACAGGTCGGGGGCGAGCGTGGAGCCGGAGAACCACACCGGCTCGCCCTGGGCGTTGGTGTCGTCGTCGAGGGCGACCTTGTAGCCGCGGACGTCGCCAGAAGGGAAGTACTGGACGTCGATGAGGGCGCCAGCCCCTTCGACGAGCCGGAAGAACTCCTCGGTGGTCGTGGCCGCCGAGACGGCGGTGCGGACGATGGTGCGCAAGTGCTCGCGGGAGGTCCGGGCGGTGCCCGTGCGGCGGGCCTTCTCCTGCTCGGCGCGAGTGGGGCGCCTTGCGGCGGTGCGGTCGCCGCGCGGGACCTGGCGGAGCCCGTACTCCTTCTCGATGGCGACGAGTTCCTTGTCGGCGCGCAGGAAGTCGTTCCAGTTCCGTGGCGTGCGGAGGTCGCCCCGGACCTTGGTGGCGACGATGTGGATGTGGTCGTCGGCGTGGCGGACGGCGACCCAGCGGCAGGCGTCGGGGTCGCCGGCCGGTGCGATGCCGGTGGCGTTCAGGACGCGCCGGGCGATGACGGCCCACTCGTCGTCTGACATGTGGCGGTCTTCTGGGGCGGCGCGGATCGAGCAGTGCCAGACGTGGTTCCTCGGCGCCTTGTGGCCGGCCTGCTTGACCCGAAGGTCGAGGACGTCGGCGAGCTGGGCGAGAGTGGCGCCGGGGTCGCGGCCGGGGTCGGGCGCGAAGTCGTCCCACGAGGCGACGAGGTGGGGGTCGGTGTGCTCGTTGGCGCGGCCGGGCCCGTAGAGGTAGTTGAGGACACCTCGGGTCTTGTGGCCGGGCTTGACGATGTTCGCGATCAATCATGCCGCCCGACGGTTCGTGGCGGCCACATCCGCGGCGGCGTCGACCGCCGTGATCGTTTGCTTCACCACAGCCACGAGCCGACGGGCCTCCGCGAGCACGGCGGCGTCCACAGGGTGTGCATCGCCGCCGGCGTTGAGGCGGTGGGCGATCTGGTTCGCGTTCGTGCCGATCCTGGAGAGCTCGGTACGCAGGGCGGCGTACTCGTCGATCAGGTCGTCATTGGCGGTGCGCTCCGCGGGCAGGGCCAGGTCGTCGTTCAAGTGGGCCATGACGATGGCGCCGACAAGGTGCGCGCCGGCCAGGCCGAGGCGACGGGCTTCGTCGAGGATCGCCTGCCTCTCGTCGATGCTGTAGCGGACGTCGACGCGCTCCTTACGCTGCACGTCCTGGTGGGCGCGACGACGGGCGATTCGGCGCAGTGCGGCCTCGTCGGCGGCACGCACACCCCCAGTCCCCGGTGCGCCCTCGCGCCGGGGATCTGCCTCCGCCACCCCTGGGGCGGAGGCTTCCGCGTGGGACCGGCCCTTGGACGGTCCAACGCCATACCTTGCTGCGCTGTTGAGGCCGGTGCCTATCTCCTTCTGTGTGGTGGGGAGTTCGTGGTTCGGGTCGTGCATGGATCGGTTCTCCGTTGGGTGCTTGGTTGTGTGCGGCCTCTGTGTTCCCGCGCTCGGCTGCACGGGGACACGGGATGCGCCGGAAGGCGTGGCAGGGCTCTGCGAGGGTTAGCCGGTGCCGACGGGGGAGGCGGCTTCGTTCAGTCCGTCGAGTGGTCCGGCCTTGGAGCCGTCGTCCGTGGCGAGCTGGGCCTGGCCGGTGCGCTCGGCTTGAAACTGGTCGCGCAAGGCGCGGGCCCGGGGCAGGCCGATCCGTAGTTCGCGGCGCAGACGCTCGGCGGTCAGCTGGTCGTCGCTCCAGTGGGCGGTCAGGAGTCGGGCCCTGTCGAGGACTTCGGCGGGTGTGCGGGTGCGGTCGGCGGTCGACTTGGCGGCGTCGGGGACCCGACCGGTCGCCCGACGCGGGGCGGCTCCGGTCGACTCCGCCACCGTGGTCGGTCGAGGCGGTCGGGTGGCGGGGGCCGCTTCGGTTCCCTCGGTCGGCCCCGTGGCAGGTGCCTCGGTGGCCTCCGTGGGGGCCGACTCGGCCAGGTGCTCGGGGACCGATTCGGGCCGGTCAGGCGTCGACCGTGGGGTCTGGTCGCCGACCGACTGGGCAGAGGCCGCTTCGGGGGAGTCGGCCGACTCGGGGTTGTGGTGCAGCACCTTGGCCACGAGGTCCGACCCGAAGTAGATCGACCCGACCAGGAGCGAGGTCGCCAGCAGTACGAGGGCCCAGTTCGCGGGGTCCAGGTCGGTCAGTCGGCCCCACTGGACCGAGTCGGTGTGCAGGGCCGGTACGAGGCCGTGCACGTAGTTCAACAAGAGGCTCGCGACCGTGTAGGTGGCGAGGACCCGCAGGGCGAACGTCCGGTCGGCACCAGTAAGCACGAGCGCGGCGATCAGCGCGAGGGCCATCAGACCGTCGACCACGATCGGGTAGAGCAGGGCGGCGGTGGGATCGGCGCCGATGGCGCGGGCCACGTCGGACAGCGCGTTCCACGAGACTCGGAAGGCCATGAGGACGACGGCCACCAGGCCGAGGACGAGCGTGATGCGGCCTGTGCGGTTTACGCGACGCCCCTCAGCGGGTGCGGGCGCTCGGCGGGCGTCGCCAGGAGCGTCAGGTTGTTTGAGGGCCTCGTCCTCGGCGGCCGAGGCGGGCTGTGTGGCTGCCGGGGCGCTTGGGGCAGGGGAGTGCAAGGAGTGTTCTCCAGGGTGGGGAAGCGGAGCTTGTGCAGGGCCGTACGGGACCACTGGGCGTGGGTGGCCTTGAGCGGCGGGGACTCGTCCCACTCGTCCCGTCGCTGGTCAGGGCAGGTACGGGTGGGGCGGTGATGTCGGGTCGACTCGTTGCGGGTCGGTGACTCGTCCCCGCGCTGACCTGCGCGGGGACGAGTGGGACGAGTCGGGGAGAGTCAGGCGCCGGGCTCGACCGGGAGCGTGGCTGCTGCCTCGGGAGGGCAGTAGCGGGTCCACGCGTCGGTGAACTGGGCGCGTGTGAAGCCCTTGGCCTGGTTGCCGCCGGGGAAGCGCCGGTTGCCGGACTTGATGCCGTAGTCCTGGAGCAGGATCTGCAGGCCGCGCGGAGTGAGCCCGTTGGGGCTGTGCTCGGCCCAGGGCGCCTCGGGGTCGGCGTTGAGGATGTCCAGGAGGCGGCCGGTGCGGAGCGCCGGCTGGTCGCCCTCGGAGGCGAAGGCGCGGCGGATGTCGGCGAGGATGCGGATCTTCAGCCCGCCGTCCTCGTCGCGCCCGGACTCGTAGTCCGTCATCGCTGTGCACGCGGTGCGGGCCAGGACGGGCCAGTGCCCGCCCGCGAGGTCGGCGACGCTGATCAGCGGCGCCCACGTGTCGGCGGCCCGGTCCTCCACCGGCAGCTTCGGCTCCAGCGCGATCGCCTTCTCGCGTACGGAGGCCAGCCAGGCCGCCAGCCGCGTCCGGAGCTGGCGTACCGCCAGGTCGTCACGGCCGTAGCGCCAGAAGCTGACCTTCTCGGACTCGGCTCGGCGACGCATGCGGATGACGACCGACCGGTCCATGATCGTGTCGGGCAGGTCGCCGATGCCAGCGAGGGCGGCCATGGCGAAGGTGGGGAACTTGACCACCTCGTGGTTGGGGCCGGAGACGCGCAGGGTGGGCCGGTTGCGCTGGTGGCCTGCGTTGAGCAGGCCGCGCATCTCCTCGTTCTTCTCCGCGACCTTTGCGCTCCCGAAGATGGTGTCGACCTCGTCCACGAGGAGCGTGGGCGGGTCGCCCTCGCCTATTGACCGGAAGATCGCGGCGGCGGACGCGTTGACCGTGATCAGCGGCTCATGGACCGCCTCGATCAGGACCTCAAGGAGACGCGATTTCCCGCAGCGCTTGGCAGGTCCGACCACCGCCAGGCGAGGCGCGTGCTGCCATACCGTCTGCAGGTGGGTCGCCGCCGCCCACAGCGTGGTCGCGGTCAGTGCTTCGTCGCTCGGCATCACGACATAGCGGCGGATCGCCTCCCGGAGCTGGTCGAGGACCTCTACGCCCTCGGGGTCCGGGGTGGGCGTGGGCGCGGGGGCGGCCGGCTGCCCGGGTATGGCGATGGGCGGCCACTCGACGGGAAGCGATGGCGTGTTCGGGGCGGCTTCGTCCATACTGGACATCGAGCTCCTCAATCTGCGGGCCATACGGGACGGCAATCCCGGCCATGCAGCTAGTCGTTCAGGGATGGGCGGCGTGAGGTTTGCGCTTTGAGCCCCTCGGTGTCGCAAGCACCGGGGGGCTTTTTGCATGTCGGATCGCAGGGACCCGGCACACCTATCACTATGCCTGACGCATAGCTCCTTTGCAAGGGGCAGAAGATGCTGTACTGTTTTAACTGGCCCTGCGGACTGCAGCGGCATGCTGCGACAGGAAGGAGGAATCGATGTCCGATGACGAGCGCGACGAGGCGCCGGATGGTGTCCTGCTCAAGGGTGAGGAGAACGCCGCCAAGCGGATCAAGGCCGAGCGCGAGCAGCGTGGCTGGAGTACCACCACGCTCTCCGATCGCCTCAACGAGGCCGGCTACGAGATGAACCCGTCGGCGGTGTGGCGGATCGAGAACGGCAAGCGCCGTATCAACCTCGACGAGGCCATCGGCTTCGCCGAGGTCTTCGGGGTGTCGCTGTCCAACCTCGTCGGCCCGCCTGCCCTGGCAGCCGCCGGCCGCGCCATGGAGCTCATCGACACCGTCGTGGCCGCCAACCTGGCCGCCCAGAGAGCCCAGCACGCGTGGCGCCGAGCGACCAATGATCTGGGCGCCTACCTCGATGAGCACCCGGACATCCGCGAGGAGGCCGACGTGATGGTCAGCAACGCCATCGCCGAGAACACCATGAAGATCAACCAGGAGGAGTTCGGGCCGCCGCCCCAGCCGTAGCCCACCCCTCCGGCCGCCCTGGACCGCAAACCCCAAGCCCCGGCCACGCCACCGGCCCATCCCATCCCTGAACGACACCGGCCCGGCCGGGGTTGCCGCCCCATCAGCCGAGGCTAGAGAGGACCCTGCTTGCGCCAGACGGCGATACCCCACGCCTCTGCCCACCCCCGCACGGCGAAGGAGGTGAATAACAACGACCGCCTGCTCACGGTCGACGAGGCCGCCGAACGCCTCGGCACCGGCGTGCGCTTCATCCGCCGGCTCATCCAGGAACGCCGGATCCGCTACGTGAAGCTCGGCAAGCACGTTCGGATCGCGGAGAGCGTGCTCACCGCCTACGTCGAGGAACGGACGGTCGAACCCGTCCGCAGTCGACGGTCCGGCTTCGGGCTGGTGGCCTGATGGCGCGATCCCGCACGAGGGCCCCGCGCCGCAGCTTCGGTGCGATCCGCCGGCTCCCCTCGGGCCGCTGGCAGGCTCGCTACCCCGGAACGGACGGCGTGCTGCGCGCGGCCCCGGAGACGTACGAGACCAAGCGCGAAGCCGAGCTGTTCCTCGCCCAGGTCCAGGCCGACCAGGCCCGAGGCGACTGGATCGATCCGACCGCCGGCGAGGTGCTGTTTGCCGAGTACGCCACCCGCTGGATCGACGAGCGCGGCGTCGCGCCCACCACCGAGGAGCTGTACCGGCGGCTGCTCCGCCTCCACCTGGAGCCGACGTTCGGCAGCCAGTACGTCAACGCCATCAGCCCCGCCAAGGTCAGGACCTGGCGCGCGGAACGGCGGAAGGCGACCGGCGCCACCACGATCGCCAAGTCGTACCGCCTCCTGAAGGCCATCATGCAGACGGCCGTCGAGGACGATCTGATCCGCAGGAACCCCTGCTTCATCCGTGGAGCGGGCCGCGAGGACGCGGACGAGCGACCGGTGGCCACTGTTGAGCTGGTCTTCGCCCTGGCCGAGGCCATCGGCATCCGCTGGCGGCTGATGGTCCTGCTCGGCGCCTTCGCCTCCATGCGCCCGGAGGAGCTGGCCGAACTGCGCCGCTCTGACGTCGACCTCGACGCGGGCTCGGTACGGGTCCGTCGCGCCGCACCGGAGCTGAACACCGGCCGCAGGGTGATTGGCGACCCCAAGTCCCGAGCGGGCAAACGGGAGATCATGCTGCCCGGCTTCATCCTCCTCGACGTCCGCCGACACCTGGAGTGGTTCGCCCAGGACGGACCCGACGGTCTGGTCTTCGTGGGGGAGCGAGGCGCCGCCCTGCGCGGCACCACCTTCGGCCGGAAGTGGCGCAAGGCCCGCGACGCGGTCGGCATGCCGAAGGAGTTCCGCTTCTACGACCTCCGGCACACCGGCAACACCCTCGCCGCCGACACCGGCGCCAAGCTGAAGGACCTCATGGTCCGCGCCGGCCAGTCCTCGGAACGGGCCCAGCTGATCTACCAGCACTCCACGAAGGCGCATCAGTGCAAGCTTGCCGACGACATCGACGCCGACGTACGCCGGCAGCGCACGGCGGTTCGGGGCCTGGGTGGGGGCGCAGCCGCCGCTGTCCACAGGTTCCCGGTTCCGCCCTCGGGTTCCGGTGGAGCTGCGCGGGTGAGGTGACAGGAGCAGGTGGAGGTCCAGAGCGGACCTCCACCTGCTGCTTCTCAGCCTGCTAAAAGGGAGGCTCAGATGCGGTGCCGGCCTTCAGGGGTTCCGCTGCCTCGATCAGCTTGTTGGTCAGCTCGACGGTGGCGAGGTACCACCAGAAGATCCAGTCGAGGAAGGCGTCGTTGTAGTTGGCGAGCTGGTCCGCGCGCCGGTGGCGCAGGTCGAATCTGTTGGCGATCTCGAACAGGGCCCCGTCGTCAGGCTTCCCGAGGTCGTCGCGGATCAGGGCGCGGCGTTCCTCCAGGATGCCGACGGCGGCAACGATGGCCGACCGCTTGCTCTCCAGAGATGCGTCACGGGCGCGGAAGAGTGCGATGGCATGCCGGACGCGGATGGCGACGGTTGGGGGACTGTCGTTGAGGACGCGGTGTACGAGCTGGCGGCGTGCGTCGTCGGTGACTGCGACGAGCCTGCCCAGGTCCTCCCCTTCTGCGGCGAGCTCGTACTCGGCTCCGGCTTCGCGCAGCAGTTCGTTGATCTTCGCGCGGTAGAGGATTCGCGCAGGTCCGTTGTGGAATTCCGAGTGGTGCCAGCCGCACCCGCCGTAGGAGTGGAAGCTCCGTAGCCGGGGACGGCTGACGAGGTCATGGAACACCTCGATCAGCCCGTAGAAGGTGTCCTCGTCCCAGACTGTCGGGGCCAGCGGCCACAAGCCCGGGATGCCCAGGCGTCGTGCGATCAGCGCGGAGGCATCGGGCAGGTCGTCCGGCCCGTCGACGCACTCCTGACCGAACTGTTCGGCCAGGTAGCCGTTGTCAGCGAAATCGGCGACGATCCGCGCGAAGTTACGGCGGGTATCTCGTGCGGTGCTCCCGTCGGCAGACAAGCCACGGCCCTGCCGCTGAGGCCAGTATGGCCGTGGCGCGAGCGCGGGCCGGATCTCCGAAGCACGGCTGATGAGCTCCGAGAACCAGTCCTCCCGGGTGTCTCCCCTGAACCGGCTTTCCCGCGTGGAGCCCCAGCCGCTATGCGGGGCCTCGACTTCCTGGAAGTCCGCAACGGCTGTTGACCCCACCAGGGCCTCGGTCAGGAGCCACTCCACGCGGTCCTCCCACGAGGAACGGGAGCCATTGGTCCTCAGGATGCGTTCCCCTTCCGACACGAACAGCGATGTCGGCCACACCAGCTCGTAGTTGCTCAGGTCCACGATCACCGCGCCATCATCACCCATTCGCACGCATAGCGGAGCGGGCTTCAGATCATGCTTTGTGCCGGTCAGCCTCTGCCGGGCCTGTGTCGACTTCGCCGGCCTAGGGACGCGATCCTTCGGTTCGCGAAGCCGAGCCAGATCCGTCTCACTCAGGTTCGCCATTCCCGATGACGCGCGGTCTGGATCGGCCTCTGCCCTGACGCCACATGAGGTCCCGTATGGCACGTGAATGGCACGCGGCCCCTGAGAGGTCTAGACAACGACGAAGCCCCAGGTCGCCGACCTGGGGCTTCGTGGAAGAGCGGATGACGGGAATCGAACCCGCGCTATAAGCTTGGGAAGCTCATGTTCTACCATTAAACTACATCCGCACAGCGGCCGTATGAACGGTGCCGCATCGTTGCACACTGTACCCCATGCGCCACTTGAGGCGAACCTCACGCCTCCGCGTGTGCGGAGCGCCGCCTGGAGGGTGTCCTGTTGATCCCCTAATGTGGCTGTCTCGTCCACCACACGTGTAGGGGAAGGGACTTGATGGGTTCCATGGAGCGCACCGTCGTCCGCTGTGCCGAAGGGCATGTGTTCAGTACCGCCTCGTTCCCGCTTCAGCAGCTCGGGGCCGGGCGGATCGGGCCCGGGCGGCTCATTCGGTGTCCGCGGTGTGCGCGGTTGCGGCACGCGGTGCCCGTGGTGCTCGGACAGCGCTGAGCCGGACGGGCCGAGGGGCCGGGCCGAGAGGTAGGGCCGAGGGCCGGGGCGCGTGACCCTGCCGATTGGGGCAGGTCCGCGCCCTCTGCGTATCGTGGGGGCGTGCTTCTCTCAGACAAGGACATCCGGGCCGAGATCGATGCCGGACGGGTGCGCATCGACCCGTACGACGAATCCATGGTGCAGCCCTCGAGCATCGACGTGAGGCTTGACCGCTTCTTCCGGGTGTTCGAGAACCACCGCTACCCCCACATCGACCCCGCCGTCGAGCAGCTCGACCTGACGCGTGAGGTCGAGCCGGAGGGTGACGAGGCGTTCATCCTCCACCCGAACGAGTTCGTGCTCGCCTCGACCTACGAGGTCATCTCCCTGCCGGACGACATCGCGTCGAGGCTGGAGGGGAAGAGCTCCCTCGGGCGGCTCGGGCTCGTCACCCACTCGACCGCCGGGTTCATCGACCCCGGTTTCTCCGGGCACGTGACGCTGGAGCTGTCGAACCTCGCCACCCTGCCGATCAAGCTGTGGCCGGGCATGAAGATCGGCCAGCTGTGCCTGTTCCGGCTGAGCTCGCCCGCCGAGTTCCCGTACGGGAGCGAGCGGTACGGCTCGCGGTACCAGGGCCAGCGGGGGCCGACGGCCTCGCGCTCCTTCATGAACTTCCATCGGACCCAGGTGTGAGGCGGTAGCCGGCATGAGTGAAGTACGCGAGAACCTGACGTACGAGGGCTTCGGGACCGCCGTCCGCGAGCTGGCGCAGACCATCGCCGACGACGGGTACGAGCCCGACATCGTGCTCTCCATCGCCCGCGGCGGCGTCTTCGTCGCCGGCGGTCTGGCCTACGCCCTCGACTGCAAGAACATCCACCTCGTGAACGTGGAGTTCTACACCGGGGTGGGGACCACCCTGGAGATGCCGGTCATGCTGGCGCCCGTGCCGGACGCGATCGACTTCTCCGACAAGAAGGTCCTGATCACGGACGACGTCGCCGACACCGGCAAGACGCTCAAGCTCGTCCACGACTTCTGCGTCGACCACGTCGCCGAGGTCCGTTCGGCCGTCATCTACGAGAAGTCGCACTCGCTCGTGAAGTGCGAGTACGTGTGGAAGAAGACCGACGAGTGGATCAACTTCCCCTGGTCGGTCGAGCCGCCCGTCGTGAAGCGTGAGGGTCAGGTTCTCGACGCCTGAGTCGAGAACCCGACCCCCCCACGCTCCGGTCACCTGGTCACTTGAGTCGGCTCAGGTGACCAGGTTGCCCAGTGCCCGGTACGTGTTCGTGCCGGGGACCCCGTCCAGCGGGCCCGTGTAGCCGCCCGTCTGGGCCAGTCGCTGGAGCGCCACGTACGTCGCCTTGCCCGGAGCGCCGTCGATCAGGCCCGAGTAGCCCCAGCCGCGCAGGCACGCCTGGATCCCGCCCCAGCTGTACGAGCCGAGGACCCCGTCGGCCGGGCCCGTGTAGCCGCCGACCGCGGCCATCCGCTGCATCGCCGCGTACGTGTTCGTCCCCGGCGCCCCGTCGATCGGGCCCGTGTAGCCGAAGCGCCGCAGCACCGTCTGGATGGCTTTCCACGAGTTGGTGCCCAGTACGCCGTCGATCGGGCCCGTGTAGCCGCCGGCCGTCGCCAGGGTCTGCAGGCCCTTGTACGTGTTCGTGCCGGGCGCCCCGTCCAGCGGACCCGTGTAGCCGTAGCCGCGCAGGACCGTCTGGATTCCCTTCCAGCCGTTGGCGCCCATGACCCCGTCGAGCGGGCCCGTGTAGCCGCCTCCCTTGGCGATCTTCTGCAGGGTCGTTCCGTCGGCCGTCGAGATCGGGCCGGGGCCGGTGCCCGTCACGCTCAGGTACGTGCGGACCGCCGCGAAGGTGAGCGGGCCGGGGACGCCGTCGATCGGACCCGTGTAGCCGTAGTCGGCGGCCAGCCGCTGGAGGCCCTTGTACGTCTCCGGGTCGGGCGTGCCGTCGATCGGGCCGGTGGAGTAGCCCTGCGCGAGGACGGTCTGGACGCCCTTCCAGCCGTTGGTGCCGAGGACGCCGTCCACCGGGCCCGTGTAGCCGCCGTGCTGGGCGACCTGCTGGAGCGTCTTCGCGTCCGCGGTCGAGAGGGTGACCGGGCCCGTACCGCCGGCCTGGTCGAGGTAGCCGCGCAGACCGGCGTACGTGTTCGGGCCCATGATCCCGTCGACCGGGCCCGTGTAGCCGCCCCGCTGCGCCAGCTGCTGGAGGCCCTTGTACGTGTTCGTGCCGGGGACGCCGTCGATCGGGCCGCTGTACAGGCTCAGCTGGGTGAGGAGGGTCTGGACGCCCTTCCACGACAGGGGGCCGAGGACGCCGTCCAGCGGGCCCGTGTAGCCGCCGAGCTGCGCCAGCCGCTGGAGGGTGACGCCGTCGGCCAGCGGGATGTCCGGCGCCGGGTCGGGGATCGGGTTCTGCCCCGGGGGCGGCAGGACCGCCGAGCCGAACGCGTCCGGCCTCGCCTGGTTCAGGTCGACGGCGACGCCCTTGACCGACCCCGAGTCACTGAACTGGTGGATCGCCCAGTCCGGATACGCGGTGCCGATCCGCGGGCTGCCGGCCGGGGCGCCGTAGTCCGCGATCCACAGCTTCGCGCCCGTCGCCCGCGTCTGAGTCCAGGAGCGGGACTGGAGCAGGGAGGAGTACGTGTAGAGGAACGGGGTCGTGCCCAGGCGGGCCTTCACGATGCCGATGAACTCCGCCGTCTGGGCGTCCGTCCACACCGGGCTCTGGTCGACGCCCTCGACGTCGACCATCAGCGGCTCGCCGGGGCGGTAGTCCCGCAGATGGGCGAGGAAGTACTCGGCGTCGGTGGCCGCCGCTCCCCACCCCGTCATCCAGTAGTGGCCGACCAGGAACCCGGCGGCCCGGGCCTCGTCGACCTGCCGGACGTAGTGCGGCGAGGTGTAGGGCAGGTGCGTGCCGTCGTTGGAGCCGCCCGACTTCACGACGCAGAACCGGAAGCCGGCGCTGCGCGCGGCCAGGAAGTCCAGGTAGGCCTGGCTGGTGCCGACGTCGATCCCGTACACCGCGTCCGTGGGCGACGGGGTCGGCGCGGGGCCGGGGGCCGGGGTCGTCGACGGCGGGTGCGCGGACAGCCAGCCCGACACGCCGCGGATCGTGTTCGGGCCGAGGAGGCCGTCGACCGGGCCGGTGTAGCCGCCGTCCCGGGCCAGCGCCTGGACGGCCTTGTACGTCTCGGTGCCGGGCACGCCGTCGACCGGGCCCGCGTAGCCGTAGCCGCGGACCGCGGTCTGCACGCCCTTCCAGCCGTTGACGCCGATCGCGCCGTCGACCGGGCCCGTGTAGCCGCCGCGCTGCGCGAGCGTCTGCAGGACCTTCTGGTCGTCGGCGGTCAGGGTGTACGTGGTGCCCCCGGGGCCCGGGGTGCCCACGTCGGCCATCCGCGCGCCCACGTTGTCCAGCGTCCAGCCCAGGTACACCAGGCCGGAGAGGGAGTTGTACCGGGCGATGGACTGGGTGCCGATGCGGTAGCCGCCGGGGGCGAAGTCCTCCCCGCCCGACAGGTGGCCCGTCGCCATCAGGCAGCGGGTGCCGCCGCCGTCGAGGTCCAGGGCCACGTGGCCGGGCGTGAGCCGTACCGCGTTGGCCCACCAGTGGAAGGCGCCGCGGGGCGCCGCCGAGTAGTCCGGATGCCCCTCGCCCGACGCCTCCCAGGCGTCGTACGCCGTGCCCCGCGAGCTGCTCAGATCGCAGGCCCGGAACATCAGCGACTGGCACATGTCGGACCAGTTGTAGCCGTTGTCGAAGCCGGCGGCACCACCGTCGGTGACGTGCTGGCGAGCCCATTGCTCGGCCCCGGCGACCGTTCTCGTCAACGTGCACCTCTCTGAAGGGTGGTGGGGAGGAGGACGGACACCCGGGATGCGGCGAGAATCGTCTCCGAGCCCACCAGTTGGGCGCGGACGACCGGTCGCGGGTCCGCCGCGGCGGTCGGTACGCCGCCGTGACGGAGCCAGGGGCCCAGGTCGACGGTCCCGTCCGCGTCCGTGTCGAGGTCCAGATATCCGTACCGGCCCGGGGACTTCCGGCCCTCGGACACCTCGAACCAGAGACCGGGACGGGCCGCGTGGAAGGCGCTGAGGGAGAACCGGACCCGTCGGCCGGGCAGCGGCCTGCCGTCCGGTGAGGCGAGCGTGAACACGACTCCGGCGGCCGGGGAACCGGCCGGAGTCCGTGCGTCCGAGGCCGTCCACGCGTATCCGGGTGACGAGAACGTCCCCCGGACGTCCGCGCCGGATGCGCCGGAGGTGCCGGACGTGTCGGAGGCGCCGGAGCCTCCGGAGACCTGAGGCGTGCTCGCCGCGGCCGTGCCGCCCGCGCCCACCCCCAGGACCAGTCCCGGCAGCAGCGCGCCGACCGTCCGCAGGACGGACCGCCGCGACGGCGTGCCCCGCCCTTCGCCATCAACCCACTCGGGCACCTGACCTCACCTGACCTCCTGGAATCCCTGTACCGCCGGCCGAACCACGGACCGGTCAAGACCACCGCACGGCCCGTACGCCGACAACCCAACGAAAGCGCGGAGTTGAAGCCCCGGTTCCGCGCATTCGTTGGGTTGTCGGCGCCGGGGCGGCCCGATGGGATGAGCGGGCTCGCGAACCGTCCTAGACGAGGAGAAGCGTTGACCGAGAACGAGGCACGGCACCGTTGTGGCGGCGGCCAGGACGACCATCACGTCCCGGCGGGCGTCAGCCGCCGCACGCTGCTGCGTGGCGCGGTGGTGGGCGGCGGCGCGCTGGCCGCCGGCGGGCTCGTGCTGCCCACGAGCGCGTACGCCGTCCCCGCCCTCTACAACCCGTTCGGCGCGTACGCCATCACCGGCCCGTGGGACCCGCCGAACCACAACGGCGTCGACTTCGGCATGGCCGTCGGGACGTCGCTCCCGGCCTGCGGCGCCGGAACGATCGAGAACATCCCCTACAACGGCACCGGCGGCCACACCGTCACCATCCACCACGCCGAGGGCTACCGCAGCCAGTACATGCACCTGTCGCAGTTCCTGCTCGCCAACGGCGCTTCCGTGGCGGCCGGGACGGTCGTCGGGCGCTCCGGCGGAGCGGCCGGCGCCGACGGCGCCGGCAACTCGACCGGGCCGCACCTGCACTGGCACGTCATCAACGCGAGCGGCGTCCGCGTCAACCCGCTCTCCGTCACGGGCGGCGGTCCGCCCCCCGTCCAGGGCGAGGGGCTGACGCTCCAGAAGATCGCCGGCGCCGGCGGCTACACCGGAGCCCTGGACGGCGTGCCGGGCACGAACACCTGGAAGGGCGTCCAGCAGGTCATGAAGGGGTACGGCTACACCGGCCCCCTCGACGGCGCGCCCGGCGGCAACACGTACTCCGCACTCCAGCGACTGGCGCAGAAGGGCGGCTACACCGGCCCGATCGACGGAGTGATGGGCACCAACTCCTGGAAGGGCGTGCAGACCGTCCTGCGCCGGTACGGCTACACGGGCCCGATCGACGGCGCTCCGGGCACCAACACCTGGGCCGCGTTCCAGCGGATGGCCAAGCTCGGCGGCTACACCGGACCGGCCGACGGCGTGCTGGGCACCATGTCGTGGAAGGGCGCGCAGAAGGTGCTCTCCGGTTACGGCTACACCGGCCCGATCGACGGCGCTCCGGGCAACGCCACGTACTCCGCGCTCCAGCGCATGGCCCAGCTCGGCGGCTACACGGGCCCGGTCGACGGGGTTCCCGGCACCAACACCTGGGCGGCGCTCGCCAGGCTCGTCTGACGCGTCCGGCTCGTCTGACGCGTCAGACACCTCTGGCGCGTCCTACACCTCTGACGCGTCCGACACCTCTGGCGCGTCCGACACCTCTGACGTGTCCTGATCGTCGAACTCCGTTGGGGCAGGGTCTCTTTCCGAGGCCCTGCCCTCAGGCATGCCCCTCAACTATCTTCATCGTTGCGCGTCGGAAGGCTGCCGCGGAGCCGAGGAGGACGATGAGGAGTCGCAACGGGCTGTGGCGGGTCGCGGAGCTGCCCACGACCAGGGCCGGCGTCGAGCGGGCCTTCTCGTACTTCACCGCGGGGGTCCGCCTCGGCACCGTCGCGCAGATGGTGCCCGCGGTCCAGCTCGGCGCGGCGCGGGCGCCGCACGAGAGCGGCTACCTCGCGTGCTGGGGCGCCGCCGCCCTCGCGGCGGTCGCGGTGAGCGTGGTGACGCTCGTACGCCGCCGGCCGCCGGGCACGGTCGTCTCCGTACTCGACTTCGGGCTGGCCTGCGCCCTGCTCGTCCTCGGCCCCCTGGTGCTCGCGCCGTGGGACCGCTTCGGCACCTGGACCGCGTTCCAGCCGGGGTACGCGCTGTCCGTCATCATCACCGCCGGCGGGGTGCGCGGCCTCGCCGTCTGGGCGGCCAGCCTGCTCGCCGTCTCCCTCTCCTACGTGGTCTACCTCGGCGGCGACGTCGGGAGCGAGATGACCTCGACGGCCGTCGGCAACGTCCTGACCTATGTCGTGTACGCGCTGGTCGCCCGCATGTTCTTCGGCTACACCCGCCGCATCGCGCGCGACGCCGACGCCTCCCGCGCGCGTGCCGCCGAGCTGGCGCGGCGCGAGGAGGAACGGCGGGCGCAGGTGATGATGCACAACGGCGTCGCCGTCATGCGCCTGCTGACCGAGCAGGGGGACGACGTCTCGCGGGCCCGGCTCGTCGGCCAGGCCGAGTTCGAGCTGCGGCGGATGCGCTCGTATCTGCGGGGCACGGACGCCCGGGGCACGGACGCCCGGGGCGGGGATTCGCGGGGCGGGGACGCCGGGGGCGGGGACGCGTACGCCTCCGACGGCGACGGGCCGCCCGCCGGGCTCGTCCCCGTGGTCAAGCGGGTGTGCGACCGGTTCGCCGACCTGAACGTCGTCGCCTCGCTCGATCTCGGCACCGGCCTGCGGATCCCCGCCGCGCAGGCCGAGGCGCTGGAGCGGGCGCTCGGGAGCCTGCTCCTGAACGTCCGCGTGCACGCCCGCGCGCACGAGGTCGTCGTCCACCTCGACGGGACGCGGGAGGAGGGCTGGACGCTGACCGTGCACGACGACGGCGTCGGCTTTGACCCCGCGACCGTGACCGCCGGGATCGGGCTGCGCGAGGTGGTCGTCGGCGAACTGCGCCGGCGGGGGCTCGCCGTCGGGATCGTGTCCGCCGCGGGCGAGGGAACGACCGTGACGGTCCGGTCCCGCCCGGAGCCCGGGGCCGGCCCGCCGGGGCCGGAGCGTCCGACCGTACGGGCCGCCTTCGCGGACGTGCCATGAGGCCCGCGGTGGCGGTCGTCGACGACGCCTCGCTGATCCGCGAGTCGATCGGCCTCCTCATGCCCGGTCTCGACGTCGTCGCCGCGGTCGCGACCGTGGAGGAGCTGATACGCCGGGCCCCGGCGGTGGACGTCGTCCTGCTCGACCTGCACCTGGCCAACCTGGAGCAGCAGCCCGACGTCCGGCAGGGCGTCGCCGCGATCCGCACGCTCACCCGCCGCGGCTACCGCGTCTGCGTCTACAGCCAGGAGGAACGCCGCTTCGTCCTCGCGGCGTGCCTCGCGGCCGGGGCGAGCGGCATCGTCTCCAAGGCCCTGCCGCGCGACCGGGCCGAACAGCTCTTCCTCGACGTCGCCGCCGGCGGCACCGTCGTGCCGCAGCCGGTCGTGGGCATCCTCGAAGTGCTCGTCCGGCGCGACTGCATCACCCTGTTGAGCGAGCGCCAGCGCCAGATCCTGCACGGCCGCGCCCGCGGCCTGAGCTACGCCCAGGTCGCGCGGGAGCTGTTCGTGAGCGAGTCGACGCTGCGCGGCTACTGGTTCGACCTGACCAGGTCGCTGTCGGACTCCCTGCGCGGCCTCACGCCCGGCGAGATCGAGCACGCCCTCGGGCTCGCGCCGGGCGACCTCCTGGAGTTCTGGGCCGAGGAGCCGGCGGACCGCAAGGACTGGTGGCGCATCGGCGGCCGGGGCGGCTGAGCGGCCGGGGCGCCGAGCGGCCGGGGACGGCGAAGCCCCCCACCGCCGTGCGATGGGGGGCTCGTAGTTCGGCTTGCGTACGCGACGTATGCCGCTACAGCATGCCCAGCTTGGTCAGGCTCAGCAGCGCCACCAGCTGGATCGCCGACGCGCCCAGGGCCTTCGGCCACGGCAGGTCGTGCGAGCGGCTCACCATCATGGTGAGCAGGGCGCCGAGCGCCAGCCACGTCAGCCAGCCGATGACCTGGACGAAGCCGTTCTCCCCGCCGAGGAAGAGCGCGAAGACGAGCCGCGGCGTGTCCGTGATCGACATGATCAGCATCGAGAGGCCCACGGTCGGCTGCCAGGAGCCGTCGCCGCCGAGCTGGCGGGCGAGCGTGTGCGTGACGGCGCCGAGGATCAGTCCGCCGACGACGAAGCCGAGGGCGGTCATCAGGACGTACGGGATCGCCGTCGACAAGGTCGCGTTGATCGCCTCGTCGCGCGCCTTGTCGAAGCCGAAGATCGCGAGCAGGCCGTAGAGGAACGTGACGATCAGCGCCGGGCCCCAGACGGCGTGGTCCCGCATCCGGAGGAAGGTGTCCGCCGGGCGCAGCACGATGCCGCTCAGGAGGGGCTTCCAGGGCAGGCGGGGGCCCGTGGGGACGGGGGCGGCCTGGTAGCCCCCGCCGTCGCCGTACGGGTCGTCCACGCTGAACATCTGCGTGTGGCCCGGGTTGTTCGCCGTGCCGGCGTGCGGCTGCTGCGACTGCGGCTGCTGCTGGCCGTAGGGGTCGCCGAAGTACTCCGGCTCCCCGTAGGGCTGCTGCTGCGGCTGCCCCTGAGGGCCGCCGTACTGCCCGCCCTGCTGCCCGCCGCCGTACTGCCCGCCGTACTGACCGCTCTGCTGACCGCCGCCGTACTGACCGCTCTGCGGGGGCCACTGCTGCTGCGGGTACGGCGGCGGGGCCGCGTTGTACCCGTAGGGCGCCTGCTGCGGTTGCTGCTGCTGTTGCTGCGGGGGGCGGTTGTCCCGGCCGCGTCCGTTCCTGAATCCAGCCACGCCCTTGAACGTACCCGCTCAGGCTGTGGGGGCGCTCGTCCGGCCGGTCCTTGCCACTGAGCTGTGACATCCCCTAGGGGAATCCCCAGGGGCGGGCGGGCCGTGACGCGGTCGGTGGCCAGGCTTGGGGGCGCTGTGACAAATCCGATGTATCACCTCAATATCGGCCTCGTAGCTTCGGAGATGTCAGCGACCCGAGCAAGGAGATCTTCCGATGCGTGTCACCCGTCGTTCCGCCCGTACCGCCGCCGTCGCCACCGGGGCCGTCGCCGCCCTCCTCCTGCCGGCCGCGGGAGCCTTCGCCGCCGACGGCCCGGCCCAGGACCCGGCCCCGACGGCGAGCGACCGGACCGGGAGCGACGAGCCCGCGGGCGACCAGTCGGTCCTGTGGCGGAACGTCGACCTCGCCGACGGCTCGCTCGCCAAGGTCTACCAGGACGGCCCGGGCCGCTTCTCCGCCGAGATCTACGGGGGCGGGTCGCTGATCGACACGCTCGTCAGCCGCGACGGGAAGTCCGCGTACGGGGAGAACAACGGGCTCCACGTGGTCCTCCGGCCGGACGGGACCGTCTCCTCCTGGCTGGACAAGGCGCCCGCCCCCAAGCCCGCCCCCAAGCCGGTCCCCAAGCCGGTCCCCAAGCCCGCCCCCAAGCCGGTCCCCAAGCCCGCGCCCAAGGAGCAGGTGCCCCACAACGCCGCCAAGGTGGTCGAGCTGCCCGACGGGCACACCGCCACCTTCTTCGCAGGCAAGGACGGGCGGCCTTACGTGAAGCTCTCCGTCCCGGGCGGGAAGAGCTGGACGTACGACGTCCACGGCACCCTGGTGTCCCGGCACCGCTGAGGCGCCGACGCGTACGAGAGAGGGCCGCCCCCCGCGGCCCCCGGGGGGGGCGCGCGCACCGACGGGCCGCCCGGGGCGCGGGGGGGTTAAAAAAAAAAAACCCCCCCCACCCCACACAAAAAACGGTTGGGGGGGGTGGGGGGGGT
>NZ_JBHJUO010000037.1:0-37047 GCF_042268445.1 Streptomyces sp. NPDC056169 | reverse complement strand
TGGCGTTGATTTTTGGCACGCTGTTGAGTTCTCAAGGAACGGACGCTTCCTTTGTACTCACCCTCTCGGGCTTTCCTCCGGGCTTCCCTTCGGTACTTCGTGTTCTTGCGTTTCCGACTCTATCAGATCTTTTCGATCCGATTTCCTCGGTGCTTTCCGGTCCCTTTCGTTTTCACTCCGGGGGCCTTTCGGCTGCTCCGACTTTATCAGATTCATTTCGGCCGACCTAATCGGTGGCTTTCGTGATTCGGATGAGAATCGGAATGACTCCGTGGAAAGAATTCCTGACCGGAGTGAGTTTGACTCTACTTGATTGCTGCCGAACTGTCCAGTTCCAGGCAACCGTTTGAATCTACCTCCCCACGGCCACCGTGTCAACGGCTTTTGTGGGCACCGGAGGAGGCTAGCAGGTCAGCGGGGTCGTCTGCACATCAGGCCGCGGTGGGGAGGGCGGCGCTGCGGTCGGGTTCCTCGAGGTCGCCCGTGGCGCCGGCTCGGGAGGCGCGGCCGCCCAGCACGTAGACGTAGGTCAGAAAGGCCAGCTCAGCGGCGATGCCGATGGTGATGCGGGCCCAGGTCGGCAGGTCGGAGGGGGTGACGAAGCCTTCGATCAGGCCCGAGACGAAGAGGACGAGGGCCAGGCCGATCGCCATGCCGACGGCCGCGCGTCCTTGCTCCGCGAGGGCTGCGCGGCGGGTCGTGGGGCCCGGGTCGATGACTGTCCAGCCGAGGCGGAGGCCCGTACCGGCGGCGACGAAGACCGCCGTCAGTTCGAGCAGGCCGTGGGGAAGGACCAGCCCCAGGAAGACGTCGAGGCGGCCGGCTGCGGACATGAGGCCGATGCCGACGCCGAGGTTCAGCATGTTGAGGAAGAGGATTCCCAGGACCGGGATGCCCAGGAACGCGCCGAGGACCAGGCACATGGCCGCGGCCTGGGCGTTGTTCGTCCAGACCTGGGCGGCGAAGGACGCCGCCGGGTGGCTGGAGTAGTAGGTCTCGTACTGGCCGCCGGGGCGGGTCATCTCGCGGAGTTCGGTGGGGGCGCCGATCGAGGCCTGGACTTCCGGGTGCGTACCGATCCACCAGCCGATCAGGACGGCCAGCAGGGTGGAGAGGACCGCTGTGGGGATCCACCAGTGGCGGGAGCGGTAGACGGCCGCGGGGAAGCCGGCGGTGAGGAAGCGGGTGGCGTCGCGCCAGGAGGAGCGGCGGGTGCCGGTGACGGTGGCGCGGGCGCGGGCCACGAGCTGGGTCAGGCGGGCCGTGAGCTGGGGGTCCGGGGCGGTGGACTGGATGAGGGAGAGGTGCGTCGCCGTGCGCTGGTAGAGGGAGACGAGTTCGTCGGCTTCGGCGCCGGTGAGTCTGCCGCTCCTGCGCAGGAGGTGGTCCAGGCGTTCCCACTCGGCCCTGTGGGCGGTGACGTAGACGTCGAGGTCCATGATCGGCTGCTGCTCCAGGCACTTGCTGCGGACAGGTCCGTACTACTGCGGCGCGCTGCGGGTCAGCTTGGCAGACTGGCGTTCGGAGAGTCGGAGAGAGGTGGGCGCCGTGAGTGGGGTGGTGACGGGGGACGCCGTCGTCCTGGGGTTGCAGCCCGCGCGGCTGCCGAGCCGGGCTCTGGCGGTGCTCATCGACCTCGTCGTCGTGTGGACCGTCTATCTGCTGATCACGATCGGGCTCGCGCTGGCGACGGCGTCCTTGGACGACGCCGCGGCGACGGCAGTGTCGATCGCTTCGTTCCTGCTGGTGCTCGTGGGGGCGCCGATCGCGGTGGAGACGCTGTCGCACGGGCGGTCGCTGGGGAAGATGGCGTGCGGGCTGCGGGTCGTGCGGGACGACGGGGGGCCGATCCGGTTCCGGCACGCGCTGGTGCGGGGTGCGATGGGGGTCGTGGAGATCCTGATGACCTTCGGGGTCGTCGCCTGTATCGCCTCGCTCGTGTCCGAGCGGGGGCGGCGGGTCGGTGACGTGTTCGCGGGGACGCTGGTCGTCCGGGAACGCGTGCCCGCCGCGCGGGCCCTGGTCGTGCCGCCTCCGCCGCCGTGGCTGGTGGGGCGGTTCGGCGGGCTCGATCTGTCGGCGGTGCCGGAGAGCCTGTGGCTGGAGATACGTCAGTACCTGACGCGGGCGCGTGAGCTGGACCCCTTCGTGGGGCGGCGGCTCGCCGAGCGGCTGGCCGACGAGCTGGTGACGCGGACCGGGGCGCCTCCGCCGCCGGGAGTACCGGCCGACGCGTATCTGGCGGGGGTGGTCGCCGAGCGGCAGGCGCGGGACGCGCGGCGGGCGTTCGCTCCGGCGCCGGAGGGCCTGCCGGGTGTTCCGGTCGTCGCTCCTGTCGTCGCTCCGGCCTTCGTGCCGCCCGTTGCTCCTGCTGCCGGTGGGGTGGCGGAGGAGGGTGGGACTCGGGTCACCGGGTTCGCTCCGCCCGCCTGACGGTCAGGGGAAGACCGAGGGCGGGGTTTCGAGGCCTTCGAGTTCGATGCCGGGGGCGGCGAGGACCACGTCGCCGGCGATGTGGACGGTGTGCCGCTCCCCCGTGTCCAGGGTGCTGACCTGGTACTCGTCGACGATCAGCGGGCCGTTGTCAGTGGCGTGCGCTTCACTTTTCAGCAGGGCCCAGGACTGGTCGACCGTGAGGGGGGCGAGGACCGGATCCGTGAAGGCGACGAGCCTGAGGCGGGTCTCGGGGGAATCGGGGGTGAGGCGCAGGAGTCGCGTGATCGCGACGAGGAATGCCGGGGACGTGCCGGTGAAGGCGTGGGCGCGCACATTGCCTTCGGTGGCGTGGGTTCCGGTGGGGTCCGTGCGGACCCAGGTGACGCCGTCGATGGCCGCGCCGCGGACCTGCCAGCTCGCGGCGTTGAGTTCGAGGCGGATGGGGCGGCCGAGTTCGTCGACGGCCAGGTCGACGGAGCCGAGGTGGTCGCCGGAGGGGGTGACGGTCTGGGAGACGTAGCGCCAGCCGGAGGGGCCGGGGGCGCAGTGGAAGTGTTCTTCACCGAGGGGGGTGTGGTCGTGCGGGTCATGGAGCGAATAGCGGCCGCGGGGCATGGGTCGGTCCTCGGGAGGGGGCGCTTCCGGGGTCGGTAGCGGGGGCGGGACGGGGCAGGCCCCCCGACACGGGGGTGCGGGGGGCCTGCCTGATTCCTCTACGGGTGTCCGGGGCTGCGTCGCGTCAGTGCGCGGGTGCCGCCGGCCGGGTCATCAGTAGCGGTAGTGGTCCGGCTTGAAGGGACCGTCGACCTGGACGCCGATGTAGGCGGCCTGCTCCGGGCGGAGGGTCGTCAGCTTGACGCCGAGGGCGGCGAGGTGGAGACGGGCGACCTTCTCGTCCAGGTGCTTCGGCAGCGTGTAGACGTCGGTCGGGTACTCCGCCGGCTTCGTGAAGAGCTCGATCTGGGCCAGCGTCTGGTCCGCGAAGGAGTTCGACATGACGAAGGAGGGGTGCCCGGTCGCGTTGCCGAGGTTCAGCAGGCGGCCCTCGGAGAGGACGATCAGGACCTTGCCGTCCGGGTAGGTCCAGGTGTGGACCTGCGGCTTGACCTCGTCCTTGACGACGCCGGGGGTGTTGGCGAGGCCGGCCATGTCGATCTCGTTGTCGAAGTGGCCGATGTTGCCGACGATGGCCTGGTGCTTCATCTTGGCCATGTCGGCGGCCATGATGATGTCCTTGTTGCCGGTCGTGGTGATGAAGATGTCGGCGGTCTCGACGACGTCCGCGAGGGTCGTGACCTGGTAGCCGTCCATGGCCGCCTGGAGCGCGCAGATCGGGTCGATCTCGGTGATGATGACGCGCGCGCCCTGGCCGCGGAGGGACTCGGCGCAGCCCTTGCCGACGTCGCCGTAGCCGCAGACGACGGCGGTCTTGCCGCCGATGAGGACGTCGGTGGCGCGGTTGATGCCGTCGATGAGGGAGTGGCGGCAGCCGTACTTGTTGTCGAACTTCGACTTCGTCACGGCGTCGTTCACGTTGATCGCGGGGAAGAGGAGCTGGCCCTCGCGGTGCATCTCGTACAGGCGGTGGACGCCCGTCGTGGTCTCCTCGGTCACGCCGCGGATCTCGGACGCCAGCTGGGTCCACTTCTGCGGGCTCTCGCCGAGGGTGCGGTTGAGGAGACGGAGGATGTGGCCGTATTCCTCGCTGTCCGCGGTGGACGGGTCCGGGGCGGAGCCGGCCTTCTCGAACTCGACGCCCTTGTGGACGAGGAGGGTGGCGTCACCACCGTCGTCGAGGATCATGTTCGGGCCGCCGGTGGGCGTGTTCGGCCAGGTGAGGGCCTGCTCGGTGCACCACCAGTACTCCTCCAGGGTCTCGCCCTTCCAGGCGAAGACCGGGACGCCCTGGGGGTTCTCCGGGGTGCCGTTCGGGCCGACGGCGATGGCCGCGGCGGCGTGGTCCTGGGTGGAGAAGATGTTGCAGGAGGCCCAGCGGACCTCGGCGCCGAGCGCGACGAGCGTCTCGATGAGGACGGCGGTCTGCACGGTCATGTGCAGGGAGCCGGTGACGCGGGCGCCGGCCAGCGGCTGCTGCTCGGCGTACTCGCGGCGGATCGACATCAGACCGGGCATCTCGTGCTCGGCGAGGGTGATCTCCTTGCGGCCGAAGACGGCCAGGGAGAGGTCGGCGACCTTGAAGTCCTGATGGGCGGCAGTCGTCATGACTGTGCTGCTCCTCGTGATGGTGGGAGTGCGAGGGTCGGTTGGCACCTGGGCACCACGGCAGGGCCCTGGGCACACGAATGCCCGGGGGGTTCCACGGTGCCGTCGTCGGAGGCCCTCTCTCCCTCGGCCGGTCCGCTGGACCGCCCGACCGCCATCAGCAGCGACGTCTGGCTGATCTCGAATCTACACCGATCGGTGCGGCCGCCCACAGTCCGCATCGGGAGGAGTTCGGGCCGGTTCTCGTCGGTTCCGGCCAGTCGCGGCCCGTTCTGGCTTGATCCACTCGATGCGTCGTGCGCGTGCACGAGGCCCCCGCGACCTGGAGGTCGCGGGGGCCCGGTGGCGGCGGGCCGGTGGCCTCGCCGGGTGGGTCAGTGGGCGGAGCCGCCCGGCGCCTTGGCCGGGTTCGCACCGGCCGAGGCCGCGGTCTCGCTGTAGATGTCCGGCTCCAGGTAGATCACCCGGGCGATCGGGACGGCCGCGCGGATGCGCTCCTCCGCGGCGTTGATGGCGTTCGCCACCTCGGTCGCCGTGTCGTCGTGGCGGACGGCGACCTTGGCCGCGACGAGCAGCTCCTCGGGGCCGAGGTGCAGCGTCCGCATGTGGATGAGGCGGGTGACGGTGTCGTCGTCGACGACGGCCGCCTCGATCTTCTTGACGTCGTCGATGCCGGCGGACTCGCCGAGGAGCAGCGACTTGGTCTCGGCGGCGAGCACGAGCGCGATCAGGATGAGCAGGATGCCGATGCAGAGGGTGCCGATGCCGTCCCAGACGCCGTTGCCGGTGCCGAGGGCGAGGCCGACGCCGGCGAGGGCGAGCACCAGACCGACGAGGGCGCCGAGGTCCTCCAGGAGGACGACGGGGAGCTCGGGGGCCTTCGCCCGGCGGACGAACTCCGTCCAGGAGAGGCCGCCGCGGATCTCGTTCGACTCCTTGATGGCCGTACGGAACGAGAAGGACTCGGCGATGATCGCGAAGATCAGGACGCCGACCGGCCAGTACCAGGCCTCGATGGGGTGCGGGTGCTTGATCTTCTCGTAGCCCTCGTAGATGGCGAACATGCCACCGACGGAGAAGAGCACGATCGAGACGAGGAAGGCGTAGATGTAGCGCTCGCGGCCGTAGCCGAAGGGGTGCTGCGGGGTCGCTTCGCGCTGCGCCTTCTTGCCGCCGAGGAGCAGCAGGCCCTGGTTGCCGGAGTCGGCGAGCGAGTGCACGCTCTCCGCGAGCATCGACGACGACCCACTGAAGAGGAACGCCACGAACTTGGCTACGGCGATCGCGAGGTTGGCGGCGAGTGCCGCCACGATCGCCTTGGTTCCGCCTGACGCGCTCATGGGTGTACGGGGTCCCTTCGTCGATGCTCCGGCTCTGTCGCCGCGGTTCGGCCGGTCATTGTCGCATCAGGCCACGACGGTCGCGCGGAAGACCGTCCCCGTACCGGACAGTTCGGCGCGCTCCCCCGCCGGCACGAAGACGGACTCCCCGGGGGCGAGGGTGACCTCGCCGGCCTTCGGGCGGCCCGCGACGGCGAGCAGGATCTGCGGCGTGGAGGCGGTGACGTCGGTCGGGGCGGCGCCCTCCGCCCGTACGAAACGGGAGAGGCGGAACTCGTCGATCGGGGTGTCGTAGACCTCCTCCCCCGAGGGGGAGGCCTCGGGGCGCAGGACGCCCGGGTCGTTGGGCTCGAAGCGGACGACCCGCAGGAGTTCGGGGACGTCGACGTGCTTGGGGGTGAGGCCGCAGCGCAGGACGTTGTCGGAGTTGGCCATGATCTCGACGCCCATGCCGTCGAGGTAGGCGTGCGGCACGCCCGCGCCCAGGTAGAGAGCCTCGCCCGGCTGGAGCAGGACGTGGTTGAGCAGCATGGCGGCGATGACGCCGGGGTCGCTCGGGTAGTGGTGGGCGAGGAACGCGAACGGGGCGTGGGCGCCGCCCAGGCGGTCGGCGGCGGCCGCCGCCTCGGCCACGGTGTGCGCCATCTCGTCGGGGTCGGCCGTCAGCAGGGCCGTCAGGACCTCGCGGAGCGCCGCCTCTTCCGGGTGGGCGTGGAGGAGGTCCACGTACGGCTTGAGGGAGTCGACGCCGAGGGCGGCGATGAGGTCGGCGGCCTCGGCCGGGGCACGGAAGCCGCACAGTCCCTCGAAGGGGGTGAGGGCGCAGATCAGCTCGGGCTTGTGGTTCGCGTCCTTGTACGTGCGGTGCGGGGCGTCGACGGGGATGCCGGCGGCCTCCTCGGCTGCGAAGCCGGCTCGGGCCTGGGCCAGGTCGGGGTGGACCTGGAGGGAGAGCGGGGCTCCGGCGGCGAGCACCTTGAGCAGGAAGGGGAGGCGCGGGCCGAACTTCGCGACGGCGGGCTCGCCCAGTTCGCGTACGGGGTCGGCGGCGACGAGCACGTCGAGCGGGCCTCGCTCGGTGCGGGAGGGGGCGCCGGGGTGGGCGCCCATCCACATCTCGGCCTGGGGTTCGCCGGTCGGGGCGACGCCGAGGAGTTCGGGGATGGCCGTCGGGGATCCCCAGGCGTAGGGACGGACGGTGTTGACGAGGCGGTCCATGATGCCTGCCAGCTCCTCGGGGTGGTGACGGATGGTGAGGGGTGTCGGGTGACAGGTGACAGGGGGCGGGTGACGGGTGGGTGAAGGGGCGGGGGGCCGGGTGGTGACGGAGTGATGGACGCGGTGGGTGTGGGGGTGGTTGAGAGGGGGGTGGGGGGTCGGAGGGGGGGCTGGCGGGGAGGGTGGAGCGGTCAGTGGCCGTGGTCCGGGCGGCCCGGGGTGGCCAGGGCGAGGTAGACCGCGGCGAAGTCGGTCACGGCGAGCAGTTCGGCCAGGGTCTCCAGGTCGCCGCCCTCCTCCGGTTCCAGTTCGCTGATGGCCGTCTCGTGGCCGAGGGCCAGCTCCCGTGCCGCCGGGGCCGCGGTCAGGCCGTCGGCCGGCCGGTCGCGCAGCAGGACGACCCGGGCGCGCAGGGCCTGTGACTCCTCGACCCTGTCGCGGAAGAAGTCGTCGGGGTCCGCACCCGCCGCGTAGTCGCCTGCGAGCAGCACGCCGTGCGCGGGCAGGGCCTCGGGGAGTTCCGCGGCGAGCGCGGGCAGGCCCGCGAGTTCGGCCAGGACGCTCGCGAAGCGGCGGCCCGCGGGGCCCGCGGCGTTGCCCTCGGTCCAGATCAGGGGGAGCGAGTCGGCCAGTTCGGCCGCCAGCGTCTTGGCCGGGTTGCTGTACGTGGCGATGGCCGGGCCGCAGCGTTCGGCCGTCCGGTCGAGGCGGTCCGCGACCTTCTCCAGGGCCTCCGGCGGCGCGTCGACGAGACCGACGCGGTCGAGGAGGGCGAGCAGCGGGGTGAACAGGGCCCACAGGGCGCCGGGGCTCGCCGCGAGGCTCTCCGCGTACTCGTCGGGCGACTCGTTCGGGGCGGTGGCCATCGGGACGAACAGGCCGTGCGAGCCGCTGACCGACTCGGCGAGCGGGGAGGCCTTGGGGGCGACGGCGGCGACCGTGATGCCGCGGCGGTACGCCTGCTCGGCGAGGAGTGCGAGGCCGGGTTCGGAGCCGTCGGTGGTGGGCAGCAGGAGCAGGTCCACCGAGCCCGCCCAGCCGGGCAGGGCCCAGCGCAGGGCGCCCGCCGCGGGGGCGACGCCGGTCGGCTGGAGCCGTACGACGGGGGCGGAGGCTCCGGCGAGCGCGCCGATCAGGTCCGCGACGCCTGCGGCGGCGGTGCCGGGGCCCGCGACGAGGACGGCGCGGGGTCGGCCCTCGGGGCGCAGGTCGGCGATGCCTGCCTCGGTGGCGTGGCGGGCGGCCGTCCGTACCCGGGCGCCTGCTTCGGCGGCGGCGCGGAGGAGGCCGCGGCGGTCGGCCAGGGCGAGGGCGTCCGGTGCGTCGAGGAGGGTCTCGTCGAGCATGTGGCGGTGCCTCCCGGGTGGGTGCGGGGTGTCGGTGGGCGGGGGGTGGTGGTGTGCCCTGCTTGCGGCGGGGCTTCTTCTGTTCCCACCCGCACCACCTGTCCGTGTGGGATGGCAGCGGTGCGGGTGCTCCCGTGGGTGGTGCCCGCCGTCGGCGGCGAGCCCTCCGGGGGCGGCAGGTGGGATGCGGGCCCGTGGGCCGGTGTGGGGGCCTGTGGGTCGGGCTGCCCATCGCCGTCGGCGCCGGCGCCGGTCGTGGCACGGCGGCCGGGCTGGGCACGCGGCTGCGGCTGCGGCTGCGGCTGCGGGGCGTTGTGCCGCGGGGCGGTCGCGAGGCGGTCCGGGGTGGTGGGCGGGCCCGGGTGGGGCGGGGCGGGCCGTGCCTCGTGGCGCCCCGGGGCAGTGGCCCCGTGGGCACGGCCGCCTGGGGTGCCACGACGCGCGCCCGGCCGCGCCGCCCCACGTGGGTGCGGGAGGGTCGTCGCGGCCTCGGGGCGGCCTCGGCCGGGCGGCGTCGGGGTGCGTCCTTCGCCCGGTGACGGTGCGCGGCGCCCCGCCGCCGGTGCGGACGGCACCGTGCGGTGGATCGTGCTCGGAGGCGTCGTCGCGCGGCCCGGGGCCGGGGGTGTCCGGTGGGGTCCGGGGCCGGGTGTCAGGGGGCTCGGGGCGGGGAGCACCGGTGGGTCAGGCCGGGCGGCGGGCCTCGTCGGTGAGGAGGACGGGGATGCCGTCGCGGACCGGGTACGCGAGGCCGCAGTCCGTGCCGGTGCAGACCAGTTCGGGGGTCTCGTCCGCCGTGCGGTCGTTCAGCGGAGCGTGGCACGCGGGGCAGGCCAGGATCTCCAGGAGGCCGGCTTCGAGCGGCATGGGGTGTCCCTTCGAACAAACGGTGGTGGTGCTGCCCTTCGGGCCAGGTCAGCCTACCGCCGGGGGACGGGGGACGCGGCTCGGCGGCCGGTCCTTCCGTACCCCCGGCGGGGTGGTGTCAGCCGGTCGCGCGGACCAGGGCCAGGACCTCGTCGCGGATCTTGGTCATGGTGGCCTCGTCGCGGGCCTCGACGTTGAGGCGGAGCAGCGGCTCGGTGTTGGAGGCGCGGAGGTTGAACCACCAGTCGGCGGTGGTGATGGTGAGGCCGTCGAGTTCGTCGAGGGTGACGCCGTCGCCGCCCTCGTACGTCGCCCTGACCTTCGCCGTGCTGGCCGCCTGGTCGGCGACCGTGGAGTTGATCTCGCCGGAGGAGGCGTAGCGGTCGTAGGCGGAGACCAGGTCGGACAGGGTGCCCTCCTGGCCGCCGAGGGCCGCGAGGACGTGGAGGGCGGCGAGCATGCCCGTGTCCGCGTTCCAGAAGTCCTTGAAGTAGTAGTGCGCCGAGTGCTCGCCGCCGAAGATGGCGCCGGTCTTCGCCATCTCCTCCTTGATGAAGGAGTGGCCGACGCGGGTGCGGACGGGGGCGCCGCCGTTCTCGCGGACGACCTCGGGCACGGACCAGGAGGTGATCAGGTTGTGGATGATCGTTCCGCCGGGGTTCTTGGCGAGCTCGCGGGCGGCGACGAGGGCCGTGATCGCGGAGGGGGAGACCGGCTCGCCGCGCTCGTCGACGACGAAGCAGCGGTCGGCGTCGCCGTCGAAGGCGAGGCCGAGGTCGGCGCCCTCGGCGAGGACGCGGGCCTGGAGGTCGACGATGTTCTTCGGGTCGAGGGGGTTGGCCTCGTGGTTCGGGAAGGTGCCGTCGAGCTCGAAGTACATGGGGACGGTGTCGAGCGGGAGGCCCTCGAAGACCGTGGGGACCGTGTGGCCGCCCATGCCGTTGCCCGCGTCGACGACGACCTTCAGGGGACGGATCCCGGTGAGGTCGACCAGGCCCTTGAGGTGGGCGGCGTAGTCGTCGAGGGTCTCGCGCTCGGTGATCGTGCCGGGGGTGGCGGCGGCCTCCGGGGCGCCGGTCTCCGTCCACTCCTCGGCGAGGGCGCGGATGTCGGAGAGGCCGGTGTCCTGGCCGACCGGGGCGGCGCCCGCACGGCACATCTTGATGCCGTTGTACTGGGCCGGGTTGTGGGAGGCCGTGAACATCGCGCCCGGCAGGCCGAGGCTGCCCGAGGCGAAGTACAGCTGGTCGGTGGAGCAGAGCCCGATGAGGGTGACGTCGACGCCGAGGCGGGCCGCGCCTCGCGCGAAGGCGGCCGAGAGGCCGGGCGACGAGGGCCGCATGTCGTGGCCGACGACGATCGCGTCCGCGTCCGTCACCCGTACGAAGGCGGCGCCGAAGAGCTCCGCGAGCTGCTCGTCCCACTGGTCGGGTACCACTCCGCGGACGTCGTACGCCTTCACGATCTGCGACAGGTCGACAGTCACGGATCCACCCTCCTGAGTTCTCGGCACGCGTGTGCGGCGCGTGTAGGAACGCCAAAACTACCCGGAGCGGATGGGGGGTACGCGGACGGTGGCCGGTTTCGCGGTCAGTTGTCGGGAGAGCGGAGCACCCTGAGGTGCCCTCGGCGGCCGACCTCCATGGGGTCTCCGCCGCGGCCTCCGCCGCCCTTGCCGCCGGCCTCGGCCGTGCGCTCGTGGGGACGGGCCGCCTCCCGTACCGCGTTGGCCAGGGCTTCGAGGTCGTCGCCGCTGGGGCGGGCCGGGGCGGAAGGGTCGGTGAGCCGCACGACCTCCCAGCCGCGCGGCGCGGTGAGGCGCTCGCTGTGCTCGGCGCACAGGTCGTAGCAGTGGGGCTCGGCATAGGTGGCGAGCGGGCCGAGGACCGCAGTCGAGTCGGCATAGACGTACGTCAGTGTCGCGACGGCAGGGCGGCCGCACGCGGTGCGCGAACAGCGACGTACAGGGCTCACGACGTTGGACGGTACCGCACTCTTGACCGGGCCGCGACGACTCTCCCTCAGGTCACTCGCCCGTGTCGCGCTGTGACCTCCGCCACCCGCCCTCGTGTCGCGGCGGTGCTGACCTGCGCGGGAGGGGGCGTACGGCGGTGGGGGCAGGAGCCGATCCGGACAGTCGGGGATACAAATCCGGTCAACCACGGCCAGATGGCCGATCGCGACACGCTACGGAATCATGCGCGCGGTTGGCCGGAATGTTCAGGTTTCGACAGTGGGGGTGGGGGCGCGCGGGAACGTGGCGAGGATCCGCCACGGTGCGGAAACACCGAGGAGGGTTACGCTGCGTCAGTGATGGACAGTCCTGTGCCGCCGAACCCCTCGCACCCCTCCACGGAGCCCCCGGCGGAGCCTCGGGTCCGCCGCCGCGACCGTCACGGGCGCGGGATGCGGGGGCCGGTCGCCCCGCCTCAGGTGCCGCTCTCGACGAGCCGGGCCGACACCTTCCGCGATCTGGTGCTCGACTCGGTGGAGCGCCTCGAACGCCACTGGCCGCAGCTGGCGGACATCGAGTTCCTCGTCATGGAGGTGCCGCCGCCCGTGCCGGGCGAGACGGTGCCGCTGGGCGGTTCGGCGCCCGCCGAGAAGGGCGAGCCGGCCCGGGTCGTCGTCTACCGGCGGCCGGTCGAGATCCGCTCGAAGAGCCGCGACGAGCGCGCGCTCCTCGTCCACGAGGTGGTCGTGGAGCAGGTGGCCGAGCTCCTCGGGCTCTCCCCCGAGTCGGTCGATCCGCGGTACGGGCAGGACTGACCGCCCCGGACCGACTGCCCGTCTCCCTGAGTGGGGAGACGGGTTGCTCTCGGCAGGTCCACCCTTACGGGGCGGCTTCCCCGCCCCGCTCAGTCGCCGAGGACTCAGTCGCCGAGGACCTGGAGGTCCTGGCGGGCCGACGGGACCTCGACCGTGCCCCGGTCGTCGACGAGGGTCTGGACCGTGAACATCGGCACGCCGTCCTCCGGGACGGCCAGCGTCCGCGCCGCGTACACCTTGCCGCCCGAGACCGGTTCCACGGTCAGCGCGTAGGCGCCCTTGAGGCCCTGGGGCGCCAGGTCGGCCACGGTCGCCGTCGTCCCCGCCTTGACGGTGACCGTCTTCGTCACCGGCGAACCCCCGCGTGAGCCCGCCGAGGCCGTGACCTTGACCTGGGCGTCGGTGCCCGTCGCCGTGAGGGCGAGCGTCGAGACCTTGGCGCGGTTGTCGGCGACCGTCGCGCGGGCGGAGATCGGCGCGGTCGCCGGGATGAAGGCGATCTCGGTGTTCTCGCCCTTGCCGCGGACGATCTGGAGGGCGGCCACCACCGGGGTCGGCTTCTTCGGGTCGCTCGGGGTGAGCAGGAGGGAGCCCACCTGGCCCCGGGTGAGGCCCGGCAGGTCGACGGATGCCGTCATCCCGGACTTGACGTGCAGGGTGCCGGAGCCGGCGCCCGCGGGGACGATCGTGCCGGTCGGGGTGGCCAGCTGGATCTTGAGGTCGGCGTCGTCGTCGCCGGGGACGAAGGCCACGAGCCGTACGGAGGTGGCGTCGGCCGGGATGCCGGGGAGCACGGCGCTGCTCGCCGGGTCGGCCGCGGCGGCGAGCCAGTCGCTGCCGAGCTTGTCGTCGGCCGCGCCGATGGCGGCGCCGACGCGTCCGCTGCGGGTGGTGACGTGGACGGTGACGTCCCGCTGGGCGGCCTCGCCGGTGAGGGTGGAGAGGAGGACCGGGACCGTGGAGCGGGGCGGGACCGGGATGCCCTCGGTGAACTGGGACTTGAGGGCGCCCTCGGGGCCGTACAGCTCGATGTCGGCGACGGCGACCGTGTCGTCCGGGTTGGTGAGGTGGACGTAGTCCTGGCGCTCCTTGGCGGTGGAGGCCGCCGGGAACCAGAAGTCGGTGTCGGGGGCGCCGCAGGTGAGACCGAGGAGGCCGCGGGCGCCGCCGGCCGTGACGGCGGTGGTCTGCTGGACGGTCCAGCCGGGGGCCAGGGTGCCGGTCGCCGAGCCGGTGAGGGCGGGCGCGGAGCCACCGTTCGCGTCGGCGGTCACGGGCTTGCCGGGGGCGGTGACGGTGGCGGGGGCCTTCGGGGCCTTGGCCTTCTTCTTGCCGCCGCCGGAGGCGCCGCCGCGGGTCGCCCCGCTCGCCGCCGTCCGCAGCTGGGCCGTGGGCTGCTCCGCCTTGGTGGGCGTGCCGGGCGCGGCCGCGCCCGCCGTCCCCGCCGGGGTGTACGAGGTGTAGACGGTCTCGGCCACCTCGGAGGTGCTCGGGGCCGGGCAGACCAGGCCCGCGCGCTGCACGGGCAGCCGGGTGGGGGCCTTGGCCGCGGGGGCGGCGGTGCCGTCCGGAGTGGTCAGGGTGGCGAAGCCGGTGACGGCGGCGAGGGCCGTGGCGACCGCGATCAGGGAGAGGGTCGTGCGCTTCACTGGTTGCTGCTCCCGTCGGGACGCTGCTCGGTCTCGTGACCCTGGGGGTACTCGTAGCCGTAGGCGTACGGGTCGTACTGCTGCGGCGGCTGCGGCTGCTGCTGGTCGTACTGCGCCTGCGGGTCGTACTGCTGCTGCTCGTAGCCCTGGTCCGCATACTGCTGGGCCTGCTGCGGCTGCTGCTCGTAGCCCTGCTGGGGGTACGCGTACGGCTGCTGCTGGTACGGGTCCGCCGCGTACTCCTGGTAGTAGCCCTGGTCCGCGTAGGGCTGGGCCTGCGCGGGGTCGTGGGCCTGCTGCTGTTCCTGAGCGCCGTTCTGCGCGGGCTGGGCGGTCTCGGCGTAGGCCGGGTCGTACCCGCCGCCGTCCCATGCCTGGTCCTGGGGCTCGTACGCCTGCTGCTCCGGGATCGGGACGGGGACGGGAGCGGGGGCGGGGACCTGGTCGTGCCCCTGCTCCTGGTCCGGCGCCCCGGTCTCGGCGGCCTCCGCCTCCGCGGCGGCGCGGAGCCGGCGCGCGCGGCGGCCGTCGCCGTCGGTCGCCTGGGCGGGGATCGCGAGCTCCTCCTCGGGCAGGTCGTCGTCGATCTCGCGACGGCGGCCCGGCAGGGCGAGGACGAGCAGGACGACGGCGAGGCCGACCTGCGTCCAGATCCACACGGTGTGGGTGAGGGGCTGGTCGTACGTGAGGTCGAGGCGGCCACCCTGGGCGGGGAGCTCGAAGCCCTGGGACCAGCCGTCGACGGTGGTCCTCGTCAGCTCCTTGCCGTCGAGGGTGGCGGTCCAGCCCTCGTCGGCGCGGTCGGCGACGCGCAGGACGCGGCCCGCGGGGCCGGCCGGGATCTCGGTGTGCGCCTCGACGGGGCCCGCGGCGACGGCGACCGGCTTCGCCGGGTCGCCGGTCGCAGCCGTGTCCCCGGTCGTCGACGTGCCACCGGTTGTCGACGTGCCACCGGTCTTCGCCGTGTCATCGGTCTTCGCCGCGTCGCCGGTCTTCGCGGTCGGCGGGACGATCATGATCCGGGCGATCTCGCGGTCCACGCGCCAGAGCGCGCTGCCGTCGAGCTGGCTGAGGCGGCTGAGGCCGGGGGTCGCGTCGAGGACGCGGCCCATCTGGCGCGGTGCCCCGTCCCGTACGAGGACGTAGCGGATCGCGTAGCCGCTGAGTTCCTGGGTCTGGTCGGCGCCGGAGCCGGCGACGAGGTGGGCGACGACCCCGTCGAGGCGGGCGTCGGTCTCGGCGGCCGCGGAGAGTTCGCCGTCGCCGAGGCGGGCGCCGGAGCCGCGGACCAGGGTGTACGTGACCTCGCCGGGCGAGGTGCCGCCGAGGACGAGGGTGCGGGGCTGGTCGCGGGTGCCGCTCTCCTCGGCGACGAAGGCCGGGACCTGGACCGGGTCGCGCCGGGTCAGCGGGCCGTCGGCGCCGGCGATCATCCAGCCCACGGCGGCGACGGCGGGGCCGACGGCGCAGGCGAGGGCGATGAGGGCGGCGACGGGCTGGCGCCAGCCGAAGCCGTGGGCGGCGACGCGGGTGCGGCCGCCCTCGGCGCCGATCATGCCGGCGGCGATGAGGGCGGCGCCGTAGACGAGGGTGGCGGGGCCGGCCCAGCCGGTGCCGTCCGCGCCGTTGGAGAGGACGGCGAAGAGGAGGCCGGTGAGGGCGGCGGCCCAGGCGGCGAGGACGGCGGACCTGCGCTCCTCGCGCAGGAGCCCGGCCAGGCCCGCGAGGACGAGGCCGATCAGGAGGAGGCCGCCGGTGGTGCCGGGCCCGCCCGGGCTCGTGCCGAGCAGGTCGAGCGCGGTGGCCGTGCCCGTACGGATGTCGAGACCGGCCTCGCGCAGGAAGGCGGCGGGGTCGGTGAGCAGGGAGAGCGACCAGGGCGCAAGGGCGAGGACCGGGGTGCCGACGGCGGCGAGGAAGCGGAGCCCGTACGCCGTGATGTCGGAGCGGTGGATGACGAGGACGCCGAGGCCGAGGAGGACGGCGATGGGCCACACGATCGGGGTGAACGCCGTCGCGAAGGTGAGCAGGAAGGCGTAGGCCCAGGTGGCGCGCCAGCTGCCGCGGTCGGGCCTGTTGAAGCCGTGGGCGGCGACGGCGGCGCGGGCGATCAGCGGGAGCAGGATCGCGAGGACCGCTGTGCCGAGCCGGCCGGTGGCGAGGGCGCCGGTGGCGGCGGGCAGGAACGCGTACGCGACGGCGCCCCACGCGCGCAGGAGCCGGGACTCGACGATCGGGCGGGCCGCGAAGTACGCGGTGAAGCCCGCCAGCGGGACCGAGCAGACGAGCAGCAGGGTCAGCGCCGTGGACGTGGAGCCGAGGAAGAGCGCGGAGAGCGCGGCCAGGACGGCGAGGTAGGGCGGGGCGGTCTGGGTGCCGCCCGTGCCGAGGGCGTGCCAGGCGTCGGCGTACCGCGACCAGAGGTCGGAGACGGTGTCGGGGGCGGGCAGCAGGGCGCCGCCCGCCAGCGAGCCGCCCGCGAAGAGGTTGCGGCAGGCGACGAGGGAGATGAGGAGCAGCAGGCCGAAGAGGACGGGCCCGGGCTTGCGGGCGATCTTCTTGAGCCGGGCGAACTGCTCGATCTCCAGGTAGTCGGCGTCGTCGCCGCCCGGTCCGGACTCGACGACGCCGTGGCGGGAGCCGCCGGAGTCGGCCTCTGCTCCGCCGACGTTGGCTGCGAGCTGTTCGACGGCGGCGCGGACGGTGGCGCCGGGCGGCGGGAAGAGCGGGCGGAGCTCGCTCGCCGCGACGGCCGGGTTCTTGCGCCGCTTGCGGGCCGCGAGGATCTTCTCGGGCCGCAGGAGGGTCGCGAGGAGGCCCGTGACCTCGTCGACGGCCTGGCCGGGGACCTTGCCGACGAGCGAGGCGAGGGTGCGGACCAGGGTGCTGAGCACGAGGCGTACGAGGACGTACGGGAGGGCCCTGCCCGGGGTGTTGGAGAGGAGCGCGTAGACGGCGCCGGCCTTGTCGACGCGGTGCGGGCTGGCGGCGGTGCGGCCTGCGCAGTCGACGGTGCGGCGCTCGCGGGCGGACGCCTCTGCGTGCCGGAGGACGGCGTCGGGGGCGACGAGGACGCGGTGGCCGGCGGAGTGGGCGCGCCAGCACAGGTCGACGTCGTCGCGCATGAGGGGCAGGCGGCGGTCGAAGCCGCCGAGCTCCTCGAAGACGTCGCGGCGGACGAGCATGCCGGCGGTGGAGACGGAGAGGACGGAGCGGACCTGGTCGTGCTGGCCCTGGTCCTGCTCGCGCCGGTCGAGTCCGGTCCAGCGGCGGCCGCTGTGGGCGATGGAGACGCCGACTTCGAGGAGCTGCTTGCGGTCGTACCAGCCGCGCAGCTTGGGGCCGATGACGGCGGCGTACGCGTCGGAGTCGGCGACGCGCAGGAGTTCGGCGAGGGCGCCGGGCTCGGGGGCGCAGTCGTCGTGGAGGAGCCAGAGCCACTGGACCGGTTCGCCGTGCGGGAGTTCGGGGAGCTCGTAGGCGTCGTCGTTCCACGTCCGGCTGACGGGGTCCCAGCCGCTCGGGCGCTTCAGGTACGACAGCTCCTCGGGCCCCAGGACGGGCGCCGTGCGGGCGGCCTCCTCGACGGCGGTGCCGAAGCCGGTGCGGCGCGCGAGGTGCAGGACGCGGTCGGCGCCGATGGCGTCGGCGACGAGCCGCGCCGAGTCGTCGGCGCTGCCGGTGTCGGCGGCGACCACGTTCTGCACGGGGCGTTCCTGGGCGAGCAGCCCGGCGAGGGCGTCCGGCAGCCAGCGGGCACCGTCGTGGGTGACGAGCACGGCGGTGACGACGTGTCGCGGAAACTCAGGAGTTGAGGACATCGAGCTACGGGCCCTCCGGCCGGGGTCGCCCGCGGGGGGCGTGGGGTGCGTCTCGGACGGAGGCCCACACTAACGGCTGTGCGAGGGGCCGAACGCAGAACGGTCCGCCGCCTGTGGACAGAGCACAGGGGGCGGACCGTTCGTCATGTCCTGGTGTGCGCGCTTTCCGCGCGCGGGGCCGGCGGGCTTCGGCGGGGGTGGTGCGGCCGGAGGCCGGGGCCGGGTGGTTCTCGGTCCGCGGCTCAGACCGCGGCCTTCTTCAGGCGGCGTCGCTCGCGCTCGGAGAGACCGCCCCAGATGCCGAACCGCTCGTCGTTCTGGAGGGCGTATTCGAGGCATTCGGAACGCACCTCACAGGCGAGGCAGACCTTCTTGGCCTCGCGGGTCGAGCCGCCCTTCTCGGGGAAGAAGGACTCGGGATCGGTCTGGGCGCACAGCGCGCGCTCCTGCCAGCCGAGTTCCTCGTCCGCGTCCTCGACCAGCAGTTCCTGGAACAACTCGGTCATGTGCGCCCCTCGTCTGTTCTGTACGTCCCCGTGATGTGGCCGTTGCCGAACCCGGCCGAACGACACGAGTGAAATTACAAGTTCGTGCTTTGTGCGAGTCAAGCCGAGATCTGCTATTGGGCCCCGTATTCACTCTGCGGAACCAAGCCTATGCGGAAAGTGTTCAAATCACCAAAAAACGTGACACATGCCACCGGCCTGGCCCTACCGCACGAGCCCCTGCAAGGAGAGACGTCCGAAACTTGGATCTTGTTGCGATCCAGCCATGGAAGCGATCCGGATCACACGACGATCACGGAGAGTGACGAACGAGCCGGGGCTCGCCGCGCGGGCGCCGCCATGTTTACGGGCACGGTTGATGCGCCATCTCTCCTGGTCCGCGCGTGAACAAACCTTTCTCCGCGCACTGTAACCGGATGAGGTGAAACATTACCGCCAAATCGGGCATTGAGTTGACAGTCGGGTCCTCCTCCCGCCACCTTTGGTGGCATGCCAGCGACCACTGCGACCGCCGCGACCCACGCCCGTGGGTTCCGCCGCGCTGTCCGGGTCAGCTGTCGCTGTTGTTGTTCCAGCTGTTGATGCCCCAGAGCTCCAGCTTCTTCCCCCCAGCGTCACCCAGCGTCACTTCGCGTCACTCGTCACTTCGCGCCATTCGCGTCACCGCTCTTCGTGACCCCCACCGCTTCTGTTTCTGCTGAGGAACCTCCCCACCCATGAACATGGACAGCGACCTTCAGATCGCCGGCGACATCCTCGAGGTCCCGCACCTCCTCCAGCCCGAGCGCGCCCACCCCGTCACCGTGGCCGAGTTCGCCGGCCTCGCGCGCTCCATCGCCGACGACCGCTCCCAGTGGGCCCCGTACGTCGAGTACGACGCCACCACCCGCTGGTACCACCGGCTGCGCACCGGCCCCGGCTACGAGGTGTGGCTGCTCTCCTGGATCCCGGGCCAGGGCAGCGGACTCCACGACCACGGCCTCTCCTCCGGCGTCCTGACCGTCCTGGAGGGCGAGTTGACGGAGCGCACGGACAGGGGCGTGCGGACGCTCGACGGCGGCGCGCAGCGCGTGTTCGCGCCGGGATACGTCCACGAGGTCGTCAACGACTCCCTCGAACCGGCCGTCAGCCTGCACGTCTACTTCCCCGGCCTGACGGACATGCCGATGCACGAGTCGGTCCAGGGCCAGTGCGCCCCGGCCGCCCCGAGCACCGTCGTCGCCTGAGAGACTGCCGGACATGCGCATTGTGGTTCTGGCCGGTGGCATCGGTGGTGCCCGCTTCCTTCGCGGCCTCAAGCAGGCCGCGCCGGACGCGGACATCACGGTCGTCGGCAACACCGGTGACGACATCCATCTCTTCGGGCTGAAGGTCTGCCCCGACCTGGACACGGTGATGTACACCCTCGGCGGTGGCATCAACGAGGAACAGGGCTGGGGCCGGCTCGACGAGTCCTTCACGGTCAAGGAGGAACTCGCGGCGTACGGCGTCGGACCCGAGTGGTTCGGCCTCGGCGACCGGGACTTCGCGACCCACATCGTCCGGACGCAGATGCTCGGCGCGGGCTTCCCGCTGAGCGCCGTCACCGAGGCGCTGTGCGACCGCTGGCAGCCCGGCGTACGACTGCTCCCCATGTCCGACGACCGCGTCGAGACGCACGTCGCGATCGAGGTCGACGGCGAGCAGCGGGCCGTGCACTTCCAGGAGTACTGGGTGAAGCTGCGCGCCTCCGTGGACGCGAAGGCCGTCGTGCCGGTCGGCGCGGAGGCGGCGAAGCCCGCCCCGGGCGTCCTGGACGCGATCGCCGAGGCGGACGTCATCCTCTTCCCGCCGTCCAACCCCGTGGTGAGCGTCGGGACGATCCTGGCCGTGCCCGGGATCCGCGACGCGATCGTCGCGGCCGGCGCCGCCGGGACGCCGGTCGTGGGCCTCTCCCCCATCGTCGGCGACGCGCCCGTGCGCGGCATGGCCGACAAGGTGCTCGCGGCGGTCGGCGTGGAGGCCACGGCGACGGCGGTCGCCCTGCACTACGGCTCCGAACTCGTCGACGGCTGGCTGGTGGACACCGTGGACGCGGGCGCCGTGGCGGACGTCGAGGCGGCGGGCATCCGCTGCCGGGCGGTGCCGCTGATGATGACCGACGTGGAGGCGACGGCCGCGATGGCGCGTGAGGCGCTGGCGCTCGCCGAGGAGGTCCGCGGGTGACCGCCGGCCCCCCTTCGTACCGTGTGTGGGCCCTGGGCGGGCTGCCCGAGGTGACGGCCGGGGACGACCTGGCCAAGCTCATCGCCTCCGCCTCGCCCTCGCCCGAGCTCGTCGACGGTGACGTCCTCCTCGTCACCTCCAAGATCGTGAGCAAGGCCGAGGGGCGGGTGATCGCCGCCGACGACCGCGAGGAGGCGATAGACGCCGAGACGGTACGGGTGGTGGCGCGGCGCGGCACCCTGCGGATCGTCGAGAACCGGCAGGGGCTCGTCATGGCCGCCGCCGGGGTCGACGCCTCCAACACCCCGTCCGGGACGGTGCTGTTGCTACCGGAGGATCCCGACGCCTCGGCGCGGCGCATCCGTTCGGGACTGCGCGATGCGCTCGGCGTCGACGTCGGCGTCGTCGTCACGGACACCTTCGGGCGGCCCTGGCGCAGTGGCCTCACCGACGTCGCGATCGGCGCGGCGGGGGTGCGGGTCCTCGACGACCTGCGCGGCGGGACCGACGCACACGGCAATCCGCTGAGCGCGACCGTGGTCGCCACCGCCGACGAACTCGCCGCCGCCGGCGACCTGGTGAAGGGCAAGGCGAGCGGGCTGCCGGTCGCCGTCGTCCGGGGCCTGCCGCACGTGGTGGCCGGGGACGAGGAGCCGGGGGCGCGGGCGCTCGTGCGCGGCGCCGCCGACGACATGTTCCGGCTCGGGACGTCGGAGGCCGTACGGGAGGCGGTGACGCTGCGGCGGACCGTACGGGAGTTCACCGACGAGCCGGTCGACCCGGGCGCGGTACGGCGTGCGGTCGCCGCGGCCGTGACGGCGCCGGCCCCGCACCACACCACGCCCTGGCGGTTCGTCCTGCTGGAGTCGCCGGAGTCGCGGGTGCGGCTGCTCGACGCGATGCGGGACGCGTGGATCGCTGACCTGCGGCGGGACGGGAAGTCCGAGGAATCGGTGGCCAAGCGGGTGCGGCGCGGGGACGTCCTGCGCAACGCGCCCTATCTGGCCGTGCCCTGCCTCGTGATGGACGGCGCCCACCACTACGGCGATCCGCGGCGGGACGCCGCCGAGCGCGAGATGTTCGTGGTCGCGGCGGGCGCGGGCGTACAGAACTTCCTGGTGGCGCTCGCGGGTGAGCGGCTGGGCTCGGCGTGGGTGTCCTCGACGATGTTCTGCCGGGACGTCGTACGGGAGGTCCTCGGGCTGCCGGAGGGCTGGGACCCGATGGGCGCGGTGGCGATCGGGCACGCGGCGGTGGCGCCGGGCGCGCGGCCGGCACGGCGTGCGGGGGACTTCGTCGAGGTGCGCTGAGGCTGTTCGAGGTGCGCCGCTTCGAGGCGCGCCTGTTGAGGTGCGTCTGTTGAGGTGCGTCTGTTGAGGTGCGTCTGTTTTGGGTGCGCCTCTTGAGGCGCACCTTTTTCAGAGGCGCGCGATGTTGCCCGGCGTCATGCGGGGCGCCCTGCGGGGCGGGACCCGGCCGCTGAGCAGGATCAGGCGGGCGGCGCGGTGGCGCTGGCCCGCGTACGGGGCCAGGAGCGCCAGCATCGCCTCGTCGTCGGTCGTACGGTCGCCCGCCAGGGCCCAGCCGACGATGCCCGGGAGGTGGAGGTCGCCGGTGGTGACCTCGTCCGCGGCGCCGTTGCTGCGCTGGATCGTCTCCGCGCTCGTCCACGGGCCGATGCCCGGGATCAGCTCCAGGCGGGTACGGGCGTCGGCGGGGGCCATGTCCGCGGCCTCCTCCATGCGGCGGGCCACCCTGGCCGCGCGCACGATCGTCGCGGCGCGCTTGTCGTCCACGCCCGCGCGGTGCCACTCCCACGACGGGATCAGGGTCCAGGTGCGGGCGTCCGGCATGACGTGCATGCCGTCGGGGGCCGGGCCGGGCGCGGGCTCGCCGTACTTCCGTACCAGCAGCCGCCAGGCCCGGTAGGCCTCGTCCGTCGTGACCTTCTGCTCCAGGACCGACGGGATCAGGGACTCCAGGACCAGGCCGGTGCGGGTGAGACGGAGGCCGGGGCGGCGGCGGTGGGTGGCGGCGAGGAGTCTGTGGCGGGGGACGAAGGCGGTGGGGTCGTCCTCGGCGCCGAGGAGCGCGGGCAGGCGGGTCAGGAGCCAGGGGGCGCCGGGGCCCCAGGCTTCCGCTTCCGTCTCGCCGTCGCGGACGGCCACGCGGAGGGTGGCCGGGCCGTCGGGCGTGCGGCTGGCCCGCCAGACCGAGCCGTCGGGGGTGACGCGGAAGGTGGGGTCGGCGGGGCCGCGGCGGAGGGGGCCGAGGGTGAGGCCGAGGTCCGGGGGGTGGTCCTGGTCCTGGGCCGGACCCGGGCTCCGGTCCTGGGCCCCGCCCGGACCCTGGGCCCGGTCCTGGGCCGGACCCCGGTCCGCGTCCTGGTCCGGCGGGGCGTCCGCTGTGGCGGGTACGGGGACGTGGCCGCCGCGCACCGTGGTGCGGGTGGTGGGGGTGCGGGGTGGGAAGCGGCCGGCCATGGCTACGAGCGTAGCCGGGGCCCTGCGGGGCATGGCGGGGCTTGTCCGTGCGGGCCCCCGGGCAGGGCCTTGGCCCGGGGGGGGCGTGCGGGCCCTGACCGGCGCCGTGCGGGGCCGTCGGGGTGGCCGAACAGGGGCATCGCCCTGGGGGTCGTCGTGCGGGGGTTACTGGTCCGAGGAGAAGCGGACCGCGTTCGGGGGGAGGGTGGTGTCGCACCAGATGCGGATGCCGTCGCGGAGTTCGTTGTCCGGGCCCACGTGGGCGCCGTCGCCTATGACCGCGCCCGTGAGGACCGTGCGGGCTCCGATGCGGGCGCCCGCGCCGACGAGGGAGTCGGTGATCACCGCGCCCGGTTCGATCACCGCGCCCGCCAGGATCGTGGAGCCCGTGATGCGGGCGCCCTCGCCCACCTGCGCGTCCGCGCCGATGACCGTGCCGCCGGTCAGCTTGGCGTCCGGGGCGACGCGGGCCGACGGGAGGACCAGGCGGTCGCCGCAGCGGCCCGGCACGGCCGGGGAGGGGGCGCGGCCCAGGACCAGGTCGGCGGAGCCGCGGACGAAGGCCTGCGGGGTGCCGAGGTCCAGCCAGTAGGTGGAGTCGACCATGCCCTGGAGGTGGGCTCCGGAGGAGAGGAGCTCGGGGAAGGTCTCGCGCTCGACGGAGACGGGGCGGCCGGCGGGGATCGTGTCGATGACCGAGCGGCGGAAGACGTACGCGCCGGCGTTGATCTGGTCGGTGACGATCTCTTCGGGCGTCTGGGGCTTCTCCAGGAAGGCCGTGACCCGGCCCGTCCCGTCCGTGGGGACCAGCCCGAACGCTCTCGGGTCCTCCACGCGGGTGAGGTGCAGCGAGACGTCCGCGCCGGAGGAGGCGTGGGTGTCGACGAGGGCCCGGATGTCGAGGCCCGTGAGGATGTCCCCGTTGAAGATGAGGACCGGGTCGTCGGGGCCCGAGTGGAGGCGCGAGGCGACGTTGCGTATCGCGCCTCCCGTGCCGAGCGGCTCCTCCTCGGTGACGTACTCCAGGCTCAGGCCGAGGTCGGAGCCGTCGCCGAAGTGCGGCTCGAAGACCTCGGCCAGGTAGGAGGTGGCGAGCACGATGTGCTCGACGCCGGCGGCGCGGGCGCGGGCCAGCTGGTGCG
Organism: Streptomyces sp. NPDC056169; assembly: GCF_042268445.1. NCBI lineage: Bacteria > Bacillati > Actinomycetota > Actinomycetes > Kitasatosporales > Streptomycetaceae > Streptomyces > Streptomyces sp. NPDC056169. The sequence continues at coordinate 13,042 of NZ_JBHJUO010000037.1, read as the reverse complement.
TCAGGAAGGGGACGCCCGCCGCCGGGACCATGGGTTTGGGCGTGTTGACCGTGAGGGGTCGCAGCCTTGTGCCCTTGCCACCGACCAGGAGGATCGCTTCAGTCACCTTGTCGTCTCTGCTTCCTGTTCGGGGCCGGTCCGCCCGCCCGTCTCGGTCGTCCGTGCGATGTGACCGGTCAGTTTATGCGGACGGTTGCCTGCCTGACCCCATCAGAGCCTTCCCTGGTACTTCGCCGAGGTCGTCCTGGCCGTCGAGAGCTTGCCGTACAGGCGGGCGCCGGGGCATTCCGTGGCGAATCCGTCACGGTGTCCGGCGATCGTGCGGAGCTTGACCTTCGTGCCCTTCTTGTACAGGTTTCCGCCCCCGGAGGTCAGGTACGTCGTGGTGTTCGGGTTCACCCCGTGCAGGCCGAGCTTCCACGCCGTCAGCTTGGCGACGGCGGTGAGCACGGCGGCCGGCGGGTTCGTCTTGCTGTAGGTGCCGAGGACGGCGATGCCCATGCTGTTGGTGTTGAAGCCGAGGGTGTGCGCGCCGAGGACGGGCTTGGCCACGCCCCCCGCACGGCCTTCGTAGATGTTTCCGCACTTGTCGATGGCGAAGTTGTAGCCGAAGTCCCGCCAGCCGCTGCTCTGGACGTGGTAGCGGTAGATGCCGCGCAGGACGGAGGGGGCCTGGCTGCACGTGTAGTTGTTGCCGGTCGCGCTGTGGTGGACGAAGGCCGCCTTGATGGTCTTCGTGTAGACGAAGCCCTTCTCGCGGAGCTTCTCGTCGGCTCCCCAGCCCTTGCGCGTGATGATCCCCGGTCGGGGGCCGATGTACGGCTTCGCCGCGACCGCCGCGACCGCCGGGGCGGCGGCGATCGGGACGACGGGGGCGACCGGGGCGACCGCCGCGATCGGGGCCGCGTGGGGAGGCCGGGCGGGCCTGGCCGCCATGGCGGGGACGGCGGGCATGGCGGGGACGGCGTGCATGGCGGGGACGGCGGGGACGGCGGGGACGGCGGGGACGGCGGGCATGGCGGGGACGGCGGGGATGGCCGGCATGGTGAAGTGGCGGAACGTCACTTCCGTCTGTTCCTTCGACAGCGCCGGGATCCAGGTCGCGCCGTACGGCGCCAGCTGGGCGTTGACCGCGCTGGCCGCCGCCTCCGCCGCCGTCGGGCCGGCCGAGACCATGGCCGCCCGGGATCGGGGGGCGGCGGAGGCCGGGCCCTCTCCCGGGTCGACCAGTTCGAGGCGCAGGCCCTCGGGGAGCTGCTCCTCTCCTCGTACGCGGATCTCGACGCCGTCCGAGTCGCCCACCCACAGCGGCGCCGTGGAGCCCTTGAGCGCCCGGGCGGCGCCCTCCGCGGTCTCCGGGTCGGCGCCGTGCTCGTCGTTGTGGGTCTCCACGTCCTGCCACTCCGACCAGGCCCCGTCACCGGTGGCCCGGGTGCGGACCTGCACGGTGCCGTGCAGCGCGGCCGTCGGGTCGTCCCAGACGACGCCGACGAGGGAGAACGGTCTGACGTCACGTCGGGCCAGGCCCTGCTCTCCCGGATCGGAACCGGATTCGCCGCCGAAGCCGCGTACGGAACCGTCCAGGGGCTCCAGCGGCAGCGACTGGGTGGAGCCGGGCAGCCGCTCGGGCCCCGGTGGCAGCGCGGCGACCGCCGGTGGCGCCGTGGCCGCCGCGGGTGCGGCGAGGGAGACCGGCAGGGCGAGCACCGCCGCGCAGGTGACGGCGATCGAGGAGGCGAGTGAGGCACGCATGGGCCGATCGTGCGTATCCCCGGCGCGTTCCGCGCGTCGGGAATCCGCGCGGAAATTGACGGACCGTCGGGCCGACCGGTGGACGGCGTCACCGGTACGGAGGACCGGGCGCGCCCGCCCGCGTACGCTGTCCGGCGTGAACGCCAGCGACCGCACCCCCGCCGACCTGCTGCGATCCGCGCTCGCCGCGGACCCCGCCCGCCCCTTGGTCACTTTCTACGACGACGCCACCGGTGAGCGCGTGGAATTGTCCGTCGCCACCTTCGCCAATTGGGTGGCCAAGACGGCGAACCTGCTCCAGGGCGAACTGTCCGCCGCACCGGGCGACCGGCTCGCGCTGCTGCTGCCCGCGCACTGGCAGACGGCCGTCTGGCTGCTCGCCTGTTCCTCGGTCGGGGTGGCCGTCGAGGTGGGCGGCGATCCCGCGGACGCCGACCTCGTGGTCGCGGGGCCGGAGACGCTGGAGGCGGGTCTCGCCTGTTCCGGTGAGCGGATCGCGCTCTCGCTGGCGCCGCTGGGGCGCCGCTTCCCCGCCCCGCCCGCCGGGTACGCGGACTACGCGGTCGAGGTGCCGAGCCAGGGCGACCGGTTCGCGCCGTTCGTACCGGTGGACCCGGAGGCTCCCGCCCTCGTCGCCGACGGCAGGGAACGGAGCGGAGCGCAGCTCGTCGAGCAGGCGCGCGTGGACGCGGCGGCGCTCGGCCTGACCCCCGGCTCCCGGCTGCTGTCCGGTCTCGGTTACGGGGACTGGCGGGGGCTCTCGACCGGCCTGTACGCGCCCCTCGCGGCCGGCGGCTCCGTGGTGCTGTGCCGGAACCTGGATCAGCTCTCGCCCGAGGCCCTGGAGAAGCGGGTGGAGAGCGAGCGGGTGACCCACACGGTCAGCTGAGCCACCCGGTCCCCCGCCCGGCGCCCACCCACACCGGCCCGGCGCCCGGTCGCCCCCTACCGAACCGACACCGACCCGGCGCCCGATCGACCCTCCCCCGCACCGGCCCGGCGCCCCGTCGGCGCCTTCCGGCACCGACCCCCACCCCGGTTAGCGCCCATTCGGCGTAGCGCCGCGCCGAGCCCCCGGGTCCCCGCGCCGACTCCGGTACATGATCGGCCGGGGGGAGTCGATCCTTCCGCACAACCATGCGTCGGGTTCGGCCGTCTCCTTCCATGACCGGTGGCCGCCGGGCGCGCCGCCGACGCCTCGAAGGACGGACTCAGACGTGACGGACCGTGCTGACACGCCGCCCGAACCGGATCCCCCGGCGGCGGAGGACGCGGCGCCCGGTGCTCCGGAGGAGCCGCACAGACGCCACTGGCTGCGGTGGACGGCCCTCGGGGTCTCGCTCGTGGTGCTGATCGCGGCCGCGGTCGGCTGGTGGTTCTACCGGAAGCTCGACGGCAACATCACCACGGACACGACGGCCGCGGCCGAGCTGCGGAAGTACGAGAAGGAGCGGCCGACGGCGGCCGCCTCCGCCGCCCGGAACATCCTCCTCATCGGCTCGGACACCCGGACCGGCGAGGGGAACCGCAAGTACGGCAAGGACAAGGGCACCCAGCGCTCCGACACGACGATCCTGCTGCACCTCTCGGCGGACAAGTCGAGCGCGACGGCCGTCTCGCTCCCCCGCGACCTGATGGTGACGATCCCGAGCTGCGCCAAGGCCGACGGGAAGCGGACCCGCGAGCAGTTCGCGCAGTTCAACTGGGCCTTCGAGTTCGGCGGTACGGCGTGCACGATCCGTACCGTCGAGAAGCTGACCGGGATCCGGGTCGACCACCACATGGTGATCGACTTCCGGGGCTTCAAGAAGATGGTCGACGCCGTGGACGGGGTGGAGGTCTGCCTCAAGGAGCCCGTCGACGACACCGACGCGAAGCTGAAGCTGCCCGCGGGGCGGCAGACGCTCCACGGGGAGCAGGCCCTCGGCTTCGTACGGGCCAGGAAGTCGATCGGCAACGGCAGCGACACGGAACGCATGGACCGGCAGCAGCAGTTCCTCGGCGCCCTCGTCAACAAGGTGCAGAGCAACGGGGTCCTGCTGAACCCGACCAAGCTCTACCCGGTCCTGGACGCGGCCACGAAGGCGATCACGACCGACCCGGGGCTCGACTCGCTGAAGGACCTGTACGACCTGGCGCGCGCGATGCGGGCCGTCCCGACGGACAAGGTGCAGTTCCTCACGGTGCCGCGCCGCTCGTACCGATATGACGCGAACCGGGACGAATTGGTACAGCCGGCGGCGAGTCAACTCTTCAAGCAGCTGAGGGAGGACCGGCCCGTCCTCGTGACGCCGCACACCGAGGAGGAGGGCCGCGGGAACGGCGGCGACGGCAAGCCCGACGACGCGGACAGCCCGGCGCCCTCTGCGACACCGACCTTCACGGGGCGGAACGCGGCGGAGGGCGTGTGCTCTTAGGAACACCCGGGACGCGGTGGGTAAAGGGCGAACCAAGGGGAGGGCAGGGTCGGATGAGGTTTGAGCAAATTGCCCGGTTGTAAGGGGCGTGGAATTTGTCACTGACGTCGCCCCACGCTGAACTGGGCGGATAGTGTGACGCGATCCGGTGCACCCGACCGTGTGGTCGTCGCACTCACCAAGGATCGAACGACCGAGAGAGCGGCGCCCTACGGGGGAGGCGCCTCGCGTGGCACCGACGGAGGACTCGAGTAACCGTGGACGCGCACAGCCGTGGACGGGCGGACGAGATCGACCCCGCCGACCAGTGGGTGCTCAACCCGCAGACCGGCAACTACGAACTGCGACTGGACCACTCCGCTGGGCAGTCGCAGACACCGTCCCGGCCCCGGAGATCGAGCACGGCCACGGCGGCCGACACGACCGGTACGGGCCACGGCGCCCCTGCCGGCGCGGGCCGCAGCACCACCGCAGGCACCGGCGCCGGCACGGCCACCGAGGCGCCCGTCCCCGGTCAGCGCCGCCGTCGCGTCTCCGAGCAGGGCGGCGGCCAGCAGCCCCCCGCGAGCCGCCGCAAGCGCAAGCAGGGCGCGTCCCGCAAGAAGAAGGTCCTCCTGTGGACCGGCGGCACGATGGCCTTCGTGCTCGTGGGCGGCGCCACCGGCGCGTACCTGCTCTACAAGAAGCTCGACGACAACATCCACGTCGTCGACCCCGTCGGCACCCAGAGCGCGGGCTTCCGCAAGGGCGAGGCCTTCAACGTCCTGATCATCGGCACCGACAAACGGACCGGTGAGGGCAACGGGGGCTACGGCGACAAGGACAGCCCCGGCCACGCGGACACCACGATCCTCTTCCACGTCGCCAAGGACCGGACGAACGCCACGGCGCTCTCCATCCCGCGCGACCTGATGACGGCGATCCCCGAATGCCAGTCGAGGCAGCCCGACGGGTCGATCCTGACGATCCCCGGCCAGACGCAGGCCCGCTTCAACGTGAGCCTCGGCCAGGACGGCCGCGACGCCGGCTGCACCATGCGCACGGTCAAGGAGCTGACCGGCCTGACCGTCGACCACTTCATGATGGTCGACTTCAACGCCGTCAAGGAGCTGACCACGGCCGTCGGCGGCGTGAAGGTCTGCGTCGAGAAACCGGTCGACGACCCCAAGTCGCACCTGAAGCTGCCGGCCGGCGAGTCGGTCATCGAGGGGGAGAAGGCACTCGCCTTCGTCCGCACCCGCTCCAGCTTCGGCAACAAGAGCGACCTGGACCGGATCAAGGTCCAGCAGCAGTTCATGAGCTCGATGCTCCGGCAGATGAAGTCGGACGAGACCCTCACCAGCCCGACGAAGCTCTACGACCTCGCCGAGGCGGCGACGGACGCGCTCACCGTCGACAAGGGCATAGGGTCCCTCTCCAAGCTCCAGGACCTGGCCAAGGAGCTGTCCGGGATCGACATGAAGAACATCGCGTTCGCGACGCTCCCGGTCATCGACAACCCGGCCGAGCCCAAGCCGATCACCGTCGTGCCGCACCCGACGCAGGCACCGCAGCTCTTCGCCGCGATGAAGGCCGACACCTCGCTCACCGAGGTGAAGAAGAAGACCCAGGACGCCAAGAACGCCCAGAAGCAGGCCCAGGCGAAGCTCCTCCAGGGAACGCGCGCCGCGGCCGTCGACGTCCGCGTCGACGTCTTCAACGGCAGCGGCATCCAGGGTGCGGCCCAGTCGACCATCAACTGGCTGCAGAACAACGAGGGCGTGACCCGCTCCACCAACAAGAGCAATGCCCCCGAGAAGGCGGCGAAGACCACGCTCACCTATGCACCGAACCAGGCCGATCAGGCCCGCAAGCTCGCGGACATGATGGGTCTGCCGGCCTCGGCGCTCAAGCCGGGCAGGCAGGACGCCGGGGTACGCGAGCCCATGACGCTCGTCCTCGGCGCCGACTTCAAGGGCGCGGGGGTGCCCATCACCGGTCCGGTAAAGGCGCCGGACGTCGAGAAGGTAGAAGCTGACAAGCAGGTGTGCGCCAAGTAACCCGGAAACACCGGGACTTGGGGCACTCCTGACTCACGAGGGGACCTGGGGTGGGACAGAACGTGCGTGGGGAGGGAACGCGGAAACGCGTTCCGCGCGCCCGTGAACTGGGCTGGGACGACGAGCTGTACGGAGCGGGGGAGGCGACCGGCGCCGGGGGCGAAGCCGGGGCCGAGGACGCGGGATCCACCGGATCCGCCGGATCCTCCGGTACGTCGACGTCGACCCGAGCCGAGCGGCGGCGCAGCGGCACCAGCGGCGGAGGCGGTACGGGAGCCGGCGGCGACCCGCGGGCGGGCCACCGTCGCGGCGGCTCGCGCCGGCGGGCCAAGAAGGCCGGCAAGCACAAGGTCCTGCGCTGGGTGGCGATCACCCTCGCCGTGCTGATACTCGGCACGGCCGGCGCCGGATACCTGTACTACGAGCACCTCAACGGCAACATCCGCAGCGGTAGCCGCGCGGGCGGCAGCAGCGGCGTGAAGAAGGCCGCGCCGAACGCGCTCGGCGACACCCCGCTCAACATCCTCCTCATAGGCTCCGACAGCCGGGCCGACGAGAAGAACATCGCCCTGGGCGGCGGCCGGAACGACAAGGACCGCAAGCCGCTCGCCGACGTGCAGATGCTGCTCCACGTCTCCGCGGACCGCGAGAACGCCTCGCTCATTTCCATCCCGCGCGACACGGTCGTCAAGATCCCGGAGTGCAAGGACGAGAACGGCACGCCCTACGCCGCCACCACGAACCGTCCCATCAACGAGTCGCTCCAGCGCGGCGGTCCCGGCTGCACCCTCACCACCTGGGAGAGCCTCACCGGGGTCTACATCGACCACTGGCTGATGGTCGACTTCGCCGGCGTGGTGGCCATGGCGGACGAGGTCGGCGGCGTCCCCGTCTGCGTCAAGACGGGTGTGCACGACAAGTCGACCCGCCAGGTGAAGGGCGGCTCCGGTCTGAAGCTGCCGCAGGGCACCACCGACGTCAAGGGCGTGCAGGCGCTCCAGTGGCTGCGTACCCGGCACGCCTTCGGCAGCGACCAGAACCGCGCCAAGGCCCAGCACATGTACATGAACGGGATGATGAAGCGGCTCCAGGAGCAGAACGCCTGGAGCGACACCGGGCGGCTGACGGGCCTGGCCGAGACCGCCACGAACGCCCTTCAGGTCTCCGAGGACCTCAAGACCGTCAAGAAGCTCTTCGATCTGTCGATGCAGCTCAAGAACGTGAAGCTCGACCGTCTGACGACGGCGACCGTCCCCACGGACGTGTACCCGCCGAGGCCGAAGGAGTGGCTGCAGCTGCGGACCTCCTCCGCCGACAAGATGTGGTCGATGCTCCGTGACGACGTCGCCCTCGACAAGAACGGCGACAAGGCCGGTGGCAAGGCGAAGCCGAAGACCACGGCCTCTCCGAAGCCCAAGACGCCGGCCGAGGCGCCCTCCTCGTTCCCCGTGACCGTCGTCAACGGCACCGACGGCGCCGACGAGCCGGCCGTCGAGGGCCGGGCGGGCGACATGGCCAAGGCCCTTCAGGGCAAGGGCTTCACCCAGGCCGACTCCTCCCAGGAGGGCGGCGGCCGCAAGGACACCGTCGTCACCTACCCGAAGGCGGACGGCGACCAGGGCAAGGCGAACGCGCTCTCCGTGACGAAGGCGCTCGGGCTGCCGGACTCGGCCGTACGGGCCGACCCCGAGGCGAAGGGCATCACGCTGGTCGTCGGCGCGGACTGGCGCGAGGGCACCACGTACAAGAAGCCGACGCAGGTCGCCGGTGACCTGCCGGACGGCGCCGACGACAAGGCGGAGTGCATGGACATCTACTCGGTCTACCGGTGGGACGGGAAGAGCTGATCCGCCTCACCCGCACATGACCGACGGCCGGGCCCCATAAGGGACCCGGCCGTCAGTCGTGTGGGTGATCAGACCGTCTCGGACTCGCCGGCCTTCACCGCCGGCCGGCGGCTCGCGATGACCTTTCTGGCCAGCGAGCGCGGGCTCGTCAGGAAGCCGTACCCCCACGACATGTGCATCGTCGCGAGCGCCACCGGGATCTGCAGGCGGGCCTTCAGCGGCAGGCCCTTGCCCGCCGGGAGCGAGCCCGCCGCGATGGCCGCGAGGTAGCCCGCCGGGATCACGAAGCCGAGCGGGGTGAGCGCCGCGCCCACCACGAGGCCCGCGGCGATGGCGCAGACGGCGACCGGCGGGGCCAGGTAGCGGAGGTTGATGGAGCCCTGGTGGTAGCGGGCCACCACATGACGCCAACGGCCGTAGTTCTTGTACTGCGTGGCGAGGGCCTTCACCGAGGGCCGCGGGCGGTACTGGACGCGCAGCTCCGGCGAGAACCAGATGAGGCCGCCGGCCTCGCGGATGCGGAAGTTCAGCTCCCAGTCCTGGGCGCGGATGAACTCCACGTTGTACCCGCCCTGCTGCTCCAGGACCTCGCGCCGGAAGACGCCCAGGTACACGGTCTCCGCCGGGCCGGCCTGGCCGCCCGTGTGGAAGGCCGCGTTGCCCACGCCGATCTTCGAGGTCATCGCGGCGGCGACCGCGTCCTCCCAGGCGTTCTCGCCCTCGGCGTGCATGACACCGCCGACGTTCTGCGCGCCGGTCTCCTCCAGGAGCCGGACGGCGGTGGCGATGTAGTTCGGAGAGAGCATGCCGTGGCCGTCGACGCGCACCACGATCGGGTGACGGGAGGCCTTGATCGCGGCATTGAGCGCGGCGGGCGTGCGGCCCGTGGGGTTCGGCACGGTGTGGACGCGGGGGTCTTCTCGTACGAGCTCGGCGGCGATCTCGTCCGTACGGTCCGTGGACGGGCCGAGGGCGATCACCACCTCCATCTCGCCGTCGTACTCCTGCTCCAGGATGTGACGAACCGAGGTGCGCAGATACCGCTCCTCGTTGAGGACCGGCATGATCACGGAGACGGGGGGCGTGGCGTTCATTGTTCGCCACGTTACCGCGAACGGGGGACACCGGTGCGCGCCGCATGGGTGGTGCACCCTTGCGCTGATCGTATGGGCCTACGGTGCTCACGGTTCCCCTTGTCACACCCGCGGAGGTGTCCGTCCGTGCCCACGCCGCCCCGCACGCCCCGTCGCAGGCCGGTCCCCCGGCCTCCCGTACCGGTCCGTCGGCGGCGGCCACGGCGGCCCCGGTGGGGGATGCGGATGGCGACCGCGCTGTCCGTGGTGGTCCTCGCGGCGGGCGGGATCGGGCACGCGGTGGTGACGGGCCTGGACACCGGGATCACCCGGGTCGACCCCTTCAAGGACATGAAGAACCGGCCGCAGGCCGGGAACGGGATGAACGTCCTGGTCGTCGGCACCGACGGCCGGGACAAGATCACCCCGGAGGAGAAGAAGAAGTACCGGCTCGGCGGCGCCCCCTGCCACTGCACCGACACGGTGATGCTCGTGCACATCTCGGAGGACCGGGAGCGGGCGAGCGTCGTCAGCCTGCCCCGTGACTCGTACGCCGAGATGCCCGAGCACACCGACCTGACCAGCGGCAGGAAGCACCACTCCCACCCCGTGAAGCTGAACGCCGCCTACGCGGAGGGCGGGCCGGGGCTCACCGTGCGGACCGTCGAGTCGATGACCGGCGTCAAGATCGACCACTACCTGGAGGTCGACTTCACCAGCTTCATGCGGACCGTGGACGCGGTCGGCGGGGTGCAGATCTGTACGACCAAGGCGGTCAAGGACTCCTACACGGGCCTCGACCTGTCGGCCGGCACCCACGAGCTCGACGGCGGGCAGGCCCTCCAGTACGTCCGCTCGCGGCACATCGACGGGGCCGCCGACATCGGGCGCATGCAGCGGCAGCAGAAGTTCCTGGCGGCGCTGATCGACCGGGCGACGAGCGGCGGGGTGCTGCTGAACCCGGTGCGGTTCCGCGAGATGGCCACGACGATGCTGGGCTCGGTCCGGGCGGACGAGGACTTCGGTACGGATCAGATGCTGGCGCTGTCCAAGGCGATGCGGGGCTTCACGCCGGCGTCGTCGGAGTTCGTGTCCGTGCCGATCGGCGACATGAGCTTCCCCGTGAAGGGGATCGGGTCGACGGTGAAGTGGGACGCGGCGAAGGCGCAGAAGCTGTTCCAGGCGCTGCGGGACGACCGGCCGCTGGCGCCGGCGGCTTCCGCGCAGAAGGCGGAGTCCTCCGGGAAGGGTGTGGACCCGAAGTCGGTCGTCGTGGACGTGTCGCCGCGCACGATCCGGGTGCAGGTCTACAACGGGACCCGGACGGACGGGCTCGGCCGGAAGGTGGACGACGCGCTGCGCGGCACCGGCTTCGACACCACGCGGACGCCGATGACCGGGGCCGGGCAGGAGCGGGCGCGCACCCTCGTCGAGTACGACCCCCGCTGGGACCGCTCGGCGAAGTCCCTCGCGGCGGCGCTGCCGGGGGCGGAGCTGCGGGCGGTGGCGGGCCGGGGCGCGACGCTGCGGGTGACGGTGGGGGCGGACTACCGGGGCGTCACGGCCGTGCGGGCGGAGGACGCGGGGAAGGGCGGGCCGTTCGAGGCGGTCACCGGGGACAAGGTGGTGTGCCCGTAGGAGGGCGTTGATCCGTCCGGGGGCCGGGGCGGCTCGTGGGCGGCACCGGGGGCGGCTCCGTGGGGCGGCCACCAGGGGCGACTCCGGGGGCTCCTGGGGCGGCTCCGGGGAAGGGCTCCGGGGAAGGGCGCGCCCCCTCGGGGGTCAGTCCTCGTAGCCCTCGGCGGCGCGGCGCTCCCGGAGCTCCTTGATCGCCTGGCGGCGGGCCAGGCGGTGGGTGCGGCGGATCTGGGCCTCCTGGTGGCGGCGCTTGTCCTGCTCCGTCTCCGGGACGACCTGCGGGACGCGCCGCGGCTTGCCGTCCGCGTCGACGGCCGCGAAGACGAGATAGGCAGAACCGACCTGGGTGGCGGGCGTGGACTCGTTCCAGCGCTCGGCCATGACCCGTACGCCGACCTCCATGGAGGACCGGCCGGTCCAGTTGACCTGGGCCTTCACATGGAGGAGATCCCCGACCCGCACCGGCTCCAGGAAGACCATCTCATCCATGGAGGCGGTCACGGCGGGCCCGCCCGAGTGCCGGCCCGCGACGGCGCCCGCCGCGTCGTCCACCAGCTTCATGATCACGCCGCCGTGCACCGTACCGAGGAGGTTGGTGTCGTGGCTGGTCATGATGTGGCTGAGGGTGGTGCGGGAGGCCGAGGTGGGCTTGCCGGGGATATCGCCCTGATCTGTCATGCCCTCCACCTTATGCGGGGTCTCGCCGTCGTCCCCGTGGGGTCCGTTTTGCATCAGCTTGGCAACAGGGCCGGTCCGATATTCCACCCGGCCTGTCCAGGGGATTCCTCCGCCCGGCACACTGGTCCGCATGAATGACTGGCCCCATGACGGCGGACACGGCCGTGGCAACGCGAACTCCCAGCCCGAGGGACCTCGCCGGATGAGCCATGTGCAGCGTCCGCAGGTCCCGCCGCAGCAGCCCCCCTACGGCCGGCAGCAGCAGTCGTACGGGCAGCAGCAGCCCGATGACGGCCAGGGCTACAACCCGAACTACACGCAGGCCCAGAACTCGGGCTACGACTCCGGTTACAGCAGCGGCCAGGTCTACGGCGGCCCGCAGGGCGGCGCCCCGCAGGGTCCCGGCGGCCGGGGACCCGTACCCCCGCAGCACGCCCCGCGGCCCGGCGGCGGCCCCGCCCCGGACTGGCGCAAGCGCGCCAAGATCGGCTCGATCGTCCTGGTCGTCGGCGTCCTCGCCTGGGGCATCGGCACGTACGCCTGGGCCAGCTCCCAGATGCGCAACGAGGTCGACCTCTCCAAGGTCATCGAGCGGCCGTCGGAGGGCGACTGCACGACGTACCTGATCGTCGGCTCGGACAGCCGTGAGGGCATGTCCGCCGAGGAGAAGAAGAAGCTGCACACCGGCTCCGCCGAGGGCAAGCGGACCGACTCGATGATGATCCTCGCGGCCTGCTCCAGCGGGAACACGATGGTCTCGCTCCCCCGCGACTCGTGGGTGACGATCCCGAACTTCGTGGGCTCCGAATCGGGCAAGAACTTCCCGGCGCGCGGCGGCTCCAAGCTGAACGCGGCCTACGCGATGGACGGCCCCGAGCTGCTCGTGCGGACCGTCGAGTACAACACCGGCCTGCACATCGACCACTACGCGGAGATCGGCTTCGCCGGCTTCGCGAACATCGTGGACGCGCTCGGCGGGGTGGACCTCAACATCGAGAAGGGCTTCAAGGACAAGAAGTCCGGAGCGAACTTCGCGGCGGGCGAGCAGACCCTCAACGGCGAGCAGGCCCTGGCCTTCGTCCGGACGCGGTACGCCTTCGCCGATTCGGACCTCCAGCGGACGAAGAACCAGCAGAAGTTCCTCTCCGCCCTGGCCAGCCAGGCGGCGACGCCGGGCACGATCCTCAACCCGTTCGCGCTGTACCCGACGCTGGGCGCCGGTCTGGACACGCTGATCGTGGACAAGGACATGTCGCTGTACGACCTCGGGAAGATGTTCTTCGCGATGAAGGGCATCAGCAGCGGTGACGGCAAGTCCATGAACATGCCGCTCGCGGGCAGCGCGCCGCAGAACTCCCTCAAGTGGGACATGCCCAAGGTGAAGCAGCTGGTCGAGCAGATCCGCAACGACGAGAAGGTCACCGTCGAGTCGAACCGGTGACCTCGGACGTACGAGAAGGGCGCCCTCCCCGGCCGGGGAGGGCGCCCTTTCGCCTGTACTAAGGGAGGTTGCGGGCCATGACGATGCGCTGGACCTGGTTGGTGCCTTCGTAGATCTGGGTGATCTTGGCGTCGCGCATCATGCGCTCGACGGGGTA